>NZ_PXWF02000229.1 GCF_003011895.2 Massilia glaciei | reverse complement strand
GGACAAGAACGACCTCGAGGAGCTCGGCCTGCTCAAGGTCGACATCCTGGCGCTGGGCATGCTGTCGGCGCTGCGCCGCACGCTCGAGCTGGTCGGGCAGCAGCGCGGCACGGTGTTCTCGATGCAGGACATCCCGGCCGAGGACAAGGCCACCTACGACATGATTTGCGCCGCCGACACCATCGGCGTGTTCCAGATCGAGTCGCGCGCGCAGATGAGCATGCTGCCGCGGATCCGGCCGCGCACCTTCTACGACCTCGTCATCGAGGTCGCGATCGTGCGCCCGGGGCCGATCCAGGGCGGCATGGTGCACCCCTACCTGCGCCGGCGCCAGGGGCTCGAGCCGGTGCTCTACCCCAAGCCGGAGATGAAGCTCGCGCTCGAGCGCACGCTCGGGGTGCCGATCTTCCAAGAGCAGGTGATGCAGGTGGCCATGCTCGCGGCCGGCTTCACGCCGGGCGAGGCCGACCAGCTGCGGCGCGCGATGGCGGCCTGGAAGCGCAAGGGCGGCATGGAGAAATACTACAGCCGCATCGTCAACGGCATGCTCGCGCGCGGCTACGAGCTCGCCTTCGCCGAGGCCATCTTCAGCCAGATCCAGGGCTTTGGCGAATACGGTTTCCCGGAGTCGCACGCGGCCAGCTTCGCGCTGCTGGCCTACGCGAGCTCGTGGCTCAAGTGCCACGAGCCGGCCGCCTTCCTGTGCGCCTTGCTCAACAGCCAGCCGATGGGGTTTTACAGCCCCTCGCAACTGGTGCAGGACGCGCGGCGCCACGGCATCGCGGTGCGCCCGGCCGACATCGCCATCAGCGGCTGGGATTCGACGCTCGAGCCGGCCTCTAGCGTGCCGGCGGGCGGGCAGGCGGCGATCAGGCTGGGCCTGTCGCTGCAGCGCGGCATGCGGCGCGAGGCCGCCGCGCGCATCGAGGACGCGCGCGCGATCCGCCCCTTCGACAGCGTGGCCGACCTGGCCCGGCGCGCCGGGCTCGACCGCCACGACCTGCAGGTGCTGGCCGGCGCCAACGCCTTGATGTCGCTGGCGGGCAACCGGCGCCAGGCGCTGTGGCAGGCGGTCGGCGCGGTGCCCGACAAGGATTTGCTGCGCCCCACCAGCCCGATTGAAGAGACGCCGGCGCTGCGCGCCCCGAGCGAGGGCGACGAGATCGTCGGCGACTACCGCGCGCAGGGGCTGACGCTGGGGCGCCATCCGCTGGCGCTGCTGCGCCCGAAGTTGCTCGAGCGGCGCTTCATGCCGGCCGCCACCTTGCACGACTACAAGCAGGGCCAGCTCGCGCGCGCCTGCGGCATCGTCACCGTGCGCCAGCGCCCGGGCACGGCCAAGGGCGTGCTGTTCGTCACGCTCGAGGACGAGACGGGCAATGTCAACGTGATCGTCTGGCCCAGCCTGGTCGAGCAGCAGCGCCGCGAAGTGCTCGGCGCCACGCTGCTCGGGGTCTACGGCGTGTGGCAGAAGGAGGGCGAGGTGCGCCACCTGGTGGCCAAGCGACTGGTCGACATGTCGGACATGCTGGGACGGCTGGGCACGCGCAGCCGCGACTTTTGTTGACGCCTTGCGGGACAAGGTTGCCAGCCGGGATTTGATAGGCGCGGATCGGGCCGAATGTTTTGATGCAGGTCATGAAAATCGCCGGTCCCGGGGGCTAGTATTGGCGCATCGGCAGTCCGGAATCGCATCCAACCCTGACAGGAGTTTATCGATGAAAACGACATTCAGATCCGCGACGTGGGTCGCCACCTTGGTGGCGGCAATGGCAACGGGAGGCTGCGCGGCCTGGCAAGAGCGGAGGCACGCCCAGCACCACGCTGGCGCCGAGGACGCGCAACCGGCGGCCATGGCGCCAGGCGCGACAGGCTCGTCAGGCGCTACGGGCGCGTCAGGCTCGTCAGGCGGGGGAATGGGAATGGGGCGGGGGATGATGGAAATGAAGGCCATGTGCGACATGCACAAAAATATGATGAGTGCGAAAACCCCCGAAGAACGGCAGGCAATGATGGACGAACGATTCAAATCAATGTCGCCGGAAATGAGGAAAAAACACATGGAGATGATGCAGGCTTGTAAGTAGCCGCCGTGGCGGGCCCGTGCCGGCAAGCGCTTTCGCGTCTTGGACTTTGCTATCGCTCTCCCTGCGCCGCGGGCCGGTACATTATTTATTGCAACACCAACCCCTTTTTCGCGCGCGCTCCGTTACATTCTCCTGATACTGCCGACACAGGCATTAAAAGGAGAAAAAGATGCCGTCCCACCCCAAGCCATCCCACCCCAAGCCGTCCCACACCAAGCCGTCCCACAGCCTCGCCGCTGGCCTGGTGCTCGCGTTCGCCGCGGCGCTCGCGTGCCCGGCGCAGGCCGCCGACACCGCGCCGGCCAAGACCCTGACCGCGTTCGCCAGCGAAGCCGCGCTGCAGGCGTTTTTCAAGCGTTACGCGGACGAACAGCGCGCCCGCGAAGAGGCCGCGGCCAAAGCCAGGGCCAAGGCCATGGCCAATGCCGCACCAGCGGGCGAACCGATGTATTCGGTCGCGCCAGGGATGGCGCCGCCTTCCCCAATCCCCATGCCCGCCTACGCGCCCCCGCCATCCCCGCCATCCCCTTCGGCCCCGGCGGCCCCGTCGGCGTCGGCCAAGGCGGCGGGCGAATCGGTCACCAACACCCAGACCGCGGGCGTGGACGAGGGCGGCATCGTCAAGGTGCACGGCCAGCATCTGGTGATGCTGCGGCGCGGCAAGCTGTTCACGGTCGACATCGGCAAGGGCCGGCTCAAGCCGGTCTCGTCCATCGACGCCTTCGCCCCCGGCACCGACCCCTCCGGCAGCTGGTTCGACGAAATGCTCATCTCCGGCGACACGGTGGCGGTGATCGGCTACAGCTACCGCCGCGGCGGCACCGAGATCGGCCTGTTCGACATCGACCGGGCCGGCCAGCTGCGCTACCGCGCCACCTACCATATGCGCTCGAACGACTACTATTCGTCGCGCAACTATGCGAGCCGGCAGATCGGCAGCAAGCTGATCTTCTACACGCCCTTGTACCTGCGCCCGGGCCAGTCGGACCCCTTGTCCAAGTTTCCGGCGCTGCGCAAATGGCGCCCGGACGCCACCCCGGCCGACTTCGAGCGCATCGCGCCGGCCACCCGCATCTACCGCACCGACGATCCAATCGAACCGCACGCGCGCCTGGCATTGCACACGGTGACGGTGTGCGACCTGGCCGCGCGCGAGATGAAGTGCGAGGCCAGCGCCGTGCTCGGGCCGCAGGGCAGGGTGTTTTATGTGTCGGGCGAGTCGGTGTACGTGTGGGCCGCGCCGGGACGCCAGGCCGAGGGTGGGCGCAGCGGGGCCGGCCTGTTCCGCATTCCGCTCGACGGCGGCGCGCCCAGCGCGCTCAAGGTGGCCGGGGCGCCGGTCGACCAGTTCTCGTTCCTCGAAAGCGGCGACGGCCACCTCAACGTGCTGGTGCGCGCCCAGGGCGGGGGCGAGGGCATGTGGCGCGCCGAGCGGGGCAGTGGCGAGGTGGCCCTGATGCGGGTGCCGCTGAAGTCGTTCTCGGACGGGCGTGACAGTGCCCCCGCGCACAGCTATCGGGCGCTGCCCAACGCCGACCGCTACGGCGTGCAGAACCGCTACGTCGGCGCGTATTTGCTCTATGGCAGCTCTGCCAGGCACGTCAACTCGCCGCCGGATGCGCCGCGCCACGCGCTCCACGCGGTGCGTTGGGATGGCGCGGGCGAGGCGCAGACGCTGTCGATGCCGCACGCGGTCGAGCGGATCGAGGCGATGGGCGCCGATGCGGTCGTGATTGGTTCGCGCACCGGGGACTTGCATTTCTCGAGCATCAAACTGGGTCGCGTGGCCGAGCTCGCCTACCGCTACGTGCGCGGCAACGCGGCGCAAAGCGAAGCGCGCAGCCACGGCTTTTTCTATAAGAGCGAGCGTGCCGACGACGGCATCGTCGGCCTGCCGATCACCCACGACGGCCGGGCCGGCAATGCCGGCGGATACGGTCCGGCCGCCTCGTTGCTATATCTGCGCAACAAGCGGCTCAGGCTCGACGAGCTCGGTTCGCTGCTGTCGCAGCCGTCCAAGACCGACGATGGCTGCCGCGCCTCCTGCGTCGATTGGTACGGCAACGCGCGCCCGTTGTTCCTGCAGGGGCGGGTATTCGCCCTGATGGGTTATGAATTGGTTGAAGGCAAGGTGCGCGGCGAGCGCCTGTCGGAGACGCGCCGCATCAGTTATGCGCCGGCGACCATGGCCATCGCGCGCTGACCGTATCTTCCATAGGCGTCGGCCATAGGCGTCGGCCACAAGCTTCGGTCCGAAGCATCGGCCACAAGCGTCAGCCAAATGCTTTGGCCATTAAAAAGCGCGTGGCGCCGGCGAATCCCGCCGGGGCCACGCGCCTTGTTTTACGCGCCTTGTTTTACACGCCTGTCAGTGCGCGTTGGTGCCGTAATAGCCGTGGATCTGGCTCGCCCATTGCTGGTTCGCCATGTCGGGCCAGTCGCTGGTGTCGAAGCCGGGCGCGTTCTCGATCTTCTCTTTCTCGAGGTTGAGCGTGAAGCGCTTGTTGACGGTGTCGAGCGTGAGCGCCGACCAGGGCACCGCGAACAGCTTCTCGCCGATCGTGAAGACGCCGCCGAAGGACATGACCGCGTAGGCGATCTTGCCGGTGCGCATGTCCAACATGATTTCCTTGATCTCGCCGAGGTGTTCGTCGACCAGGTTGTGCACATGGTTGCCGATCAGGGTGTTCGCACCCATCAGTTCTGGGCCAGGACCTTTGTCGCCGGTATTCACATACATGCCATAGGCATCGCGTTCTTCGTAAGTCATAGTGGACCTCCTGTATAAAAGTTCGAGCATGGACGTTGATCCGCCTCAAGTCTGTTCGCTGACACACGCAGTCCTTGCGCATTTTTGCAGCTCATTCCCTCATTGGCGCATTCTGTCGCCAACTATCCCGGCCGGCGGTGACTTTCGATAGAATCCGACCCATTGTAAATACCAATGGGCAGGGCATCGTGCGCGGCGGTGCCCCGCTAGCCGCACCGGCAAATGAACACAAAATAAAAAGGAAGAACCCATGACCCAAAAAATAGCAATCGCCACACTGTGGGCACTCGGCCTCGCGTGCGCGCCGGCCATCGCGCAGGATGGACCTCCACCCGGAAAAATGTGGCTCGGTGAATTCACCGTCGCCGGCAAGAGCACCGGCATCATCGTGCACGACCGCTCCGAGTATAAGGATGCGCCGTCCGTGGTCGACGTGCCGTCGATGAACGCGCGCAACATCCCGATGAGCAATTTCACGCTGACCCCGGCGGCGGGAAAATTCGAGCTGCGGGGCGGCCCGGAGTTGCTCAAGTTCGAGGGCGTGCGCCGCGATGGCAAGCTGACCGGCAAGGTCATGCAAGGCCAGACCCCGGGCGAATTCACGCTGGTGCAGGCCGCGCCGAACAACCTGGCCGATAATTTCAAGGCCGCGGGCAGCTACCAGGTCGCCCCGGGCCATGTGGTCGACTTGGGTCCGATGGACGAGATGGGCGGCATGCTCATCTTTATCGACCAGAAGACCCTGCGCGAAGGCCCGTTGTACCCGCTTTCGTCGACGCGCTTCGTGTCGGGCCCGAGCATCGGCGTGCCGTATCCGTTCGCCATAGGCGCCGAGTTCATCAAGGACGCCAAGGGCGCCATCACGGGCATGCGCTGGCGCGACGGCGACAAGCGGATGACGGCCAAGAAGATCGCCCCGCACCGGGTCGAGGAGGTCACGGTCGTCAACGGAGAAGTCACGCTCAAGGGTGTGTTGACGCTGCCATTGGGCAAGGGGCCGCATCCGGCGGTCGTATTCGCGCACGGCTCGGGGCCGGTCACGCGCAACCTCGGGATCTGGACCAGCTTCTTCGTGCGCCAAGGATTGGCCGTGCTCTCGCTCGACAAGCGCGGGGCGGGCGCGTCCACGGGCGATTGGATGAAGTCCGGCATGGACGACATCGCAGGCGACTGGCTCGCCGGGGTCGCCATGCTCAAGCAGCGCGCCGACATCGACGCGCGCCGCATCGGCGTGCACGGCAGCAGCCAGGGCGGCTGGACCGCGCCGCTGATGGCCGCGCGTTCCGACGATGTCAGCTTTGTCATCGTGCGCGCCGGTTCGGCGGTGCGGGTGGCCGAGACCATGGCGCACGAGATCGCATGGACGGTGCGCGAGGGCGGCATGTCCGAGGGCGATGCCAACGAGGCTTACGCGGCGTCGATGCAGTTGTTCGAACTGGCGCCGGCGGACTGGGACGAGTTCAGCGCGGCCGTGGCCGTGCACAAGGTCAAGCCCTGGGCCAAATTCGTCTGGCCGCTGGGCCAGTCCGAGAAGGGCTGGGGCCGTCCTTGGACCGCCAAGAATGCGCCGTTCGATCCGGCCGCCACGCTGGCCAAGGTCAAGGTGCCGGTGTTGTGGTTCCTGGGCGAATTCGACCACAATGTGCCGAGCGCCGAGTCGGCCAAACGGCTCGAGGAGGCGCGCATCGCCTCGGGCAACAAGAATTTCACGGTGGTGAATTTGAAAGACACCGGGCATAGTTTTGTGCAGTCGAAGACGGGCAATGCCGATGATTTCGTATTGGCCACCAAGATGGTGGAGGGGTATTTTTCGCGGATGGAAAGCTGGCTGCGTACCAATGTGATCAACAAAAAGTAAGCCACCCCGTCCTCGCGGAGGCGACGACGCATGCCGCGCCGCATCCGCGAGGACGATGTGGTTTGGGGGCGGCCGGGAATGGCTCGCCTTGGCACCACGTTATGCATTTTTGCCTTGTTTTGGTGAAGTATTGCCGCGTTTAAGGTATAATTTCAATTTCCCGCACGTGCCGTTCGGCACCTCCTGCAATGACCAAATTTGTCTTCGTCACCGGTGGCGTTGTGTCTTCCCTTGGAAAAGGGATAGCCGCCGCCTCTCTCGCCGCGATCCTCGAATCGCGCGGCCTTAAAGTCACCATGCTCAAGCTCGATCCGTACATCAACGTCGATCCGGGCACCATGAGTCCTTTGCAACATGGCGAGGTGTTCGTCACCGACGACGGGGCCGAAACCGACCTCGACCTCGGCCACTACGAGCGTTTCATCAGCACCCGCATGAAAAAGGTGAACAATTTCACCACGGGCCAGATCTACGAGTCGGTGATCCGCAAGGAACGCCGCGGCGAGTACCTTGGCAAGACGGTGCAGGTCATTCCGCACATCACCAACGAAATCCAGGACTACATCTACCGCGGCGCCGAGGGCGCCGACGTGGCGCTGGTCGAGATCGGCGGCACCGTCGGCGACATCGAGTCGCTGCCGTTCCTCGAGGCGGCCCGCCAGCTGAGCCTGCGCGCCGGGCGCAAGTCGGCCGCCTTCGTGCACCTGACGCTGGTGCCGTACATCGCCTCGGCGGGCGAACTCAAGACCAAGCCGACCCAGCACAGCGTGCAAAAGCTGCGCGAGATCGGCATCTCGCCGAACGCGCTGCTGTGCCGCGCCGACCGCCCGATCCCGAACGACGAGCGGGCCAAGATCTCGCTGTTCTCGAACGTCGAGGAAGCGGCCGTGATCTCGGTCTGGGACGTCGACACGATCTACAAGGTGCCGCAGATGCTGCACGACCAGGGTCTCGACGCGATCATCTGCGAGGCGCTCGGGATCGAGGCGGCCCCGGCCGACCTGACCATGTGGAGCAAGCTGATCCACGCGCTCGAGAACCCGAAGGTCACCGTCAAGGTCGGCATGGTCGGCAAATACGTCGACCTGACCGAGTCCTACAAGTCGCTCACCGAGGCGCTGCGCCACGCCGGCATCCACACCGAAAGCCGGGTCAACATCGAGTACATCGACTCCGAGGAGATCGAAACGCGCGGTTGCGCCGAGCTGGCCAAGTTCGATGCCATCCTGGTGCCGGGCGGCTTCGGCAAGCGCGGCGTCGAGGGCAAGATCATGGCCGCGCGCTACGCCCGCGAAAACAAGATCCCCTACCTCGGCATCTGCCTGGGCATGCAGGTCGCGTTGATCGAATACGCGCGCCACATGGCCGGCCTGGCCAACGCCAACTCGACCGAATTCGATCCGGACACCGACCAGCCGGTCGTGGCCCTGATCAACGAGTGGCAGAACCACGACGGCAAGGTCGAAAAGCGCGACGTCAACTCCGACATGGGCGGCACCATGCGCCTGGGCGCGCAAACCTGCGCCGTCAACCCGGGCACGCTGGCGGCCGAGATCTACGGCTCCGTCGTGACCGAGCGCCACCGCCACCGCTACGAGGCCAACAACCACTACCTGGCGCGCGTCGAGGCGGCCGGGCTGATCGTGTCGGCGCGCACCCCGACCGAGGACCTGTGCGAGATCATGGAATTGTCCCGCACCGGTGACAACGCGCACCCCTGGTACATGGGCGTGCAGTACCATCCCGAATTCAAGTCGACCCCGCGCACGGGTCATCCCTTGTTCATCTCGTTCATCAAGGCCGCGATTGCGCAGCACGCCCTGCACGCCGGGACGAACTCGCAGCAAGGAGAGGCAGCATGAAACTTTGTGGATTCGACGTCGGCCTAGACCAGCCGATCTTCCTGATCGCCGGCACCTGCGTGATCGAGTCGCGCCAGATGGCGATGGACACCGCCGGCACGCTCAAGGAGATCACCTCGGCGCTGGGCATCCCGTTCATCTACAAGTCCTCGTTCGACAAGGCCAACCGCTCGTCGGGCACGACCTTCCGCGGCCCCGGCATGGACAAGGGCCTCGAGATCCTGGCCGACGTCAAAAAGACGATCGGCGTGCCGGTGCTCACCGACATCCACACGATCGAGGAAATCCCGGCCGTATCAAGCGTCGTCGACGTGCTGCAGACCCCGGCCTTCCTGTGCCGCCAGACCGATTTCATCATCGCCTGCGCCCAGTCCGGCCTGCCGGTCAATATCAAAAAGGGCCAGTTCCTCGCCCCCGGCGACATGAAGAACGTGATCGACAAGGCGCGCGCGGCCGCCAAGGCCGCCGGCCTGTTAGAGGACAACTTCATGGCCTGCGAGCGCGGTGTCTCGTTCGGCTACAACAACCTGGTCTCGGACATGCGTTCGCTGGCCATCATGCGCGAATCGAATTGCCCGGTCGTGTTCGACGGCACCCACTCGGTGCAGTTGCCCGGCGGGCAGGGCACGTCCTCGGGCGGCCAGCGCGAGCACATCCCCGTGCTGGCGCGCGCTGCGGTGGCGGCCGGCATCGCAGGCCTGTTCATGGAAACCCATCCGAACCCGGCGCAGGCGATGTCCGACGGCCCCAACGCGATGCCGCTCGACCGCATGAAAGAATTGCTCACGACGCTAGTCGAGATCGACCGCGTGGTCAAGCGCGCCGGCTTCCTCGAAACCAGCTTCGCCTGACGTTCGCGCCCCCATCGGCGCGATCGTCGCAGCAGGCGGACCCGCGGGTCCGCAGATCCCTTTCCCACCTTACCGAAAGAGTGAACCATGAGTGCTATAGTTGATATTATCGGCCGTGAAATTATTGATTCGCGCGGCAATCCGACTGTCGAATGCGACGTGTTGCTCGAGTCCGGCGTGATGGGCCGCGCGGCCGTGCCTTCTGGCGCCTCGACCGGTTCGCGCGAGGCGATGGAATTGCGCGACGGCGATAAAAGCCGCTATTTCGGCAAGGGCGTGCTGCAAGCCTGCGAGAACATCAACACCGAGATCGCCGAAGCCATCATGGGCCTCGACGCCAACGAGCAAGCCTTCCTCGACCGCACCCTGATCGACCTCGACGGCACCGAGAACAAGAGCCGCCTGGGCGCCAACGCCATCCTGGCCGTGTCGATGGCCGTGGCCAAGGCCGCCGCCGAAGAGGCCGGCCTGCCCCTGTACCGCTACTTCGGCGGCTCGGGCGCGATGCAGATGCCGGTGCCGATGATGAACGTCATCAACGGCGGCGCGCACGCCGACAACAACCTCGACATCCAGGAGTTCATGATCATCCCGGTCGGCGCGCCTTCGTTCAAGGAAGCCATCCGCTACGGCGCCGAGATTTTCCACACGCTCAAAAAGATCCTGCACGAAAAAGGCCTGACCACCTCGGTCGGCGACGAGGGCGGTTTCGCGCCGTCGGTCGCCAACCACGAGGAGGCGATCAAGCTGATCATGCAGGCGATCGAGCAGGCCGGCTACGAGCCGGGCACCCAGATCTGCCTCGGCCTCGACTGCGCCGCGAGCGAGTTCTACAAGGATGGCAAGTACCACCTTGAAGGCGAGGGCATGCAGCTGAGCGCGACCGAATTCACCCACATGCTCGAGACCTGGTGCGACAAGTACCCGATCATCTCGATCGAGGACGCGATGGCCGAGAACGACTGGGACGGCTGGAAGATCCTCACCGACGCGCTGGGCAAGAAGGTGCAACTGGTCGGCGACGACCTGTATGTGACCAACACCAAGATCCTCAAAGAGGGCATCGACAAGGGCATCGCCAACTCGATCCTGATCAAGATCAACCAGATCGGCACCCTGACCGAGACCTTCGCCGCGATCGAGATGGCCAAGCGCGCCGGTTACACGGCCGTCATTTCGCACCGCTCCGGCGAGACCGAGGACTCGACCATCGCCGACATCGCCGTTGGCACCAACGCCCTGCAGATCAAGACCGGCTCGATGTCGCGTTCGGACCGCATGGCCAAGTACAACCAGCTGCTGCGCATCGAGGAAGACCTGGGCGACATCGCCAGCTACCCCGGCCGTGGCGCGTTCTACAACCTGAAGTAAGAACCAGGACCGGCCAGCCGCGCTGGCCGGTATCGTCCGCATGCGCATCATCACGCTCGCTCTCGCAGCCTTGCTGCTGCTGATACAGTTTCCGCTATGGCTGGGGAAGGGCGGCAAGCTGCGCGTGGTGGACCTTGAAGCCAAGGTCGTCGAGGCGCAGCAAAAGACGGTCGCGCTCAGGGCGCGCAACGCCAAACTCGAGTCGGAGGTGCGCGACCTCAAGGACGGCACCGGCGCCGTCGAGGAACGGGCCCGCTACGAGCTGGGCATGATCAAGCAGAATGAGATTTTTGTGCAGGTTCTCGGGAATAAGCCGGCGGTGACGTCGGTGACGCCGGCACCGGCGCCGGCACCCGCCGCCAAGTAATTGTTGTTCAAAAAATCGTTCACAGAAATCGTGCGGATCGAACTTAATTAGCAAGAAACCACATCGTCCTCGCGCATGCGGGGACCCATAGAACGGTTGCTATGCGCGAAAGTTCTATGGGTCCCCGCGTGCGCGAGGACGATGTTGGTTTATGGATTTTAAGTTTCTCACGACACGATTTCGGAAGCGGCCCAAGCGCCAATTCAGCTCGCTTCAATGTCGAGAATTTTATTCCTACCGCATGTGTTCCAATGGCAGGAACGACGTCGATTTCTGCTACTTCCCTCCCAACTTCACCGACGCGCGCGTTCGGCGGCGCGCGCCTTATCGAGCCCGGCTTCGAAGGCGATCGTGCCCGCCGCCGGGGTTGCCGGGCCGGGCATGCCCAGCGCGACGCGGAAGCCTTCAAAGCTGCTGGCATTGGTCGCGCCAGTATGCCCGCGGCCGGTGGAGGTGGCGGTGACGCGCGACTGGAAACTGCCGCCCCGGTGCATCCGCATATCCTTCGAGCAGTTCGTGGTCCAGGCCGAGCCATCGGCGGGCGCGCCCGTGTAATTGGCGTGCTCGCAGTCTTCCACGATTTCGCCGAGATTGCCGATCATGTCATACAGTCCGAACTGGTTCGGCTCATACATGCCGACGATGGAGGTGAACGCCGAGCCATCGGTGCACAACGCTTCGGCACCGGGTTTGTTGGTGAGCTTGCCGATCGCATCGCGCCCGAGGGTGTCGCGGATGTTCCCGTAGCGGCAAAGCTGCGTCTCGTCGGCGCCGAAATGGTAATTGTGCGGGCTTCCGGCGCGGGCCGCATATTCCCATTCCGACTCGCTGGGCAGGCGGTATGGCTTGCCGGTTTTTTCCGCCAGCCACGCGGTGTACGCCTTGGCATCGGCCCACGAGACGCACATCACCGGGTGGTATGGGCTTTGCGGGTATGCATTGGACTTCCAGGTGCCCGCTCCGGCTTCCATGCCCCAGTCGTTCGCCGCATGCTTCCAGCAGGTTGCGGGGGGCTGGCCTTCGGCGAGCGTGGGCGTATGCCCGGTGGCCTCGACGAACTGGCTGAACTGCCCGACCGTGACTTCGTAGCGCGACATCTGGAAGGCTGGGATGTTGACTTGGTGGACAGGTTGTTCGACCGGGTAGTCGCCTTTGGCGAGGGTGGTCGGGCTGCCCATCGCAAAGCTGCCGGCCGGGATGCTGGCCATGGATGGTTCGAGGATTGGATCGGCTGCCATTGCCGAACCGGCGTGGGCGATCAGGATCAGGGCGAGCAAGGAATGTTTTTTCATGGTTTTTGTAGTCGTGAAGTGAATGGATTTGTTTGAACAGTTCAAGAATGCCGAAGCCGCGCGCTGCGGTGAAACGGCTTGCGACGAATCGACAGCGGCGCCGACCAACGGCAAGCAGCAGGCCGGCATTCGCCCCGCTTGCGCCTTGCGCTGCCGGCATGACATCAACTCGCCGGAATCTCCGCGCGCTTGCTGCGCTTTTCACGCTCCTTTTGCTGTTCGGCGTCATAGTCGCGCTTGAACGCGGCCTCGGCAGAGCGGTCCGCAATATTGCCGTAGCGGCAGGCCAGCGCTTCGTTGTTCCCGAACGAATACTTGCGGGTGCTGCCCGCCCGGTGCGCGTATTCCCATTCGGCCTCGGTCGGCAGGCGGTACTTCTTGCCCGTTTCCTTGGCCATCCATTTGATGTACGCGTCGGCATCCTTGGGGCCGATGCAGGTCACCGGCTCAAAGCGGCTGTGCGAAAGCGTGTTGGCGTTCCAGTTGCCGGCCATGCTCGCGAACCAGGGGTTGCCGGCCATTTGAATGCACTGCCTTGGCGCTTTGTGGCCCGTCGCACTGATGAATTGCGCAAACTCTTTGACCGTCACCTCGTACTTGGCCATCTTGAACGCCTTGACCGACACCGTGTGCTCGGGCGAGGTGCTCAGCCAGTTGTTCGAGCCCATCGTGAACTGCCCGGCCTTGATGGCGACCATGTCGGGCTCGAACGGCTTCTCGTTGGCGGCCAAGGTATGGGCCGCAAAGCCCATCAGAATCAGGAAAGTGAGACATTTGGATGGCATCGTGTTGCTCCTCTTTGAATGTTGTGTGAACAGACAAGAGGATGCCGAACGGCCAGTCGGAACTTAATTTGAAAGCGATGAGTCGAGGCCAGCGCCGACAAATGGCAAGTCGAGCACGGCGCGCGTGCCGGGCGCGTGCGCGGCCAGCGTGAGCGCCGCGTTGCCGCCGTAGCGCGCTTGCAGGCGCGCCCGGATATTGTCGAGCGCAAGGCCGGCCCGCTGCTGCGCGGCGGGCAGTCCGACCCCGTCGTCGAGCACGCAAACCTCAAGCCGGCCGGACCGGACCTCGGCGCGGATGCGCACGGTGCCACCTTCGGCCCTGGGCTCGAGGCCATGCCTGATCGCATTCTCGACGAGCGGCTGCAGCAGCAGCGGCGGCACCACGGCGGCGCGCGCCTCGACGCTGGCCTCGATCGAAAAGCGCAGGCGCCCGCCCATCCGGAGGCGCAGCAGTTGCAGATAGCACTGCGCCATGTCGAGCTCGGCGGCGAGCGTGCTGTCGGCCCGCCGCAACTGGCCGAGGCTGGCGCGCAGGTAGTCGGTGAACTCCTCGAGCATCTGACGCGCGCGCTCGGGATCGTGGTCGAGCAAGCCTTGCACATCGGCGAGCGTGTTGAACAGGAATTGCGGCTCGATCTGCGCCTGCAGCAGATGCAATTGCGCCTCGGTGGCGCGGCGCCGCTTGTCGCGTTGGCGTGCGCGCAGGTAGCCAAAGATGACGTTCGCGCCGACCAGTACCAGCACAAACAGCCCGAGGTGGGTCCGTTGGCGCGCGCTCGCAAGGTCAATCTTCAGTGTGACGTTATGCGCCGTGCCGATACAGCATTGGTAGCCCGAGAGCGCGGCAGAATCGTAAAGGGCATTGACCAAGACCATGCCGATCGCGCAGCCGAGCACGATGCCGGCGGCGGCGAGCGCGTTCAGGATGATGCCCGAGCGCCAGCCCGCATGCGTTCGCAGCCGTTCGAGCGCGGCCTCGGGCAGTGCCAGCTCGAGCCCGCGGAACACGCCGAGCAGCGTATTGCCCACGGCGACGCCGACGACGACGAGCGGAATGCCCACGGATAGCCACCAGTCCGGCTTGAACCACGCGAGCCGCAACAGGCCCGCCAGCGCGACCAGCGCGAAGCCGAGCGCGAGGGCGGCCGCACTGGCGATGAGCACGCGCGCCCAGGCCGGTTCGGCGCGCCGCTTGCGCAAGATCCAGAAATCGGGCCATGCCCGGCGCAGTTGCGCGGCGAACCCCATGCCGCTACATCGCCTTGAACAGGTGCACGAACGCGCGGCTGACCGGCAACTCGGCGTCGTGGCCGGTCAGGCGCACGAACAGGCGGCTGGTTTCGTCGCGCCGGGTGCCGGCCAGAAAGTCCAGATTGATCAGCGTGGAGCGGTGCACCTGCCAGAATTGGTCCGGATCGAGCTGGCCGGCCAGTTCGGCGATCGGGGTGCGGATCAGGTGCTCGCCGGCGGCCGTCTTGACGACCGTGTATTTATCGTCGGCGTGGAAGAACATGATGTCGCCCACCGCGACCTGGTGCGTCAGCAGGCCTTGCGCGGCGCGCACATAGCGCAGGCGCTGGGGAGCCGGGGCGGGCGCGACCAGCAATCGTTGCAATGCCTGCGCGAGGGTCGCGTCCGGGGCCGGCGGCGTCGCCAGCGCCAGCTTGACGCGCTCGAGCGTGCGGGCCAGGCGCGCGTTTTTGAGCGGCTTGAGCAGGTAGTCGAGCGCGGCGTGGTCGAAGGCCTGCACGGCGTACTCGTCATAGGCGGTGACGAACACCACCCGGGTCGGGCCTTCGATGTCCTGCGCCACTTCGAGCCCGTTCAAGCCCGGCATCTGGATGTCGAGGAACGCGAGGTCCGGCTGCAATTGGGCGATTTTCGCGGCCGCCTCGATGCCGTTTTTTGCGACGAAGACGATCTCGAGTTCGGGCCACAGTTGCATCAGCTGTTCCTTGAGATGCTGGGCAAGGTGGGGTTCGTCGTCGGCGATCAGGGCGCTGGTCATGGTTGTGCGGTGTAGGGGAGGTGGATGGAGGCGTGGGTGCCAACCGCGCGCGGCGTCACGCTCAGTTCGGCCTTGCCGGCATAGCGGGTGCGCAGCCGCGCGCGGATATTGTCGAGCGCCATGCCGTTGCCGGCGCGCCGCTGGCGCCGGGGGGCGTCCAGGCCGAGGCCGTCGTCGGTGACCACGATCTCGAGCCGCCCGTCACGCACGCTGGCGTGGATGTGCACGGCGCCGCCTTCGACTTTTGGTTCAAGGCCATGGGTGATGGCGTTCTCGATCAACGGCTGCAACAGCAACGGCGGCAGGATCGCGGCGCGCGCCCCGGCATCGGCGTCGATGGTGTAACTGAGGCGCTCGCCCATGCGGATTTGAAACAGCTGCAGGTAGCTGCGCGCCATGTCGAGTTCCTGCGCGAGCGTGCTGTCGGCATGGCGCAACTGGTCCAGGCCCACGCGCAGGTAGTCGGTGAAGTCGACCAGCATCTGCCGGGCGCCGGGTGTGTCGTGCCCGATCAGGCTTTGCACGTTGGCCAGCGTGTTGAACAGGAAGTGCGGTTCGATCTGGGCCTGCAGCAGGCGCAGCTGCGACTCGGTCGCCTGTTGCCGCTGGGCGCGTTGGTTGGCGCGCACGCGCCACCAAAACCAGTTTGCGAAGCCGATCACGAGCACGAACAGCAGCATCCTGACATGGATGCCTTGGTGTTCGACGTTCCTGTAGATGTAGTCGAGGCCGCGGCCCGAGCGCGCGGCGAGCAGCAGCATGGCGATCGCGAAACCGAGCACGATGCCGGCCAGGCCGAGCGCGTTCAAGAGCAAGGTCGCGTGCCATTTGCCGCCGCCGGCGATGGAAGCGAGGGTTTGCGCGGGCAAGCTCAGTTCAAGGATGCGGAACAGCGCGAGCACCGTGTTGGCGATGGCAAGGCAAATCAACAGGTTGATGGGCGCCATGACAAGCCACCAGTTGCCGTCGCTGGCCAGGCCGGTGAGCAAGCCGGTCAGCAGCATCATGACCGTGCCGAGCAGTATGGCCATGGCGCTGCAGGCGAGCACGCGCGCCCAGGCGGGCTCGCTGTGCTGTTTTTGCAGCACCCACAGGGAATGCCACGCTGCGACGATGGGCGGATTTTTCATGCCGCCATTCTAAACGTGGCGGGCCCGGCGGCAAACCCGCGTGTGACGGATCGACAGCCGGGCCGACGGACGGCAAGCGCGGGCCGCCCTCAGCGCGATCCTGACGCTCGCAGAAGCCGCCTCATCAACAGTGTCTGCAGGTCTCGCCTTTGATCGCAGACGACATGCACAAATATAAGATTTGCATCTTTGTCCGCCTCGTAAATGATGCGGTTCTTGCTGGTAAGGATTTGGCGGTACGCCGTTATACCGATGGCTGCGAGGTCGGGGCAAATAGCCCCGGCCTCGGGATGAGACTCGATCGTCGCTACCGCGTGCCTAATTTCTGCGAATGCCGCTTTCCATGCCTGTTGCGACCACTGTTGAAGTACAAATTCTTTCAATTCAAGTAGGTCCGCTCTTGCATTTTGCGTGAACTGGGCGCGAAGCTTCATTCCGCACGTCTCATGTCGGCATCGGCTGTGCCATCCATTTCTTTATCCAGTTCGGCAAATACCGACTCGGCAGAACAAAATTCACCCTGTTCAATTTGTTGGCGGCCTAAAGCGAGGATCTTGAGGAGTGCCAGTGTTTCTTGGTCTTGCTCCCAGCTCTTGATGTCCCGAACGACAAAGGTGGCCTCCCCATTTTGCGTGATGATCATTGGTTCGCGGGTTCGGGTAATTTCACTCACTACCTTTGCGGTGTTGTCCTTAAGATAGCTTATGGGCTTGATCTGTTCCGAATAACGCATGTTGGCTCTCCAAGCTTATAACCAAAAAGACATAATGCGGACTGTATTCGGTCATGTCAACACTGATCTCCTTCATTCTGATCCGGTTGAAGGGCATTCGCTAATTCTGCCGCCAGACAATTGCTCAACCGGGGTCTGACCCCAGGTCTGACCCGGGGTCAGACCCCAGGTCAGCCAATTGTTGTCGGTGCGGGGCGTCAGGCTGCCCGGCGCAATGGCACGGCAGGGAAGTCCACCGGCACGGCGAAGGCGACGTTGACGTAGTTTGTGAACAGATTCAACGCGACATGGGCGACGATTTCGACCACTTCTTCGTTGCCAAAGCCCGCTGAACGCAACTGTTCGATGTCGGCGGCGCCGATCTGGCCGCGCTCCTCGACCAGCTTGAGCGCAAAGCGCAGCGCGGCGGCGCTCTTCGGATCGGCTGCGACGCCGGCTTGCGCGGCGCGCATTTCTTCCGCGCTCGCGCCGGCCTTGCGGCCCAGCGCCGTGTGCGCCGCCAGGCAGTATTCGCAGGCGTTGCGGTCGGCGATTGCGACGGCGATCTGCTCGCCCAGTTTGGCGTCGAGCACGCCGCCGCCGAGCGCGCCGAACGACGACCACATGCTGGCAAGCGCAGCGGGCGAGTGCGCGACAGCGCGGAACATATTCGGCGTGCTGCCGAAGGCGCCGTTGATGGCGTCAAGCAGCGGGCCGCTCTTGTCGTTGGCGTTGGCACGGTCGATCAGGGGGATGTGGGACATGGCTGTTTCCTTGGGTTGAAGTGGTGGTCGGCTGGGAATTCCTCAGCGCCCAAGTATTTTCCGGCAAAAAGCGATACCATAAGCAACGTTACGTACATCAAACGATGCAAATCGTCCAACTTAGGCCATGCCAGAACCAATAGACCGACTCTCCGCCTTGCTCGAGCGCTTTCGCGTGCGCATGCACATGTTCCATTCCGGAACGCTGTGCGGCGTGACCAACTTCGACGCCAAGCACGGACGCGGTTTCCTGCATGTGTTGCGGCGCGGCGAGATGGCCGTCACGCACAACGCGCGCGACGGCGTTGCACGCAAGATCGTCATCACCGAACCGAGCCTGCTGTTTTATCCCCGTCCGCTGGCGCACGCCTTCCACAATGCTCCCGAGGAGGGCTCGGACTTTGTCTGTGCGACGGTCGACTTTGATGGTGGCATGAACCACCCCTTGGTGCGCGCGCTGCCGCCATTGGTGGTGCTGCCCTTGAGCGCGGTCGAGGGCCTCGACCACACGCTCGCGCTCCTGTTCGCCGAAGCGGAAACCGTGCGCTGCGGCAGCCGCATCCTTGCCGACCGGATGTTCGAGGTGCTGATGCTGCAACTATTGCGCTGGCTGCTAGACCATCCGGACCAGGCCGACCTGCCGCGCGGCCTGCTCACGGGCCTGGCGCACCCCAAGATCGCGGCGGCGCTCACGGCGATGCACGAACGGCCCGGGCACGACTGGTCGCTCGCGGCCATGGCCGAGGTGGCCGGCATGTCGCGCAGCGCGTTCGCTGCCGCGTTCAAATCACATGCCGGGGAAACGCCGGCCGAGTACCTGAGCAAATGGCGCGTGTCGATCGCGCAGACCCTGCTGCGCAGGGGGAAGCCGGTCAAGGCGGCGGCCGATCTACTGGGCTACCAGAGCGCGGCCTCTTTCTCGCGGGCGTTTTCGCAAGTGACGGGCATGTCGCCGCGTGCGTGGATGCAGGCAAATCCATGAGCTATTCGATTTTGTATAGCAGGAGCCTTAGCTATTTATTTTTGTAGAACCGCTCACTTGGCGGCGCGCTGCGACTTCCAATAGTCGAGCGGCGAACTTCCAACGAGCTTCGTGAAATTGCGCGTGAAGTGGGCTTGGTCGAAAAAGCCGAGTGCGCCGGCCAAGGCGGCAAGGTCGACCGCGCCACCGTGGGACAGGCGCCAGACGGCCTCCTGCAATCGGAAGCGCTGGATCACCCATTTCGGCGAAACACCGACGTAATTGCTGAACAGCCGTTGCAGGAAGCGCTCGTCGAGTTCCATCGCGTCGCACAGCGCGCCAACGCTGACCGGTCCGTTGTCCGCCGCGGCGGCAGCGACCGCTTGGGCGGCGAGCAGCGCGCGCGGATCGGGCACAGGCGCCGCGGAAACTAGCATTTCCCCAGCCACGGCGATCATGCCGGCGTCGCTGTTCTGGCTCAGCACGCGACTTTCGGCTTCGGCCGCGTCGCATTTGAGCAGCGCGTCGAGCGGCATGGTGGTGTCGACGATGCGTGACAGCGGATGGTCGATAAACGGGCGCAGTCCCCCCGGCTTGAAGCGCACCCCGAGCACCTTTCCCGCACCTTCGACCTGGCGCTCGAACGCGCCCCGCACCACGCCGTGAATGGCGCTGCGTCCGGCGTCAAACACGAGGTGCGCGTTCGGATATGGCAGCACCCGTTGCACCTCGGGCGGTCGATCGCGCATATCCCATTCGACCACCCAGAAATAATCGACGAACGCGGCCAATGATGGAGAGGGCGGATATGTCGCGAGCCTTATCCTGCGCGACGCGCCTGCGGGATCGACGAGGCCTTTCGGCGCATTGATGTTCATGTCGGGTTTATACAATATTTTCTGGGGCGACGGCAATAAAGTAGCCGCCTTGCCAGCCCTTTTGTATAACCCAATCACGCACCAAGGAAAAAGCGCCATGCCATTTATCCGTATGACTGCCGCCGTCATTTGCGCGGGTGTTTGCTTTCAATTCGTGATCCCCACGCAGGCCAGCGCGCTGGCGCCAGCACCCACCAAGCAACCAGGAGAAAAAGCCATGCGAGTAAGCGGAACCTTTACCATCACGATGAAACCTATTGCCCCGGCCGAGCATGCGGGACGCACGGCGATAGGGCGCATATCGCTCGACAAGCAATACCAAGGCGCCTTGAGCGCGAGCGGAAAAGGCGAGATGATGACAGCCGTCACCGACACCAAGGGATCGGCGGCGTATGTCGCGCTCGAGCGAATCACCGGCACACTGGCTGGCCGAAAGGGTAGCTTCGTCGTCCAGCATGCCGGAACCATGAGCGCAGCCAAGGAGAAGCTGTCGGTCGTGATTGTTCCCGACTCGGGCACCGAGCAGTTATCTGGCATCAGCGGCACGCTCGCAATCAAAATCGACGACGGCCAGCATGTCTACGTATTCGACTACCTGCTTCCTGCCCCACACTAGTTCTTTAGTGGTTCAACGGTCGGCACCATGGAAACTGCGACGGGTGTGTCATTTCCCCTGCCGGCCATGCAATCGGCATTTAAGATGAAACATTGTTTTATGATAAACGCGCCCGCGATTTGTCTTGGTAAATTTCCGATGTTGTCAATTTCCATTCGGAAAAACCCATATGAGCGCCACCCTGACCGAACAGATCACCAGCGCGCTGGCGCAGTTTTCCAGTACTACAAGGCTGTATGAATTGACGGTGGGCGCTGGCGGCGCCGACTTGGGCGCCGGAGGCTTTTTGGTCGAGGCGTTTGTCGCCGACGATGAGGTGCAGGGCGTTGGTGGGCGCGACGTGATCGTGCTGTCGACCAACGCCCGCATCAAGCTTCAACCGTTGCTGGGGAAGCCGGCCAGCGTCGAAGTGAGCCTGGCCGACGGCACGCGCACCAGTTTTGCAGGCACCATCAACGAAGCCGCGAAGCTTGGCAGCGAGGGCGGGCTGGCCCGCTATCGCCTGCGCCTGGTGCCCTGGATGTGGCGTTTGAGCCAGGCGCGCAACAGCCGCGTGTGGCAAGACAAGTCCGTGCTCGGAATCGTCGACGCGGTGTTCGAACAGTACCTGCCGCTGGCGATCTGGCGCTGGAGCAATGAGGTACGCCGCTACATGGAAAGGGCCGTGCCGCGCAGCTACTGCTGCCAGTACCGCGAATCGGACCTCGATTTCGTGCAGCGCCTGCTCACCGAAGAGGGACTCTGCTGGCGCTTTGAACAGACGGAACGCGGCCCCGGGGCCGTGCTGTTTTCCGACAGCACCCAAACCTGCGCGGTGCCGGAAGATCCCAGCAGCAAGGCCGACGGCGGCATCCGTTTCCACAGTGCACGCGCTGGCGAGCGCCAGGACACCGTGCAGGCATTGCGCGCCAACCGTACCATCAGCGTGTCGCTCACCACGCTGCTCAGCTACGACTACAAGTCCAAGCAGGCGGTGTCGGCAAGTTCGCCATCGCACCTGAAAAACGGCAAGAGGATGCCGCCGTTGGAGTCGTTCGACACGCCTGGGCAATATGCCTACGCAAACGCGGAGCAGGCGCGGCGTTACGCCGATCTGCAGATGGAGGGCCATGAGGCACGCGCCCAAATGTGGAGCGGGCGCTCGACCTTGCGCACGCTGCGCGCCGGCACTGGCTTGACCATTCTTGGTGCGCCGCTAAAGCAACTCGTCGACGCACCCGCGCTCACCGTGTTGCGCGCGACCAGCGTCGGCGTCAACAATTTGCCGTCGCCGGCGCAGCAAGCGCTGGACGAACTGTTCGGACCGATCCCGGAACTGCTGCAGGAGATCGTGCGCCACAACGAGCCGTTTGAGTTTGCGTTGGCAATCGACCAGGCCCGCAAGACGGGTTACGCCAACTGCTTTGAAGCGGTGCCCGCCGCCGTGCCGTGGCGTGCGCAAATGCCGGGCAGCGATGGCCGCAACCGCGCGCGCGCGACCGCCCCGGGCTCACAAACGGCCATCGTGGTGGGCGCCGATGGCAACGACCGCCCTAACGGCGCCGATGAACTGTTTTGTGACCGGCATGGCCGCGTGCGGATCCGCTTCCACTGGCAAGACGGCAAGGCGGGCTGCTGGGTGCGCGTGGCGCAACGCTCGGCGGGGCGTGGCATGGGCAGTCAGTTTCTTCCCAGAATCGGAACCGAGGTGCTGGTCAAATTTTTGGAGGGGAATATCGACCGGCCGATCATCGTCGGCGCCCTGTACAACGGGCTGGGGGAGGGCGGCGTGGCGCCGACACCCGGCGGAAAGGTGCGCAAGAAGCCGAGCGAGGCATCGCGCTTCCATCCCGCGCATGACCATATGGCGTCGGGACAAGCCAACATGGCCGGCGGCAACAGCCCGGTATGGCACGGCGCTTCCGCCGACACGGCAGGCCATCGCAACGGGGCGGCGCAGTGGGGCGTGCGCAGCAAAGAGTTTGGCGGGCACGGGTATAACCAGCTGCTGTTCGACGACACAGACGCCCAGGGGCGCGTGCAACTCAAGTGCAGCCATGCCGCGACCGAACTCAACCTCGGCCATTTGATCCACAGCGCCGACAATTACCGGGGCAGTTTCAGGGGTAGCGGAATCGAGTTGCGCACCGATGGGTACGGCGCGATCCGGGCCGGCGCGGGACTGCTCATCACCAGCTACACGATCAGCCATAACACGCGCAGCCGCGACCCAGCGGGCGACAATGCGCAGTCGATCGCAATGCTGAAGCAGGCCGTGAAAATTGCCGAGACCTTCAGCGCCGCCGCGATCGCGCACCTGACCGTCGCCCTGGCGGCGCATGTTGGCGCGTCGAGGGCGAACCAAAGCGCCCTCGACGCCAAGGCCGCGCCGCTCAAGGCGCTGCTTACCGCCGTCTCTGGCATGGTGGACGATGCCAGCGTGGACGCGGCCGAAGCCGACGCCGGCGCCAAAAACACCAAACCCGGCGACGACAAATTGCCGCATACGACAGACGCCATCATCTCCATCGCGGCCAAGGCGGGCTTGGGCGTGCAGGCCGGGCGGAGCATCCAAATGGCGAATGGAGAAACCGTGACGCTGATGAGCGGGCAGGACACCCAGTTCGTCGCCGGCGGCCAAATGCGGGTGCATTCCGGCCAGGCGATCGGCGTGTTGGGTGGCGCCGTGCAGGTGGGCGAGGGCAATGTTGGCTTGCAAATGATCGCCGCGAAAGACGCCATCGAGATTCAAGCCCAAAGTGACGTGATCAATATCCAGGCCAGGGACGCGGTCACCCTGAGTAGCGCCAACGCGCATATCGACTGGGCGGCGGCCAAGCGCATCAGCCTGTCAACGGCGGGCGGCGCGAACATCACCATCGAAGGTAGAAATATCACGGTCTCGTGCCCGGGAAAGCTCACGATTCATGCGGGTAAGAAAAGCTTCGTCGGACCGGAGAATTTGAACTATGCGCTTCCAAAGTTGCCACGTTCAGAACTTGAGAAGCGCCCGCTGAACTTCAAGATGCGCCTGGCCGACACGCCCGGCCCGAATGGACATGCGCTGGCGAACATGCCGTGGGTCGTCGCATTCGGACGAAAGCCGGACGGGCTCGCTGGCATTGAAGATGAACAAATTGTCGCGAAAGGCAAGACGGACGACGACGGTTACATCGTTCTGACCGAGGCGGAGCAAGAAGAGTTGAGCAAGGTGTACGCCATGCATCCGGACAGTACCTGGGTGGTCTATCCAGGCAGCACGGTTCAACTTAACGTCGAGACCGAGTCGCCTGACTGGGACCAAAAAGCCAAACTCTTGCAGGGGTTGAACGCTGCCGACTTCAGTCCCGAACTACATGCGAGCAGCTTGAGCGACGGCGCACCCGCCCAGGTGCGCTATGCCAAGGAAGCGTTCGGAATCAGCACGAGCGCTGGAATCTACCCCAAGGTACGCAAGTGAGTACGCATACCTATCTCTCCAACCTACATTGACGAGATGACCTAATGGCACAAATAACCCAAATCGTGACACCCGCCGGAGCGCCAGCTGCGGTGGCAACCAAGGCGACAGGATGGTTTATTCACGACGGCCAAAAAGTGGAGAGCTTTCCCGATTATCAATGGGGCGACTCGTTTTCGGAACCGACATCGGGCAATGATGTCAAGTTTTTCGTCACCGGTACGGAGTACTTCACTGATCTCAAGCGTGCCATCTATGACGCGAAGCACACAATCTATATAACGGGCTGGCAGATCAATTTCGACGTGAGGCTCACGTCAGATGGCCTGACCTTGTACGAGCATCTGATGACGGCCATGGATAAGAACAAGGATTTGAAGATCTACATAATGCCGTGGATGTCGCCAAAAATTGGCCTGGACTCTGGCGACTTCGACACGCTGCTTGCGATGGCCCAATTGAACGCGGGCAAATCTAAGATAAAGGGTGAAAAAAACCCTCCACAGCGCGCTTTTACCTTGCTGGCGATGGAGCAAAGCGATATGCCGGGCGCCCTTGGCATCGGATATTCTCATCACCAGAAGCTGGTTGTTATTGACGATGAGATTGCCTTTGTAGGCGGGATCGATCTTGCATATGGCAGGCGGGATACCGGCGCTTTTCATCTTGCGGCAGACGGACGAAAAGGCAGTGAACTGTACAACCCGTGCATCCCGCCAATGCATGCCATAACCGAAGTTGAAAGCAGGGACTATATATTTCGATGGGAATTGCTTTCGGGATGTTTTAGTGGCTCTGCATCATGGATAGGCGAAGTCGTTTTTTCAGCGCCGGCTTTGCCTATGGCGTACATCAATGACAGATCGACGGCTTGGGGGCGCGACATTAAAGAAGCAAAGGCGGAAATAGCCAACAGCGTCAGATCCTTTTCTGATTGGGTTGACGAACAGAAAGCAAAAATATTGGATGCGGTGCTCAGGCAAGGCGAGCGGGCCTACAACGAAGTCGACAAACAGACGGGCGGCGCACTGGAGTATGGACGGAGAGCGGCAAGTGCGGGCGCAACCGACGCTGTTAACGCCACTGCGAAGTTCGTGAGCGGCTACCCGTTGAATGATTTGCCTGTTGCGATGGTACTGGGGGTGAGCAAACAGATACGCTTGGTTACGCTTGCCTTGCAGACGCGGGTGCAAAGCTCAGCCGACAAACTTGACGAGCGTTACAAGAACTTGGAATTGCGTCGCGAACTCTTTCCTTCAGGTGGCAAGATAATTTCGGAGGGGCAACCGCGGATGCCCTGGCACGACGTCCACTGCGGAATACGGGGACCAGCTGCCAACGACCTCAGCAGGAATTTCGTCGACCGATGGAATGGGCTTGCTCATCTCTATGAAACGACGGAATTTAGGCAAGCATCCGAGGCTGCAGCCAAGAGCATTCTAAATAAAATGCAACAAAAGGGCCCCCCGCCACTGATCGAGCGAATCCCAGTGCCGCCTCCCAAAGCTATACCGAGGAAAGGCGATAAGAAGAAATTGTGGGTGCAAGTATTGCGGAGCGCTCCCAAGAAAATGATCAAGGACGAGGCTGCCGCCAAGGGTACAAAGCAATCTGGGATTGCCCAGAACAACTGCTTGAAAGCTATGCTGACTGCGATTCAAGGCGCCAAGTACTTTATTTATATTGAAGGACAGTTTTTTCAGTCGGCCTATGGTTCTGACACGACTTCTTCAGCGAGATCCAGTTACTCACCGATGGGGGCAATGACCAATATATCTGCTTCTCCCCGTTGGAAGAAGTATGAGAAGGAATTCGGTCTAAACAATGTACGTCAAGAAGATATATTGAAATTGAGTCCTTTGAATATGGCCAAGGTTAGTCGTGACAAGTCGTTCATGAAGGACCTTAAATTCGCGTTGAGGAACGTGGCGGCAGCCAAGGCATCACAGATATTAGGAAAGGAGCAAAAGCATATTCTAAATCCAATTGGCCAGGCGCTAGTGAAAAGGATTGAGCGCGCGATAGCCGATGATGTGCCGTTTCATGTGTATATGGTGCTGCCTGTTCATCCTGAAGGAACTCTTGACACGCTAAATATAATGACTCAGGTGCACTATACAATGCAGTCATTAGTGTTCGGCGAGCATAGTTTGGTAAACGGAATCAGAAGGGCGGTTCTGGCTGGCGAAATGATGAGGGAGAAGAAGGGGGTGCGGATGGTAGAGGCACTGGCCCTTGTTGCCGAATACTCTTTAGATTTTTTAATCGAGTCAGCAAAAGACAGTTGGATGGAACACTTGACCCTGCTCAACTTGCGGAATTGGACTATGTTGAAAGATCCAGAAACGAAAAAGGATCGACTTGTCACCGAGCAAATTTACGTGCACTCAAAACTCTTGATCGCGGATGATCTCGTTGCAATTATTGGAAGTGCAAACATAAACGACCGAAGTCAGATCGGTGATCGTGATTCCGAGCTTGCCGTAATTATTAGAGACGATACGTCGGTGCCTGTGCAAATTGATGGCAGGTCCGTCACTCCCGTTAGTGCGAAGGTTTATGACTTGCGAAGAAAACTTTGGTGTAAATTATTTGGCCTTACCGATGGTGCGCTTCTGCCTGCAGATTCACTTTTCGGTGTCATCGACAAACCCGCTTCTAATAAGACATGGAAAGCTATACAGAAAATAGCATTTGATAATGCGTTGGCCTATCAAAATGCGTTCCCTTATTTGCCAAAAATATATGGCGATTTCAGTTCAATCTGGCCGACATGGTCAAAAAAACTTGGCAAGCTCGATTACTACATGCCGTTTGACGAACTGTTTTGGCGAGAAAAAACTCAGGTTGATATAGCGATGGATCCATTTACATGGGCGGCGAGTAGTTTGGCAGAGGCGAAGCCGCCTATCGGCGTGCAGGGTTTCATTGTCGCTCTGCCGGTGAATTGGACTGTTGCAGAAAATAATGACTCGCGTATGAACAAGACTTTGCTTGCCGATGGTGGCATTCATTTAAATGCAACGTCGCATATTGGATGATATTGGGGAAATAGATACTGCTAACTTGTAAGAGTTTTCGATTTTTAAAGTAATTTTTCGGAACTTCGGTAAACGAATGCCAACGGAGAGAGCATATGTTAATTAAATTGAGCCGTAATCGGAAACTGGCGCCAGTAATAATGGTGCTGCTATTTGGTTGTGGTCGATCTCAAGGCCAGCCAAGCGGTGAAGATAATTCAAGAAATTCTGCGGAAAAGCCGACTACGGCCGATTTTATGGCGATAACAGCGCCAACTTATCGAAACACTAGTGGAAGGCAAGAGTGTCTCGGACGGCTTGTTTTTGGAGTCGATGGAAAAATTCAATGGCCAACATTTTATGCTGGTAATGGGAATAAGTTTGCCCGATCATTCAGTGCTAAAGTGTTTAACAGCGGAGATGTGATGCAGCTGGGAACCAACGAGATAGCAGTTTTTTTTGCGCCAAATGCTGAGAGTAAAGAAGTGGTAAAGTTTGATTTGCCGTCGTTGGCTCTAAAGCGATACGAACAGCTCCTATTTGAAGCAAAGGATTTTCTAAAAAAAGAGCAAAATAGAAAATTTCCATCTGAAAACTATATATCTAATTTGAATAATCGAATTGAAAATTGGACGAAAACAATAATCGAAGCAAAGAATGAATATTTTTCATTTGATCCCGGCGTGCCTGGTGGTGAAGGTTTTGGGTATACCATAGCGGACGGAGCAAGTAGGGTAGATAACTACTCTGTCTATCGCGCATACATCACGAGAGGAAATTATATATATACCTTTGAATCGTCCAAGGAAATTGTTGGTGAATACAGTAAGGAAATCCATGCCCAAGAATTTTCCGAATTTTTAAAGAATTTCCGCCCACGTGAAGAAAATGAAATTCCGTCGGAGTTGGGTGTGTGCATCCCCCACGGCTTCATTCGTGATGATGGAAAGACGCTATCGGATATCAAACAATCGTTCCGAATGCCTGACGCCCCGGGCGTTCTTTATACCATCCACACTGGCAGTTACGAAAACAGTCGGGGAAGTCCTGTGTTGAATTCAATTAGCTTCGCTTCGGTAGGAGGGATGGGCACTGCGGAGGATGAGCAAGTGAAACCGTTTATTACTGAACGAATAGGGCCCAAGTCCTATAAAATTGGAGGTGTCTCAGGACTCCAGGGGGGAGTCGCCGCCAAAATTACTGAAGCGGGGAAAGCTCCTTACGAAACCTACCAAGTCTTCACCGGTTATTCTGGCTGGCCAAGCGCCGAAGCGTTACCGTTCATATTCGTGGAGCTGAACACCACCACCATGAATATGGCTCCGGAACTGAAACAAAATCCCCCGCCTTTCAAACAAAGCATGGGGCGATACGAAGCGCTACTGAAGAGCATACGCTTGCGCCCCACAAGCCCACCAATGCCAGATATGGCGGGCATAGTTGGTAAGTAAGGATGTCTCGATTGGCGTATCGGACCCCGCCGCCGTGCGGCTCAACCTGACAGCAATTTTTTCGGTGTGTTCTCAGGCAGGAAAATCCTCAATGGGGCTCGTTCAAGCGGCTCGGTTCGCTTGTTATCGAATGCTCAATCCGTATGCGCTGCAACGCGAATAGTCTCCAGCACATTGCGCACCGATGCCGGAACCGGCACCGAGCGGTTGCCGGCTCGCTCCACATACACATGCACGAAATGGCCGGCCGCGGAGGGCAGCTGCTCCTCGTTGCGGTAAATGCCGATCTCATAGCGCACGCTCGAATTGCCGAGCTTCGCCACGCGGATGCCCACATGCACGGTGTCCGGAAACGACACAGGGCTGAAATACGAGCAGCCGCTGTCGACCACGAAACCGACCACATCACCGGCATGGATGTCGAGCACGCCGCGCCCGATCAAAAATTCGTTCACGGCCGTGTCGAAGTACGAGTAGTACTGCACGTTATTGACATGCCCATAGACGTCGTTGTCCATCCAGCGCGTGGGAATGGCCAAAAAGTGCTTGAACGCGGAGCGGGGCAGGCCGCGCATCTCAGTGCTTGACATCGCTGGCGGCAATCAATGTCTCGGCCGGCGTATCGCTGGCAAACAATTGCGCGCAGTCTACCTTGTCGAAGTCGTAGTGCTGGCCGCAAAAATCGCAGTCGATCCCGAGCTGCCCCAACTCTGCCAGCGCGTCGTCGATCTCGGCGCTCCCGAGCATCTTGAGCATATTGCCCACCTTCTCGCGCGTGCAGCTGCAGTGGAAGGTCGGATGGGCCGGCTCGAACACGCGGATCGTCTCTTCCCAGAACAGGCGGTTGAGCAAGGTTTCGATGCCGGTCGAGAGCAGCTCGGGCTGCTTGAGGGTCGACGCCAGCATCACCGCGCGGTTCCAGGTTTCAAGATCCTCGGCCTCGCTCGCCTGCACGAGCTGGTCTTCCTTGCCGCTGTGGCGCGGCAATTTTTGCAGCAGCAGGCCGCGCGAGACGGTCGCGTCGGCGGCCAGCCACAGGCGCGTGTCGAGCTGTTCCGAGCGCAGCATGTAGTTCTCGATCACGGTCGCCATGTCGTCGCCGTCGAGTGGGACGATGCCCTGGTACGGCTGCTGGCCCGGCATTTTTTCGAGCGGGTCGAGCGTGATCACGAAGCGGCCCTTGCCGCTCACGTTGAGCAAGTCGCTCAGGCTGGCGTCGTCGGCCACGACCGCGCCCTCGACCAGCTTGGCCGTCGCGCGCAGGCGCAGGTCCGAATCGCACTCGACCACGAGCAGGCGCACCGGGCCGTCGCCGTGGATCTGCATCACGATCGCGCCGTTGAACTTGAGGTTGGCCGACAGCAGCGCCGCCGCCGCGACCATCTCGCCGAGCACGGTCTTGACCGCGCTCGGGTAGTCGTGGCGCGCCTGGATCTCGCGCCAGGTGTCGGAAATTTCGACCAGCTCGCCTTTGACGGCCGCGTTGTCGAAGATAAATTTTTGCAAGGTGTCCTTGCTTGCGTCACTGGCGATAATCTGGGTCATTGCTGTTTATCCGATGCGTTTGAGTTCGGCCTTGAAGAACTGGCCGCGCGCCACGTAGTTGGCGGCGTTGCTTTGCAGGCGGGCCAGGTCCGCCTCGGTCAGGGTGCGCACGGCCTTGGCCGGGCTGCCGATGATGAGCGAATTGTCCGGAAATTGTTTTCCCTCCGTCACCAGCGCGCCGGCGCCGACCAGGCAACCCTTGCCGATCACGGCGCCGTTCAGGATCACCGCCTGGATGCCGATCAGGGCGCCGTCGCCGACGGTGCAGCCGTGCAGCATCGCCTGGTGGCCGACGGTGACGCCTTCGCCGATCGTGAGCGGATAGCCCATGTCGGTGTGCATCACGGTACCTTCCTGGATGTTGCTGTTGGCGCCAACCGTGATCCGCTCGTTGTCGCCGCGGATGGTCACGCCCGACCAGACCGAGGCGTTCTCGCCCAGCGTCACCTTGCCGATCACGCTGGCGCTGTCGGCCACGTAGGCGGTTTCGTCGATCTCGGGGGCGTCGTCGCCCAATTGGTAGATGGCCATGGCTGTCCGTTGGGTAAAATGGAATTGCCGCTATTTTACGCCGTCCGCCGCTTTCCGCCGGCCGCGGGCGGCGCCGCCGTTCTCGCGTACAATAGTGCGGCCGTACTTTTATTGGCGAGGAAACCATGAAACCATCCCGATCCGAATTCATCACCGTGCGCGGCCTGCGCAGCCATGTGCGCCAGTGGGGCAGGGAAGGCGCGCCAAAGATTTTCATGGTGCATGGCTGGATGGACGTGGCCGCCTCGTTCCAGTTCGTGGTCGACTGCCTCGAGGGCGACTGGCACGTGATCGCGCCCGACTGGCGCGGCTTCGGCTTGAGCGAGCGCAGCGCCTCGGACACCTATTGGTTCCCCGACTACGTGGCCGACCTCGAGTTCATCCTCGACCATTACGCGCCCGGGGGGCAAATAAACCTGCTCGGCCACAGCATGGGCGGCAACGTGGTGAGCCTGTACGCGGGCGTGCGCCCCGAGCGCATCCGGCGCCTGGTCAACCTCGAGGGCTTCGGCATGCCCGTGTCCAATCCGTCCCAGGCGCCGCGCCGCTACGCCAAGTGGCTCGACGCCCTGCGCGAGCCGACCGAGTTGCGCAGCTACCCGAGCTTGGAGGCGGTCGCGGCGCGCCTGCAAAAGACCAATCCGCGCCTGTCGGACGCGCGCGCCGAGTTTCTTTCGCGGCACTGGTCGGCCCCCAACGCCGATGGCCGCTGGGAGATTCTGGGCGACCCGGCCCACAAACGGCCCACGCCGCTGCTGTACCAAGTCGAGGAGGTTCTTGCCTGCTGGGACGCGATCACGGCGCCGGTGCTCTGGGTCGAGGCCGACGACACCAATATGTGGCAATGGATGGGGCCGAAGGAGCAGGCGCGCGTCGAGATCGACCGCCGCCTGGCCCACCTGGCCAGCGTCACGCCCAAAATGATGGCCGACGCCGGCCACATGTTGCACCACGACCAGCCCGAGGCCCTCGCGGCCATGCTCGAAGACTTCCTCGCGGAGTAGCAGTTTATTTGTGGCAATTTCCGCCAAGTGGGCGCGGACGCAAGACGGAATGACCCAACAGCGTACAATGTAGCCTTCGCCATAGCCCTGTTAACACAGCGTTTTCCGTATGCTCAAAGTTGACCTCCATTGCCACTCGAACGTGTCCGACGGCGTGCTCACGCCCGAGGGCGTGGCCGGCCACGCGCACCAGGCCGGCGTCGACGTCTGGGCGTTGACCGACCACGACGAGGTCGGCGGCGTGGCCCGCGCGCGCGCCGCGGCGGTGGCACTGGGCATGCAATTCGTCTCCGGGGTCGAAATTTCGATCACCTGGGCCGGGATCACGGTTCATATCGTCGGCCTGCAGGTCGATGAAACCAACGCCACGCTGTTGCAGGGCCTGGCCGACACGCGCAGCGGGCGCGACGCGCGCGGGCGCGAAATGGCCGAGCAGCTCGCCAAGGTCGGCATCCATGGCGCCTACGAGGGCGCGCTCAAGTATGTTGGCAACCCGGACCTGATGTCGCGCACCCATTTCGCGCGCTACCTGGTCGAATGTGGCGCCTGCGCCAACCTGCCCGAGGTGTTCCGTAAATACCTGACCGAGGGCAAGCCGGGCTTCGTGCCGCACCGCTGGGCCAGCCTTGAGCAGGCCGTCGGCTGGATCCGCTCGGCCGGCGGGGTGGCCGTGATCGCCCATCCGGGGCGCTACAAGATGGACCACCTGATGCAGGGCATCATGTTCGACGAATTCAAGCAGTTGGGCGGCAAGGCGATCGAGGTGGTCACGGGCAGCCACACGCCGGACCAGTATCCGATTTATGCGGCCTTGGCCAAGCGTTACGGGTTTTTGGCCTCGCGCGGGACCGATTTCCACGCGCCGGGCGAGGCGCGGGTCGATTTCGCGGCCTTGCCGCCGCTGCCGAAGAGCGTGACGCCGGTCTGGCACGACTGGTTTTGACCTAAACCTGCCAAATTAGGTTAACTTGCCGATCTTCATGCCCAGCATGGGTCCCCGCTGAGGGGGGCGCCAAGCCCGGGGATGACGTATATAGCGGGCGTGGGTTGCCGCACCGTCCGCCCACTCGAGCACTTGAATTTTTCGGGCGCGGCCCGTATCTTATCGACCTGATATCCATTTTTTCCAGCGGCCGGAGGCCCAAATGAAGCGCATAGTGTTGTTCCTTGTCACCAACCTTGCAGTCATGCTCGTGTTGTCGATCGTCCTGTCGGTGCTCGGCATCGGCCGCGGCGTCAGCGGCGCCGGCATCGACGTCGGCTCGCTGCTGGTGTTCTCGGCCGTGGTCGGCTTCACGGGCTCGATCATCTCTTTGCTGCTCAGTAAAACCATGGCCAAGTGGTCTACCGGCGCGCGCGTGATCGCCACGCCGGCCAACTCCACCGAGCTGTGGCTGGTCAACACGGTGCGCGCGCTGGCCGAAAAGGCCGGCATCGGCATGCCCGACGTCGCCGTCTACGACGGCGAGCCGAACGCCTTCGCCACCGGCGCTTTCAAAAATTCCGCGCTCGTGGCGGTCTCGACGGGCCTGCTCGAGAGCATGGACCGCGCCGAGATCGAGGCCGTGCTCGGCCACGAGATCGCCCACGTCGCCAACGGCGACATGGTCACGCTGACGCTGATCCAGGGCGTGGTCAACACCTTCGTCGTGTTCTTGGCGCGCGTGGTCGGCTTTTTCGTCGACAAGGTCTTGCTGCGCAATAACAGCGAACGGCTCGGCATCGGCTACATGGCCTCGGTGTTCGTCTGCGAAATATTGTTCGGCGTGCTCGCCTCGATCATCGTGGCCTGGTTCTCGCGCCAGCGCGAATTCCGCGCCGACGCCGGCTCGGCCAAGTTGCTCGGCAGCTCGCTGCCGATGCAGAAGGCGCTCGCGCGCCTGGGCGGCCTGGCGCCCGGCGCCCTGCCGCAAGCGATGTCGGCGTTCGGCATCGCGGGCCTGGGCTCGGGCTGGGGCGCGCTGTTCTCGACCCATCCGCCGATGGAACAACGCATCGCCGCCCTGCGCGCGCTGCCCTAAGAGCCCGGAGCCCGCGCCGCCGATGAGCCAATTTTTCCAGATCCACCCCGACAACCCGCAACTGCGCCTGATCAAGCAAGCCGCCCAGATCATCCACGCCGGCGGCATCGTCGCCCTGCCGACCGACTCGTGCTACGCGCTCGTGTGCCACCTCGACGACAAGTCGGCGGTCGAAAAATTGCGCCGCATCCGCGGGGTCGACGAGAAGCACCACCTGACCCTGCTGTGCCGCGACCTGTCCGAAATTTCCGAGTACGCGCGGGTCGACAACCGCCAGTTCCGCCTGCTCAAGGCGGCCACGCCGGGGCCGTTCACGGTTATCCTCGAGGCCACCAAGAGCGTGCCGCGGCGCCTGTCGCATCCGTCGCGCAAGACCATCGGCCTGCGCGTGCCCGAGAACGCGATCGCCCACGCGCTGCTCGAGGAGCTCGGCCAGCCGCTGCTCGGCGCCACCCTGATTTTGCCGGGCGGCGAAGACGGCGAGGAGTTGCTCAACGACGCAGAGGCGATCCGCGAGCGGCTCGAAAAGCAGATCGAACTGATCATCGACGGCGGCGCCTGCAGCCTCGAGCCGACCACCGTGATCGACCTGACCTCGGAGGCGCCGGTGCTGGTGCGCCACGGCAGGGGCGATCCGGCCGTGTTCGGCCTGTGAAGGGCTGCCCGGCCACCGCCGCACGCAAGGGGCGCCCGCGCGCCTCTGATAGAATCGCGTCCTATGGATGAAATCATACGCACGATCTCGGTCTACGCGCTGCCCGTTCTGTTCGCGATCACCTTGCACGAGGCCGCGCACGCTTACGCAGCCAAATACTACGGCGACTCCACCGCCTTCCTGGCCGGGCGCATGAGCCTCAATCCGATCAAGCACATCGATCCCTTCGGCACCATCTTGCTGCCGCTGCTGTTGTTCGTGGCCAGCTCCTCGCTGGGTGGGGGCTTTTTGTTCGGCTACGCCAAGCCTGTTCCGGTCGAGTTTGGCAAGCTGCGCAACCCCAAGCGCGACATGGCCTGGGTCGCGCTGGCCGGGCCCGGCGCCAACCTGCTCATGGCCCTGATATGGCTGCTCATGCTGCTGGTGCTGCCGCGCATGGGCGTGGCCCAGGAGTTCCCCTATCTGGTCGCGCAAGCGGGCATCACGTTCAACCTGGTCATTTTCGCCGTCAACATGTTCCCGATCCCGCCGCTCGACGGCGGGCGCGTGATGACCAGCATCCTGCCCGACAAGCTGGCCTACAAGTTCGCCCGCATCGAGCCCTACGGCTTCGTGATCGTGCTCGCGATGATCCCGCTCAAACTGCTCCATTACTGGGTCAACCCGCTGGTGGCGGGCGCCCTGTACCTGCTCAACCTGCTGACCCTCCCCCTTAAATTCCTTCTGAACTGATTAAACCGACCATGTACCCCGATCGTGTAGTTTCCGGTATGCGCCCAACGGGCACCATGCACCTTGGCCATTTCCACGGCGCCCTTAAAAACTGGATCAGGATGCAGTCCGAACAGCCCTGCCTGTTCTTCGTGGCCGACTGGCACGCCCTGACCACGCACTACGACGACCCCACCATCATCGAGCGCAGCACCTGGGACATGCTGGTCGACTGGCTCGCGGCAGGGGTCGACCCGTCGCAGGCGACCCTGTTCATCCAGTCCAAGGTGCCCGAGCATGCCGAGCTGCACCTGCTGCTGTCGATGGCCACGCCGCTCGGCTGGCTCGAGCGGGTGCCGACCTACAAGGACCAGATCGAGAACCTCGCCAACAAGGACCTGGCCACCTACGGCTTCCTCGGCTACCCGCTGCTGCAGGCGGCCGACGTGCTGATCTACCGCGCCAGCCAGGTGCCGGTGGGCGACGACCAGGTGCCGCACATCGAAATGATGCGCGAGATCGCGCGCCGCTTCAACCACCTGTACGGCAAGGAGAAGGGCTTCGAGGAGAAAGCGCTCGAGGCCGTCAAAAAGCTCGGCAGCAAGCGCGCCAAGCTCTACCTCGAGCTGCGCACCGAGTACCAGCAGGACGGCAAGGATGACGCCCTCGGGCAGGCCCGCGCCATGCTCGAGGACGCCCAGAGCCTGTCGATGATCGACCGCGAACGCCTGTTCGGCTACCTCGAGGGCAGCCGCAAGCTGATCCTCGTCGAGCCGCAGGCCAAGCTGACGGTGGCCTCGCGCCTGCCCGGCCTCGACGGGCGCAAGATGTCCAAGAGCTACGGCAATTCGATCGCCCTGCGCGAGGACGGCGCCTCGGTCGTCAAAAAGATCCGCACCATGCCGACCGACCCGGCGCGGGTGCGCCGCACCGACGCCGGCGACCCGCGCAAATGCCCGGTCTGGCAGTTGCACGAGGTCTATTCCGACGCCGAGACCAAGGATTGGGTGGTCAAGGGTTGCACCACGGCCGGCATCGGCTGCCTCGAGTGCAAGCAGCCCGTGATCGACGCCATCGTGCTCGAGCAGGAGCCGATGCACGAGCGCGCCCAGCAATACCTGGACGACCCCTCGCTGGTGCGCGCGATCGTCGCCGACGGCTGCGAAAAGGCCCGCAAGCTGGCCCAGGAGACCATGCGCGACGTGCGCGAGGCGATGGGCCTGTCGTACAGCTGATGGAGCAACCGATGGAGCGGCCGATGGATCCGCAGATGGAGCCGCCGATGAGCGCGGCCTCGCCCTGGGTGGCGCGCTTCGCGCCGCTGGCCGCGCCCGGCCCGGTGCTCGACCTCGCCTGCGGCGGCGGGCGCCACGCGCGCCTGTTCGCCGCGCGCGGCCACGCCGTCACCGCGCTCGACCGCGACCCGGCGGCGCTGGCGTCGGCTGGCGGGCCCGGCATCACGACCCTGCAGTGCGAGCTCGAGGGGGAGGGCGCCGTGTGGCCGTTCGGCCCGGCCGAGTTTTCCGCGGTCGTGGTCACCAACTACCTGCACCGGCCCCTGTTGGCGCGGATCGCGGCGAGCCTGCGCCCGGACGGTTTGCTCATCTACGAAACCTTCGCGCTGGGCAACGAGCGCTTCGGCAAGCCGTCGAACCCCGCCTTCTTGCTCGCGCCCGGCGAGTTGCTGGCCCACGCCGCGCGCGCCGGGCTGCGCGTGATCGCCTTCGAGGACGGCGCGGTGGCGCGCCCGAAACCGGCCATGCTGCAGCGCCTGTGCGCTTGCGGGCCCGATTTTCCTTCCCAGAAAGCGCTGTTGGACCCCGCCTGAGTGCCGTTTCTCGTCAAGAATGGACCACGCGGCCGGGCGATCAGCTACAATCTGACTTTTATTTACGAGCATAAGTGTGTGAATATGATCAAGGGCAGCATCGTTGCAATCGTTACCCCCATGCACGCCGACGGCAGCCTCGACCTTCCAGGCTTGCGCGCGCTGATTGACTGGCATATCGCCGAAGGCACCGACAGCATCGTCATCGTCGGCACCACGGGCGAGTCCGCCACGGTGAGCGTCGAGGAGCACTGCGAGCTGATCAAGCTGGCGGTCGAGCACAGCGCCGGGCGCATCCCGATCATCGCCGGCAGCGGCGGCAATTCGACGGCCGAGGCGATCCGCCTGACCGCCTACGCCAAGGAAGCCGGCGCCGACGCCGCCCTGATCGTGGTGCCGTACTACAACCGTCCGACCCAGGAGGGCATGTACCAGCACTTCAAGGCGATCGCCGAGGCGGTCGCGCTGCCGATCATCCTCTACAACGTGCCGGGCCGCACCGTGGCCGACATGTCCAACGATACCGTCCTGCGCCTGTCCAAGATCCCCAACATCGTCGGCCTGAAGGACGCGACCGGCAACATCGGCCGCGGCATCGAGCTGCTGAGCATGGTGCCGAAATCGTTCGCCGTGTACTCGGGCGACGACCCGACCGCGATGGCGCTGATGCTTTGCGGCGGCGCCGGCAACATCTCGGTCACGGCCAACGTGGCGCCGCGCCTGATGCACGAGATGTGCAAGGCCGCGCTGGCGGGCGACGCCGCCCGCGCCATCGAGATCAACAACAAGATGCTGCAGTTGCACGCCAAGCTTTTCGTAGAGCCGAACCCGGTCCCGGTCAAATGGGCCCTGGCCGAAATGGGCAAGATGCCGGCCGGCCTGCGCCTGCCGCTGGCGCCGCTCTCGGCCGATTGCCACGATACCGTCCGCGCCGCCCTGCGCGATGCCGGCGTCCTCTAACAGCCCTGTGACCCGCAAGGGTTCCGGATTATTCCCGCTTCTCTCTTAGTGACGACATGACTATTCGCAAGACACCCACACCGGCCCTGGCCGCTGCCCGCACCCCCGCCGCGCGCGGCCTCGTCGCCTCGGCGCTCATGCTCAGCTTGACCGGTTGCGGCATGCTCGGTTCGATCATGGAGTCCGACAAGGTCGACTACCGCGGCGCCAAAAAAGCCAGGTCGCTCGAAGTGCCGCCCGACCTGACCCAGCTCGAAAAAGACGGCCGCTACGCCGTGCCCGACAGCCGCGGCGTGGCGACCGCCCTCGGCCAGCGGGGCGCCGGCGCGCTGCCCGTGGCGGGCGGCCCGGCGATCGGCCCGGTCAACACGGCGGCGTTGCGCGTCGAGCGCTCGGGCAACCACCGCTGGATCGTGGCCGGCCAGAGCCCCGAGCAACTGTGGCCCGTGCTCAAGCAATTCTGGGCCGATTCGGGCTTCACGATCATCGAGGAATCGGCCGCCACCGGCGTGATGGAGACCGACTGGGTCGAGAACCGCGCCAAGATCCCGCAGGACATCGTGCGCCGGACCATCGGCAAGGTGTTCGATTCAGTCTACGGCACGGGCGAGCGCGACAAGTTCCGCACCCGCCTCGAGCGCGCCGCCGACGGCGGCACCGAGATCTACATCAGCCACCGCGGCGCCGAAGAGGTGTTCGTCGGCCAGTCGCGCGACACCACCAAATGGACCGGCCGCGCCAACGACCCGACGCTCGAGGCGCAGTTCATGAGCAAGCTGGTCGCGCGCCTTGGCAACAGCGAGGCCAAGCTGGCCGAGAGCGTCGTCGCCAACCCGACCGTCGCGCCCGCGCACGCCAAGCTGGTGGCCACGCCGGCCGGCGACCATGTCGAAGTCGACGAGGGTTTCGACCGCGCCTGGCGCCGCGTCGGCCTCGCGCTCGACCGCGTCGGCTTCACGGTCGAAGACCGCGACCGCGTCAACGGCGTGTACTTCGTGCGCTATGTCGATCCGGAAGTGGCCGCCAAAGACGGCTTCCTCACCAAGCTGTTCCGCTTCGGTGGCGACTCCGAGAAGGCCAAGGAGGCGCAGCGCTACCGCGTCTCCGTCAAGGCCGCCGACGGCGCCGCCGTGTCGCTGGTCAAGGTCCAAACCAACGACGGCAAGCCGGAAACGTCGCCGACCGGCGCCAAGATCCTCAAGCTGCTGGCGGACGACCTCAAGTAATCCGCGGGCGCTTGGCGCTTTTTTAAAAACCGGCCCGGTGGCCGGTTTTTTTACGCCCAAAAAGCGGCGGCATGATATTTTTTGGAGCGTTCAACGCCCTCGGAATAGGCGGCCGCAAAGACGGCGGCGGAATAAGCGGCCATAAAATGAACGGCCGCGAAATGAGTGGACGTGAAATGAGTGGCCGTGAAAAGAGTGGCCGTGAAAAGAGTGGCCGTGAAAAGAGTGGCCGTGAAAAGAGTGGCCGTGAAGCGCACAATGCCGCCCGGTTTCAACCGGACGGCATTTGAGAACAACGAGAATTCTTTTGACGCCCCCGCATCGGGGCCACGAAAATCCGGGCGAAAAAAAACCGGCCCGAAGGCCGGCTTTTCTATCGAGCTGATTACTTTGCTGGAACGGCTTCAGCAGCAGCGGAAGCAGCGGTCGAAGCAGCGCTCGAAGCGACAGCGGCAGCGTCAGCGGCAACCGAAGCGGCTTCCGAAGCGACAGCAGCAGCGTCAGCAGCTTCTGGGGTGCCAGCGACTGGAGCTTCAGGAGCGACAGGAGCGGTTTCAACAACAGGAGTTGGCTCAGGAGCGACAACAACTGGCTCTTCTTTTTTGGTGCAAGCAGCCAAAGCAACAGCCAGCAGGGAGACGATCAGCAATGATTTTTTCATGGACTTTTCCTTAATTGATTCGATGTAAGAACTATGTATTGCGATGAATAACTACCGGTAATTATCGCTCTAAAAATTAGGGAATTCTCGTTTGACGTTTGTACCTGTGACGGTGCTTGACAGACAACGGTAACTTCCTAACCCGGTATTATAACGAAATTCCCACGTTCGCAATAGCTCCGATGAAATATTTTCGGCTCATATCGCGAAACACTAACAATGTCGTGCGAACAGGATTTGTTTGGCGAGAAACGGCAGCCAAACCGATCCAACCGCACCCGCTTTCACACCTATAGACCGGTGGTTGTCGGATGCAGCCCGGGCAGCGATTCAACCCAGATTGCTGCAAAACGCTCCAGACTGATTTCGGTTGACACGGGCGCGTCGAAATCTGCTTCGCCGCGCGTATGGTCGCAATGGAAGCGGCGCACGATGTGGGCGCGGTCGCCGACGCAGAACGAGTCGGTCAGCTGGTGCAGGCTGCGGCTGGTGACGCGGCACTCGACCTTGTGGTTGTAGTCGCGGATCAGGCGCAGGAAGCGCGGGTAGTGTTTTTCGATGTGGGCGCTGCGGTGCATGGCCAGCTGCATGCTGCCGCCTGCGGCCAGGAACGCGCGCAGGGCGGCTTCCGTTTCGCTCGAGCCTAGCGGAAACACGGCGAAATCGGGATCGAACAACTGCAGCACGGAGCGCGAGCGCGCGATACACAGCTGGAATTTTTCCTCGAATTCGAGGTGGGTGCTGAAGCGTTGCGCGGTTGGTTGGTCCATGGCGGTCATCCTATCAAGGCTGGTTGCGGGCTGGGTCTGGGCGAAATGCGGGCGGATTTCGAGCTTGGTTCAGGCCGGTTCAGACCAGCTCGATCCATCCATCCTGGTACCAGGTGTACAGCGACTCCATCACGTCGTTGGAGGCGCCGGCGAGCGCGGCGCCTTCGAGCTTGCGCTCGTTGGCCAGCGTGTCGAGCACGGCCTTGTCGGCGCGGCCCACCGCGAACGACTCGCCGTTGATGAAGACGTGCTTGCCGCGATACAGCATCAGGCTCTTGAGCGAGAGCGCCACGCCGCGCCTGGCCGCGCTCTGGGCGAAGCGGCCCATCGTCAGCGGTTTGGCCGGGCCGCTGAAGAACACATTGTGCTTCGGCTCGGACAGGTGCTCGCCCAGGAAGATCGTCACGTCCTCCTCGGTGAAGCGCACCTTGTTCATCTCCTCGGTGACGTCGGCGAGCAGTTCGCGCGGGATCTCGGCCGGGTGTTTGGCCGGCTGCAGCTCCGGGTCGGCGTAGCGCCCGGGCAGGTCGATCGAGTCGGCCATGAATTGGAGGAAGGCCTCGCCGAGCTCCTGGTAGGCCGGCGAACGGAAGCCGATCGAGTAGGTCATACATTCATCCTCGGCCACGCCGTCGTGGGCGTAGTGGGGCGGCAGGTAGAGCATGTCGCCCGGCTCGAGCACGAATTCCTCCTCTGGCTTGAACTTGCTCAGGATCTTGAGCGGCATGCCCTCGACCAGCGACAGGTCCTTTTGCGCGCCGATGCGCCAGCGCCGCCGGCCCTGGGCCTGCAGCAAAAACACGTCGTAGGAGTCGAAATGCGGGCCGACCCCGCCGCCCTCGGTGGCGTAGCTGATCATCAGGTCGTCGAGGCGGGCGTCGGGGATAAAGTTGAACTGCCGCAGCAGGGCGTCGGCGCCGGCGTGGTACAGGTTGACGCCCTGCACCAGCATGGTCCACGCCTTTTGGGTGCGCGCCGGCAGTTCGGCCAGCGGGCCGTGCTGCATCTCCCAGTGGCCGTCGACGCTGGTGATCAGGCGCGACTCGATGTGGTTCTGGCGCGCCATCTCGGCCAGCGCCTCGAGCGTGAGCAGGGGTTTGAAGCCGGGGATGGCGGCGCGGATCAGGAGCGGCTTTTTATGCCAGTAGTCGCGCAGGAACTGCGCCGGCGTGATGTCGCCGAGGAGCTGTAATTTTTTCATACGCCATTATAACCACGCGCGCTATTACCCATCCACCGGCCAAGGGTATAATCTGCCTGCCAATAAACGAAAGGGAATACCCATGAAGATCGCCAAGAACACGGTAGTAACAGTCAACTATAAACTATCGGATGCGCAGAACAATCTGATCGAAGACGGCAGCCAGCCCATGGTCTATCTGCACGGCGGATACGAAAACACGCTCCCCAAGATCGAGGAAGAACTCGACGGCAAAGAAGTCGGCTACGCCACCATGCTCCAGATCGAGCCGGACGACGCGTTCGGCGACTACGACCCTGAGCTGGTCAAGGTCGAGGCGCGCAGCAACCTGCCCGAGCCGCTCGAAGTGGGCATGCAGTTCGAAGGCATGCCCGAGGGCGTCGCCGGCCAGGAGGAGTCGACCATCTTCACCGTCACCGAGATCGCCGACGACAAGGTCGTGCTCGACGGCAACCACCCGCTGGCCGGGATCGCGCTGCGCTTCGAACTGAACGTGGTCGACGTGCGCGCCGCCACCGACGAGGAAGTCATGCACGAGCACGTCCACGGCGCCCATGGCCACCACCATGGCGACGAGGACGAGGGCGACATGGGCGACGAGTTCCGCAGCCATCCGGTGCACTAAGAGCAAACCCTGGGCAAACCCTGGGCAAACCGTGCGCGCCCAATAGCGCGCGGCGCGCAAGGGCCGGAATGCCCCAGGCCCGGGGCCGCCAGACCGGCCCGTTGGATCCCCGGCTATTCATTTTTGAATAGATGCGGGCCCGGCCATGCAGAAATGCATGGTGCCCCCGCGGCAACCCTCACTTTTCCTTCTTCTTCCTCGTCTCGTCGAGGTCGCCGCCCTCGGCGCGCGCGCCCTTGAGCGCGAACAGCGTGCTGGACCCCGGCGTGACCTGCACCCGCACCGACTGCGCCCCCAGGCTCACATGGCCGAGGTTGTCGCGCCAGATGATCGCGGGCGCGGCGCCCTTGTCCAGCGCGGCCGTGTCGACGAGCAGGACCTTGCCCTTGAATTTTTCGGCCAGCACGCCGATCTGGCGCCGCGGCGCAGCGAAGCCATCCTGCCGCGTCGGAGCGCGCGTGAGCAGGGCGCGCAGCCGGCTGATCTTTTCGAGCGCCTTGACATCGCCCTCGGAGAACAGCACCACGGCCTCGAATTTGCTGCGCCGGGCCAGCGCGAACAGGCGGTTGAGCCAGAAGCGGTTGGCCACCATGCGGTCCTCGAACTCGCTGTTGCGTCCGGCCGCGTTGAGGAAGTTGTTGTTATTGGCAGGCAGGTTGACGGTCGCGTACAGCACCGGCCCCACAATCCAGTGCGCGTTCTCGGAGTAGCTGCGGAATTTGCCGTTGTCGGACTGGCGCGTGAGCGCGAGCGGCTGTTTGCCCAGCGAGATCGGCTCGTTGAAGAAGATCTCGCGATACCGGCTCAGGCGTTCGGTGGCGGCCTTGCGCCCGGACGGGGTCTTGCAGTCGCTCCAGTCGCTCGCCGCCGGCGCCACAATGGTGGGGCGGCGCGCGGCGTCGAACAAGGCGCGCCGTTCCAAGTACAGCTCGTCGCTGCACGCTTCGCCGTTGCCCTTGATGCCGGTGGCGACGACGAACGAGAGCGCGGCCTCGTCCATTGCGGCGCTCGACTTCTTCAGGCGCGCCAGCGCGCGCGCATGGCCGGTGTCGGCGCCGAAGCTGTGGCCGATCACGCCGAACTGGTGCCGCTCCGGCCGGTCGCGCTCGTGCGCGGACGCGGCCGGCGCGGCCAGCAGGGCGGCCAGCAGGGCGGCCGCCAGGGACAGGCGCGGCGCGCTCATGCCGTCAGACGCTTCAGGTGGTACAACTGCTCGAGCGCTTCGCGCGGGCTGAGCGCGTCGGGGTCGATGTCGGCCAGCGCGGCGAGCAGCCTGGCCGCGTGCGCGTCCGGCGCGGCCGCGCCGTCGTTATCTGCGGGGCCGGCGTCGTCTTCGTCCGGGGCGCAGGGCGGCGCGAACAGGTCGAGTTGCGGGGTCGTCGCCAGCGCCTGCGATTCGAGCCGCGCGAGGTGCTTGCGCGCGGCCTTGATCACGCCTTGCGGCACGCCGGCCAGCTGCGCCACCTGCAGGCCGTAGCTTTGCGAGGCGGGGCCGGCTTGCACCGCGTGCAGGAACACGATGCTGTCCTTGTGCTCGACCGCCGACAGGTGCACATTGGCCGCCGTCGGATGGCTCTCGGGCAGTTGCGTGAGCTCGAAATAATGGGTCGCGAACAGGGTGAAGCTGCGGCTCGTGTCGATCAGGTGGCGCGCGATCGCCCACGCCAGCGCCAGCCCGTCGAAGGTCGAGGTGCCGCGTCCGACCTCGTCCATCAGCACCAGCGAATGCTCGGTCGCGCCGTTGAGGATGGCGGCCGACTCGGTCATCTCGACCATGAAGGTCGAACGGCCGCCGGCCAGGTCGTCGGTGGCGCCGATGCGCGTGAAGATGCGGTCGATCGGGCCGATCACGGCGCTGGCGGCGGGCACGTAGCTGCCCACGTAGGCCAGCAGCGTGATCAGCGCGACCTGGCGCATGAAGGTCGATTTACCGCCCATGTTGGGGCCGGTGATGAGCAGCAGGCGGCGTTCGTCCTGCAACTGGCAGTCGTTGGCGATGAAGCGCTCGATCTGGTTCTCGACCACGGGGTGGCGGCCCTCGCGGATGTCGAGGCAGGGCTCGAGCACCAGCTGCGGCGCGCACCAGTTGTGGCGCAGCGCGTGGGTGGCCAGCGCGGTCAGCGTGTCGAGCTGGGCGAGCGCCTGCGAGATCGTCTGCAGGGTGCCGATGTGGGGAGCGAGGTCGGCCAGCAGCTGGTCGTAGAGCAGCTTCTCGCGCACCAGCGCCTTGTCCTGGGCCGACAGCGCCTTGTCTTCGAACACCTTCAGTTCGGGCGTGATGTAGCGTTCGGCGTTTTTGAGGGTCTGGCGGCGGCGGTAGTCGTCGGGCACCTTGTCGGTCTGGCCGTGCGTGACCTCGATGTAGAAGCCGTGCACCTTGTTGTATTCGACGCGCAGGTTGGCGATGCCGGTGCGCGCGCGCTCGCGCGTCTCCAGGTCGACCAGGAACTGGCCCGCGTTCTCGGACAGGCCGCGCAGTTCGTCGAGTTCGGCGTCGAAGCCGCGCGCGAACACGCCGCCGTCGCGCACCATCGCGGCCGGTTCGGGCGCGACCGCGCGCTCGAGCAGGTCGAGGCACTGCGCCGGCGTGGCGATGGCCTCGTGGATGGCCGCCAGCAGGCTGTCCTCGCCGGCGGCGAAGCTTTGGCTGACGCCGCGGCGCAGCGCCGGCAGCTGCCGCAGGCCGTCGCGCAGGCTGGCCAGGTCGCGCGGGCGCGCCGACAGCAGCGCGATGCGGGTGGTGATGCGTTCGATGTCGGGCACCTCGGCCAGCGTGGCCGACAGCGCGCCGGCGGCGTCGCTCTGGCCCAGCGCGCCGATGGCGGCGTGGCGCGCGCGCGCCACGCCCTGGTCGCGCCGCGCGTGGTGCAGCCAGTGGCGCAGCAGGCGCGAACCCATCGCCGTGCGGCAGTGGTCGAGCAGCGAGAACAGGGTGGGCGACTCCTGGCCGCGGATGGTCTCGGTGAGTTCGAGGTTGCGGCGGGTGGCCGCGTCGAGGCCGATGAATTCGTTCTCGGTCTCGGTGCCGAGGCTGCGCACGTGCTGCAGGCCGCGGCCCTGGGTCGAATGGGCGTAGCGCAGCAGCGCGCCGGCCGCGCCGAAGGCGGCGCCCATGCCGTCGGCGCCGAAGCCGGTCAGGGTGGCCACGCCGAGTTGTTCGAGCAGCGCCTTGTGGCCGCCGACGACGTCGAAGTGCCAGTCGGGCACGCGCTGGGTGTGGGCGAAGCCGTCGTCAGTGAGCATGTCGGCGTCGTCGCCGCGCAGGATCTCGGCCGGCACGATGCGCTCGAGCTCCTGCTGCAGGCGCGCCGCGGCGCTGGCGGCGCTGCCCGAGAACTCCATCAGTTTGAGCACGCCCGAGGCGAGCGAGAGCCAGGCCAGGCCGGTCGTGACGACCTTGCGCTGGTTGATCACGCACACGGCCAGCAGCGGGCGCTCGGCCTTTTCGGGCAGCAGGTCGGCGTCGGTGAGGGTGCCGGGGGTGACCACGCGCATGACCTTGCGCTCGACCGGGCCCTTGCTGGTGGCCGGGTCGCCGATCTGTTCGCAGATCGCGCACGACTCGCCCAGCTTGACCAGCTTGGCCAGGTAGGGATCGAGCGAATGGAAGGGGATGCCGCACATCTTGATCGGATTGCCGTTCTGGGCGCCGCGCGCGGTCAGCGTGATGCCGAGGATGCGCGCCGCCTTCTCGGCGTCGGCGTGGAACAGTTCGTAGAAGTCGCCCATGCGGTAAAAGACCAGCATGGTCGGGTATTCGGCCTTGATGCGCAGGTATTGCTGCATCATGGGCGTGACCTTTTCGGTCGCGCCGTTCTTGATCGCGGCGGCGTTGATTTCGTTCGGGGCGGTCGTCATTTATTCTTCGTCGATGAGGCGGCGTCTGCCGGGGCGCCGTCGCGCCGCCGGCAGCAGGTGCCAAGGGCGCCATTTTACCGCTTTCGGGGGCGGATACAGCCATGGAGTGGACGATGCGGTGGTGTGGACGGAAAGAAATGTTGAATTCGGGTGGTGGACGCGCGCCGTTCCCGGTTGCGGTCGCGGTCCGGGTGATCTCGGCAGCGGTCACCTCTCGCTGACGAACTCGTTTTCATCCATGAAAATCCGTTAAGGGCACTTACCAACAATGTTGCCGTCGAATCTCATGCTTTCGGGCAGGCCGCCGCCTTTGCTATTAGGGCTCGGTCGACTTACGTGTCTTCCGGACCCGCTTGCCCATGTTTGGCGAAGTGGCGATGACGACTTGAACGGTTTGTCCCATTCTGGCCATCAGGTCGCAAACGTAATCGATCGAGAACTTCTCGACTTTAAAGTGCGTAATGTCCGACAGCCGTGGGCGGGAGATGTCCAGCACTTTCGCGGCTTCAAGCGCCGAGAGTCCTCTACGGGAAATTTCTTGCTTCAACCCGTCGACCATCACGCGCTTGATCTCGTTCCGCTGTGCGATTTCATGGACAACCTTCTCCTGCATCTGTTTGGCCGCTTGCTTGCCGAACCCCAAATCTTCGAACACATTGCCATCGATCCCGGTCACGTGCATGACGCCATCAAGGTTCGCCGCCTTCACTTGGCTTTTCATGTTCAACTCCTCATTGTTTCGTTTTGTTCGGCGCGGCCTTCTGCGCTCCGGCCGCCGCGAGCTTCGAGTCGGCCTCCGCCAAGGCGTATCGTCTCTTGCCAATGTCTATGTCGCCTTTCGACGTCGCGTTCGTCTTTTTTTGAAAGGCGTGCAGCACATAGACCGCGTCGCCGAATTTCGCGACGTAAAAGATTCGAAACCATCCTCCGGCCTTGCTGATCACTATCTCGTAGGTGCCCGGGCCGACGTCTCCCATTGGAGCGGCGTCATTCGCGTCCAACCCGCATTGGATACGGAACAATTCCTCCCCGCCGACCTGCTTGACTTCATCCGGAAACGCTGACATCACGTCCTTCGTGTAGCCCATCCACTTGACCGCCTTTTTGACAATCGGCTCGGCATTTCGATTCTCCGGCGGTTGAGTAGCCGTTCTTTTTCGCGTTTCGCCCGGGCCGTCCTTGCGCGTTGCTATGGGTGTTTTTTTCATGTTTATTGTATCAAAACTTGTACAATATCGGGGCGCGTTTGTCGATGATTCGAAGATAGACCATGCAGCGCATCCGCTCGTGGATCGGCTTGGAGAGAAGCCCCACGGTTTAGACAAGTTTGAAATAATAAAGGGGACGAACGAGCCTTCTTCCGACCAGTGGCCACCGCGATGCTCAACAGGCAGCGGGTTTGACCGGCCAGGCTACAGACTATCGGGCAGGGTGGTCTCTTTGGTCTGCTTCGGCTCGCCCAATAGTTTCGTCTTGTAGCCCATCAGATCCTCCTCGGGCACGTCGAAGCGCGCAAGCCACTGGTTCGCAGCCAAGCCGGTGAGGCGGGGCTCCCCATCTTTCGACCCGTAGTGCAGGTCGTCGTTGTCCACCAGGCGTATTTCTCGCAGCGCCATCGCAGGCAGGACATAGATCGCCGGCTTGGGATCGAGCTCCACGGGAGCGATCTCGGGCTCGGGTCCGGCTTGGATCACCAAGCCATTTCCGTAGTCATATTTGGCGAACCAGCTCGCGGGCAGCTCCGCGCGCAACGTGTCGAGGCCGCCCACCGTTTCCACCATGGTCTTGTTGATCGCTGTGAGCCAACCAATGCCGAAAATATGGTCATCGATCCCCTTGTCGTGCCAACTGCCGATCATGACGGATTCTCCCGCGTCCAGCCCGGCCATTTTCAATGCCATGAATGCCTCGGTCGGCTCGTTGGGTTCCGTGCGGGGCAGGGATAGGTTCAGGGCGTACCCTGCGTGGCCATGCTCCGCTTTGAGCAGCCTCGCGAAGTCGACGAACAGTTTTTGGAACAGTGTTGGATTTTTCTCGATCACCTCCTTGGGGACGGAGAAGCGCAGCGAGTCGAGCCCGTTCCAACCCAGCTTCGCCTCCCACTCGCGCATGCCCGACGCGAAGAACATCCATGGGCTCGCGTCGTGCGGTTTCTCGCCGCCGACATAGGCGAAGCTGACCTGGTCCTGTTCGCCCATCTTCTTAATCAACGCGCGCATGGGCGGAGCCTTGGCATACGCATATTTGTCCGGGCCATCCGGCGGCTCCTCGCGCCACAGCCAAGTCAGGTGATCCTTCGCGACGGCCTCGTAGGCGTCGAGGCACTTGCACAGCGCCTCGCGGATCGCAGGCGTGTGCGATCCCTTGAAATACAGCGTTCCACGAACGGCGATCGTGGCGCCCACGTAATCCTGCGGACCATATTTCATCAGCATCGCCCCGGGAAGAACGTCGCGCTCGTGGGTCTTGATCCACTCGTCCATGAAGGATTCCATCTTCGATTTCGACATGCTGCGGATTCCTTAAAGGACGGGGACGAGAGGGGGCACGGGCGCCATCGGCGGTCGGGGTGTCTTCCCGCGAGTCAGAATATACGCGATCCAGGCCAAGGCGCCCGCCACGAAGCCAAGGGATTCCACCGGCATCTTTGGATCCTCCGGCTCGGAGGAGTCGCAATCGCAATCGTCGGGCTCGAGCACGGCCAGCTTGTTCTTGTCGCCGGCGATCCGGCGATAGGCCGCCTCTTGGCGCGGGGTGATCGAGTCGGGCGGGAACTTCATCTCGACGATCTGCTTGATGTTGTCTTGGGTGGGCGGCTTCAACGGGTCCTTCACGATGACCACGTCGGGTCGGCGTATCAAGCCGGCGCCGGGTGTGAACGTCGGCGGATGCGCGGGTACGGAGCCCCAATGCTTTCTGATCCAGCCAGGCAAGTAGTCGTGCCCTTTGGTTTTAACGCCGCTGTCCATGATCGGCGACGGCGGTTTTCGCGTCATATCATAATTGACTTCTTGTTTGAATGGGCTCCGATGCTCCAATGCCTTGTCGAGCCCTTTGAGGCTCTCCGCCACGCATCCTTGTTTGAGCTGCTTGCCGTCCTTGCCGACGTTCGGGGCCTTGTCGCACTTGCACATCGCAGCGCACAGCAATTTCTTGTCCACCGGGTCGATCCTAGGCTTGTTGACGCCGACGACCGTTGTCGTGCCGCGCGGCGACATGCTGCCGGTGGCGAGCGGGTGAAGGTCGCTCATGCATTCTTCTCGGCGTAGTCGAATGCCAGGGCCTCGGCCTCATCGCGCTCGACCCATTGGGTGAAACATCCGGCGTCGGTTGCGCCGGTGAGGGATTGGCCGCCAGTGGAGCGCACTCGCACCGCCTGTCCAGAGATGGGTTCGCCGCTTTCCAAGTCGACGAGCTGGAAGCGGCCCTGGAATCGTCCGGCGGCCGCATCAAGCTCCTCTTCTTGGTAGGCTGCGGCCATGCCGGCACCGATCGCGCCAAAGCCGTTCGATCCGAAGCCGTTGGATGCCCCGTCGTCGCTCGCGCCAGGCGCGGCGCCGGAGGAGGGCTCCGTCAGCGTTCGAATTTGGCTTGAAACGAGCCTCGCTCCGCAGGCGGTCTTGCAGCCATCATAGGCGACTGGCGCGCCATCGACGATGTTCGACTGGTCCCCTTCGGCGATGGGGAATACGCCTTTGCGCTCGGGGCAGGAGACCATGTCGCCAACCCTCGCGATCGGCTTGCCGTCGCAGTCGGAGAATGGGGAGCCCACCAAGACCGTCCCTCCGTGGCTGGTTTTGTCGCCTTGAACAATGAACGGCTGCATGGCATTTTAATTTCGTCAATGTTTCAGGAGGGTGATCGGCGCCCGGATGACCAAGTTTGCGAAATATCAAACTTTGCCCATGTTGTGTCCGCACGATTCGGCTTTCCGAGAGTCCAACGACCTGCGGCCAGGGTCGCGCCCGCTGTGCTCGCCATGCTGGCGATGCCCTAGCGAAATCTCGACGCCCGCTGACGCTCCCGCAGCCGTGATCGACTCGGCCGACCACGGCCGGCGATCATCGACAATCGATGAATCTATTCTGGGAGACCCCATAGCATGAAAATCGCAAACGACCGCTTGCCCAATGAGCGCATAAGGCTGCGAGCGCGATTCGCGTGGCAGCGAAAGCGACTCAGATCTTTCATCAAGAACCCCACGTTCGATCTGCGTTTCAAATTAATCGCCATGTCCATCGTCAGCCCACTGATCGCGGTGGTCGGCAGCGCCTTGGCCTCCTATGGACTGGTACGGCGGGATACGCGTTCGCGTTCTACATGTCCGGGGCCGCGTTGGGTTTGGTGGTCCTGGCCACGGTGACGAGCCGTTTCTTGGACCGCCATTTCGCTGAATTTATGTCCGCCAAGATTCTCGCGCTCGCGACGTTCGCGCTGGCCACTTACGTCGCCCATGGCAGAGCGGTCGGCGAGGTGAGCGCCATATTCCAGATCGACGCGTCGGCGCTTCCGCACGCGACGACGGCCGCGTCGGCGATGGTGATAGCGACATGGATCTATCTGGCTGCCGTGCTGCCGATTTTGATCGACAGCGCCGTCCTCATGCTCTACTACTACGGGAAGTCGGAGGGCGGCAATGCCATGATCGCCTTCGCGATTCTCATATCCTCCGTTCTATGGGCGGGGCTTCTCAACTTCCAAGCGATGCCCGCCCACGCGCGCAAGAGCAACCTGTATCAGATCGCCCTCGAAATGGATTTCAACAAGAGGTCCCACTGCTCCGGTCTTCCCGCCGATTCGGAGGGCGTCGTCTTCCTCGGGCCGGATCAGCGGCGGGCGACCGTGGCTCCACGATTAGTCGAGATCAAGCGGAGCTCAAGAACGATTTTCAAGCAAGTCCAAGTGCCGGAAAATTTCGACATCGTGAATTGCCCGTAGAAGGGGCGGGCGAGGAGATAGAACGTTCAAATAAGACAACGTCGTTGAGCTCCAGTTGTTTCATCTGCTTTCGGAAATTGGCACCTGTGAGATCGAAACGAACTGTTGCCGGGTACGCGCTCAAACCCATAGGTTTATACACAACTCACTCG
>NZ_PXWF02000228.1 GCF_003011895.2 Massilia glaciei | reverse complement strand
GCGACTAACCAGGAAGCGTTTATAGAGATAAGAGTACAGCGTTGCCAGACTCCAGAATCTTTCGACACTGAAGTCATGTTTGTTGATAATACAATCACTACCCATCGAACCACCTGTCGGTGATTCGATAAAAACTTTACTTCTTCCAGATTGTTAAAGAACGAAACAGCATTGACCTCTAAAAGATCAAACCTAAGCATAGTTGCTTACGTTTGTACTTTCAAGATA
>NZ_PXWF02000227.1 GCF_003011895.2 Massilia glaciei | reverse complement strand
AGAAGAATCCCCTGGAAATGGGAGCCATAGACGGTGATAGCCCGGTATTCGAAATGCGATGTGTGGAACTAAGCGTGCGACAAGTAGGGCGGGACACGAGAAATCCTGTCTGAATATGGGGGGACCATCCTCCAAGGCTAAATACTCGTAATCGACCGATAGTGAACCAGTACCGTGAGGGAAAGGCGAAAAGAACCCCGGAAGGGGAGTGAAATAGATCCTGAAACCGTGTGCATACAAACAGTAGGAGCGGACTTGTTCCGTGACTGCGTACCTTTTGTATAATGGGTCAGCGACTTACATTCAGTGGCAAGGTTAACCATATAGGGAAGCCGTAGAGAAATCGAGTCCGAATAGGGCGACAGTCGCTGGGTGTAGACCCGAAACCAAGTGATCTACTCATGGCCAGGATGAAGGTGCGGTAACACGCCCTGGAGGTCCGAACCCACTAATGTTGAAAAATTAGGGGATGAGCTGTGGGTAGGGGTGAAAGGCTAAACAAACTTGGAAATAGCTGGTTCTCTCCGAAAACTATTTAGGTAGTGCCTCAAGTATCACCATCGGGGGTAGAGCACTGTTATGGCTAGGGGGTCATTGCGACTTACCAAACCATTGCAAACTCCGAATACCGATGAGTGCGAGCTTGGGAGACAGACGTCGGGTGCTAACGTCCGGCGTCAAGAGGGAAACAACCCAGACCGCCAGCTAAGGTCCCAAAGATTGGCTAAGTGGAAAACGAAGTGGGAAGGCTAAAACAGTCAGGATGTTGGCTTAGAAGCAGCCATCATTTAAAGAAAGCGTAATAGCTCACTGATCGAGTCGTCCTGCGCGGAAGATGTAACGGGGCTAAGCCAGTCACCGAAGCTGCGGATATTTTTCTTGGTACTTGTACCTTGATCGATATGGTAGGAGAGCGTTCTGTAAGCCTGCGAAGGTGTCTTGTAAAGGATGCTGGAGGTATCAGAAGTGCGAATGCTGACATGAGTAGCGATAATGGGGGTGAAAAGCCTCCACGCCGTAAGCCCAAGGTTTCCTGTTCAACGTTCATCGGAGCAGGGTGAGTCGGCCCCTAAGGCGAGGCAGAGATGCGTAGCTGATGGGAAGCAGGTTAATATTCCTGCACCGTCGTATGATGCGATGGGGGGACGGATCGCGGAAGGTTGTCCAACTGTTGGAATAGTTGGTTTTTGGCTCATAGAAGGCGCTTAGGCAAATCCGGGCGCGTAATTCAAGGGGTTGAGACGAGTGAACTTGTTCACGAAGCAATCGGAAGTGGTTCCAAGAAAAGCCTCTAAGCTTCAGTCATACGAGACCGTACCGCAAACCGACACAGGTGGGCGAGATGAGTATTCTAAGGCGCTTGAGAGAACTCGGGAGAAGGAACTCGGCAAATTGGTACCGTAACTTCGGGAAAAGGTACGCCCCGGTAGCTTGGTCACTTTACTGTGATAGGGCGAAAGGGTTGCAATAAACTGGTGGCTGCGACTGTTTAATAAAAACACAGCACTCTGCAAACACGAAAGTGGACGTATAGGGTGTGACGCCTGCCCGGTGCTGGAAGATTAAATGATGGGGTGCAAGCTCTTGATTGAAGTCCCAGTAAACGGCGGCCGTAACTATAACGGTCCTAAGGTAGCGAAATTCCTTGTCGGGTAAGTTCCGACCTGCACGAATGGCGTAACGATGGCCACACTGTCTCCTCCCGAGACTCAGCGAAGTTGAAATGTTTGTGATGATGCAATCTACCCGCGGCTAGACGGAAAGACCCCATGAACCTTTACTGTAGCTTTGCATTGGACTTTGAACCAATCTGTGTAGGATAGGTGGGAGGCTTTGAAGCGTGGACGCCAGTCTGCGTGGAGCCAACCTTGAAATACCACCCTGGTTTGTTTGAGGTTCTAACCTTGGTCCGTTATCCGGATCGGGGACAGTGCATGGTAGGCAGTTTGACTGGGGCGGTCTCCTCCTAAAGTGTAACGGAGGAGTTCGAAGGTACGCTAGATACGGTCGGACATCGTGTTGATAGTGCAATGGCATAAGCGTGCTTAACTGCGAGACTGACAAGTCGAGCAGGTACGAAAGTAGGACATAGTGATCCGGTGGTTCTGTATGGAAGGGCCATCGCTCAACGGATAAAAGGTACTCTGGGGATAACAGGCTGATTCCTCCCAAGAGTTCATATCGACGGGGGAGTTTGGCACCTCGATGTCGGCTCATCACATCCTGGGGCTGTAGCCGGTCCCAAGGGTATGGCTGTTCGCCATTTAAAGTGGTACGTGAGCTGGGTTTAAAACGTCGTGAGACAGTTTGGTCCCTATCTGCCGTGGGCGTTGGAAATTTGAAGGGGGCTGCTCCTAGTACGAGAGGACCGGAGTGGACAGACCTCTGGTGTACCGGTTGTCACGCCAGTGGCATTGCCGGGTAGCTAAGTCTGGAAGAGATAACCGCTGAAAGCATCTAAGCGGGAAACTTGCCTTGAGATGAGATTTCCCAGAGCCTTGAGCTCTTTAAAGGGTCGTTCGAGACCAGGACGTTGATAGGTCAGGTGTGGAAGTGCAGTAATGCATTAAGCTAACTGATACTAATTGCCCGTAAGGCTTGTCCCTATAACCTTAGCAGGTTGTGGACGATAAGAATGCGCGTTGCCGTTTGTTGTTAATACAAATCGCTACCCAAAGAAATAAAACTTTATTCCCGTTTGCACGGGGACGACGATAAAACCGTCGCTTCTTCCAGATTCAAAGCGCTGTCGCCCCACCGGGGACAGATGCTTGTACAAGTTATGCCTGATGACCATAGTAAATCGGTACCACCCCTTCCCATCCCGAACAGGACCGTGAAACGATATTACGCCGATGATAGTGCTGCAACCAGTGTGAAAGTAGGTTATCGT
>NZ_PXWF02000226.1 GCF_003011895.2 Massilia glaciei | reverse complement strand
GCTTACGTTTGTACTTTCAAGATATCGTAGAGTAATGGTGGAGGATGACGGGATCGAACCGACGACCCCCTGCTTGCAAAGCAGGTGCTCTCCCAGCTGAGCTAATCCCCCGGTCTTATGTGGCAGTTACTTCAAAAATCATCTGGCTCTGCCAGTAAATTTTTTACTAATTACCCCAAACGAAAGTAGGTTTTTACTTTCGTTTGATAACCT
>NZ_PXWF02000225.1 GCF_003011895.2 Massilia glaciei | reverse complement strand
GCCTGCGGGTAGGCCGCGCGCAGGCAGTCGAGGCGCTCGAGCGCGACCCAGAAGTCGGCGCCGCCGGCGCCGCGCAGGCGGGTGGCGCGCCCGGCCGCGGCCAGCGCTTCGAGCCAGCCGGGCCATCCGTCCTGCGCCGCCGCCTCGGCGTGCGTGACGCAGGCCAGCGCCACCAGCGCCTCCTGCACCTCGTCGGCGTTGCGCGCGCGCGGCCAGGCCTCGTCTGCCACCGCGGCGATGGCGTCGGCGTCGAGCGCGCCAAGGTCGTCGGTGCTGGCCGGGTCGCTCCAGCGCCGGCTCATGACGGCCTGGGTGCGGCGCTCCTCGAGCGGGGCGTCGTCGAGGAAGGCGTAGGGCCGGGCGTTGAGGATCTCGGCGGCCAGCGGCGAGGGCGCGGGCAGGTCGCGCGCCACCAGCCGGACCTGGCCCGCCTCGATGCGGCGCAGCAGGGCCAGCCAGCCTTCGCTGTCCATTGCCTCGTGCAGGCAGTCGTCGAGGGTCTGGTCGACCAGCGGGTGGCTGGGCAGTTCGCGTTCGCCGACGATGTTCTCGAGGCAGGCCGCCTGCTCGGGGAAGACCGAGGCCAGCAGGTCGTCGCTCTTCATGCGCTGCAACTGGGGCGCGACCTTGCGCCCGCCGCTAAAGCGCGGCAGGGCCAGCGCGGTGGTGGCGTTCCAGCGCCACCGCACGTTGAACAATGGCGCGTCGAGCAGGGCCTGCACCAGCACCTGCTCGGCGCTCGCCGCGCGCAGGTAGCGCCACACCTCGTCGAGCGGAAAACTGTGGCTGGTCGAGAGCGACAGGATGATCGCGTCCTCGGTGGCGGCGGCCTGCAATTCAAAGTTGAAGCTGCGGCAGAAGCGCTTGCGCAGCGCCAGCCCCCAGGCCCGGTTGATGCGGCTGCCAAAGGGCGTGTGCAGCACCAGTTGCATGCCGCCAGATTCGTCGAAGAAGCGCTCCATGACCAGCGTGTCTTGGGTCGGAAGAAAGCCCAGCGCGGCGCGCGCGCGGGCCAGGTAGTCGGTGATTTGCCGGGCGGCGTCCTCGCCCAGGCCGAGGTGCCCGCCGAGCCACGCCACGGCGCGCTCGAGGGCGGCGCCGTTGTCCGCGCCGGCCGCCGGCGGCGCGGACAGCTGCTGCTCGAGCTCGGCGCGCAGGCGCGCCACGCCGGCCGACAGTTCGTCGCTGCGGCCCGGCGCCTCGCCCAGCCAGAACGGGATGTTGGGCGCGGCGCCGCGCGCGTCCTCGACCCGCACCTTGCCGGCGTCGACCCGCAGGATGCGGTAGGACGTGTTGCCAAGTTGGAAAACGTCGCCCGCCAGGCTCTCGATGGCGAAGTCCTCGTTGACGGTGCCGACCGAGTGGCCCTGCGGTTCGAGCAGCACGGTGTAGTCGGCGTTGTCCGGTATTGTGCCGCCGGAGGTGACCGCGGTGAGCGCGGCGCCGCGCCGGCCGCGCAGCGAGCGTGTCGCGGCGTCGCGGTGCAGGTAGGCGCCGCGCGCGCCGAAGCGGGTGTTGTAGCCTTCGGCGAGCATGCGCAGGACGGCCTCGTAGCTGGCCCGCTCGAGCCGCGCGTAGGGCTGGGCGCGGCGCAGCAGGTCGAACAGTTCGTCCTCGCCCCATTCGCGGCAGGCCACTTCTGCCACGATCTGCTGGGCCAGCACGTCGAGCGGGCGACTGGGATGCGCAGGGCGTCGAGCTCGCCGCGCCGCACGCAGTCGAGCAGGGCGGCGCATTCGACCAAGTCGTCGCGCGAGGTCGGGAACAGGCGGCCCTTGGGCATGCCGCCAACCTGGTGGCCCGAGCGGCCCACGCGCTGCAGCAGGGCTGCGATGTTGCGCGGCGAGCCGACCTGGCACACCAGGTCGACGTCGCCGATGTCGATGCCCAGTTCGAGCGAGGCGGTGGCCACCAGCACCCGCAGTTCGCCGCGCTTGAGGCGCTGTTCGGCGGCCAGCCGGTACTCCTTGGCCAGGCTGCCGTGGTGCGCCGCCACGTGCTCCGTGCCGAGCCGGTCGGCCAGGTGGCGCGCCACCCGCTCGGCCATGCGGCGCGTGTTGACGAAGATGAGCGTGGTCCGGTGCAGCGCCACCAGTTCGGCCATGCGGTCGTAGACGCGCTCCCACACCTCGTTCGGCATGACCGCCTCGAGCGGCACCGGCGGCAGTTCGAGCGCCAGGTCGCGCGCGCGGGCGTGGCCGACGTCGACCAACGCGCAGTCTTGGCCGACCCCGCCGCCGCCGACCAAAAAGGCGGCGACGGCCGACAGCGGCTTTTGGGTCGCCGACAGGCCCACCCGCACCGGGCGCCGCGGGCACAGGGCGTCGAGCCGCTCGAGGCTGAGCGCCAGATGGCTGCCGCGCTTGCTGCCGGCCACCGCGTGGATCTCGTCGACGATCACCGTGCGCACCGTCGAGAGCATGGCGCGCCCGCTGCCTGAGCCGAGCAGCACATACAACGATTCGGGCGTCGTCACGAGGTGTGCGGGGCGCGCTTGCGCATGGCGTTGCGCTCGGCGGTGGTGCTGTCGCCGGTGCGCACGGCGGCGCGGATGCCGTGCGCGGGCAGGCCCATCGCGGCGAGCTGGCGGTCGATGCCCTCTAGCGGGGCTTGCAGGTTGAGCCGGATGTCGTTCGACAGCGCCTTGAGCGGCGACACATAGAGCACCTGGGTTGCGTCGGGGAGGGCGGCGGCGCCGCTCTCGGCCACCAGCGCGTCGATCGCGGCCAGGAAGGCGGTCAGCGTCTTGCCGGAGCCGGTGGGCGCGGCCACCAGCGTCGGGCGGCCGGCCTTGATCAGCGGTCAGGCGCGCGACTGCGCCTCGGTCGCGGCCGGGAAGGCCGCACCGAACCAGGCTGCGACGGCGGGGTGGAAGTTGTTCCACGTGCTGTCGAAGGGCGCGCGTTTGATCATGCCTAAGCATATGGCGGCGAGGGCACCAATGGCAAGCCTGGGCGCCATGTTGAGCCCGCGATGTCGACCCGCATCCCGGGATGCGGAGATCTCGGCAGAAATATTTCGGCGAGAATGCGCAGGACGCTAGCGCCACCCTTGTTTGGCGGTAGAAATATTTGTCCATAAAATGTAATTTGTGAAAATTTACGTTTACACTACGCAAGCGAACGATGGGGCGGCCTTAGCCGCTTTCTCCATTTCTTAACATGACAAAGAATTCTCTATGACCTATGTTTTGGCTGTACATGGCGGGGCCGGCGCGCTCGCCGGCGACGGCTGGCTGCGCACCGGCGCGCCGGCGCATACCCGCATCTTCCGCGAGGACGAATCCTCACTTAAGGTGGAGCCATGAAAGGTGGCGCGATGAAAGGTGGCGCCATGAAAGGTGGCGCCATGAAAGGTGGCGCCATGAGGGCCGCCGCGGGAACGTTGGCCGTGATGGCGGCGCTGGCCGGCTGCGCGTTGGCGCCGCCGCAAAGCGCCCCCATCGGCCGGGTGGGCAACATCATCATCGGCGGCGGCATGGTCAATTGTTCGAGCACCCTGGCCGATCCGTCGCGCCAGTGCGCCGCGCCCTGGCGCGAGATCTTGCAGAGCGATCCGGCGTTCGCCGGCGTGCGCGAACAGGACGTGTTGTTCGGCCCGGTGCCGGCGCGCGCGTTCACCTATCTGGTCACGCCGGCGGCGCTGCGCGCCTTCGACGCCCTGCCCGAACGGCTGGTGGCGCGCGCCGACAAGCTGCGCCTGGCGCCGGCGCTGGCGCGGCAGGCGGGCGCGGGGCCGCTCTCGGCCGCGCAATTTAGCGCCGTGCTCGCCGGCGCGGACGGCCCGCTGCTGGCCGCGGCCAGCGAGGTGTTCGTCGAACGCCAGGCCGCCGGTCCGCGCAAGCGCCAGCTGCGCAGCACCGCCTACGCCGCCAACGCCGACACGGCGGCGATCTACCGCGCCTTCGTGGCGGCCGCGGCGGCGGTGTCGGGCAAGCCCCGGCCCACGGTCGGCGTGGTCACCGCCTCGGCGGACAACCCGTACAACGACCACGATCTCAATGTCAGCGCGCTGCGCTCGGCCGGCGCCGAGGTGGTATGGCTGCCGCTCGACGGCGGCCTGCGGCGCGCGCTCGACGCCGGCGATTGCGCGCACCTGGCGATCGACTACAGCGCCTACGCGCAGGTCGGCTCGGGCCGCCAATACCTGCACATGGACCAGATCTTCCCCGACCTCGACGCGCGGCGGCGCCAGGCCTGCGCCGACCAGGCGGCCGGCTTGAACCGGGACCTCGAACGCATCGACGGCATATTTTTCAGCGGCGGCAACCAGGCGCGCCACCTCGACAGCCTGGTGGGGCGCCATGGGCCGAGCGTGCAGCTCCAGATCTTGCGGCGGCGCCACGCCGCCGGCCAACTGGTGGTCGCCGGCAGCAGCGCCGGCGACGCGGTGCAGGCCGGCGGGCAGTGGCGCGGGCGGGCGGTCCCGATGATCGCCGGCGGCGAATCGGCGCTGACGCTCGCCACCGGATTGGCGGTGGCCGGCGTTCCGGTCGAAGAGGGCGCCGAACGCAGGGGCAGCTATTATCCGGGCGGCGGCCTGGGGCTGTTCCCATTCGGGCCGCTCGATTCGCATTTTTCGCAGCGCGGGCGCGAAGGCCGGCTGACCCGGCTGGCGGCCGACAGCGGCATGGACTACGGCTTTGGCGTCGACGAGAACACCGCGCTGGTGGTGGGCAGGCCCGGTCCCGATGGCGGCACCATGATGGGAGTGCTCGGCGAGGGCGGCGTCTGGGTGGTCGACCTGCGCGTTGCGAGCGCGGACGGCGCTGCCGACGGCGCATTCAGCGTGCGCGGCGCGCGCATCCACTACCTGCATGCGGGCGACACTTTGCACGTGGACCGCCAGGGAGCTTTGGTGGTGGCGCTGGCCAAGGGCGCCGCCGACGCTCCGGCCGCCGCGCCGCGCGGCGGGCAATTCAACCTCGCTGGCCTGGTCGACGACATGGCCAGGCGCGGGACGGCCGGGGGCAGGGGAACGATTGGTCGGTTTGAGGTGAGGGTATCGCGGCCAGCCGCGGGGCGCATGGTGCGCACCGCGCGCGGGCGGACCAGCTATTCCGGGCTGAAGATGGACATACTGCCTTGCGCGCAGGCCTGCGCGGCAATGTAGGATGGGCGCGCCAGCTTGCGCTGCCCAGCTTGTTGCCCCACAATCTGGGACCCGGGAACCAGCAACGAGTAGATAGACGACCATGTCCACACCCACCGCCGCACCGGCACACCCCTACGAACGGATACGCGAGGCCGCGCGCGGCGCGCCGCCCGCGCTGGCCGCGGTGGCCGAGTGGCTGCTGCGCCATCCCGCGCAGGCGGCCATGCTCGGCATCGAGGAGATCGCGCGCGAATGCGGCACCTCGGCCGCCAGCGTCAACCGGTTTGCCCGCACGGCCGGATTCGCCGGCTTCACCGAGATGAAAAACGCGCTGGCCCTGGTCATGCGCGCCGCCATCGATCCGGTGCAAAAGCTGCGTGACGAGCAGGGACGCGGCGCCGAGTCGGCGCCGCCGCAGTACCTGGCCATGGCACATGCCAACCTGGAGCAACTGGCGACGGCAAACACGCGCCAGGACATCGAGGCGGCGGCCAAACTGCTGGCCACGCGCGGACGCATTTATGTGCTCGGATTCGGGCTGACCAGCTATGTGTGCGGCTGGCTGGTCGATGCGCTTATCCCTTACAGCCACAGCGTCAGCGCGCTCAGCGCCAGCGGCGGCACCGAGCAAAGCGCCAGCCGGATGAGCACCATCGGCAAGGGCGACGTCCTGATCGCCATCAGCCTGCCGCGCTACTCGATCGCGACCGTCGATTTGGCGCGCTACGCGCGCGAGCGCGGCGCCAAGGTGCTCGTCATCGTCGATTCGCAGGCGGCGCCGCTGGCGAGCGAGGCCGACCTGCGCCTGTTCGCGTCCGCCGTCCACCCGGTGCTGCCGGCCAGCTATGTGGCCGTGCAGATGCTGTGCGAGATGCTGGTCGCCGAAGTCATGCGCAACAACCCGGAGGCGGTCGCGATGGCCGCCGAACTGACCGAGTCGGTCGCCTCGCAATTGAGCGTCGGCCTGGTTTAGGTTCGCCCGACCGCCGCCGCATCCATCCCCCGAGGGAAGCCATGAAAAACACCCAGCCGCACCGCCCGCCCGGCGCCTCCGGTCGCCAGTCCAACCGGACCGCCCTGATCGCCTTCGTGCTGGCGGTGCTCGCCATTATCGTCGCGCTGTGGGCGATCCCGATGCTGTTCATGCGCGGCCCCAGCCTGGCGCAATTCGACACCGACAAGGGCGAGCGCTTCGCCTCGGCCCGCGCGCCCAGCGCCGAACTGCCGGCCGCGCTGGCCAGGTTGGGCAAGATCGGCGAGGCGGTCAGGGAGCTGCCCAAGGAACGTCGCCTGGCCGCGATGCGCAAACAGATCGACCGCATGTTCGCCGACCGGACGCCGCGCGCGACCATCACCAGGCTGGCGGGCGGCCCGGTGGCGGGCGAATGGGTGCTGGCCCCCGGCGCCGACCCCGCGCGCCGCACCTTGTACCTCCACGGCGGCGCGTTCACGGTCGGCAGCCCGGCCAGCCACCGCACCCTGACCGAGCGTTTTTCGGAGTTGACCGGCGGCGCCGTGCTGGCGCTCGACTACCGCCTGATGCCCGAGCACCCGCGCATGGCGGGCATCGAGGACAGCCGGGCGGCCTACCGCTGGATGCTCGACAACGGACCCGGTGGCGCGGGGCCGGCGCAGACGGTGTTCGTCGCCGGCGATTCGGCCGGCGCCTCGCTGGCCCTGGCGCTGCTGGCCTGGACGCGCGACCAGGGGCTGCGCGCGGCCGACGCCGCCGTCGTCCTGTCGCCGTCGACCGACGCCACCCTCTCGAGCCCGAGCATGTCAAGGAACGTCCACAGCGACGCCATGCTGGGACCGGCGTTCGGCATCGTCGCCAAGCTGCCGCAGGCCGTCACGCTGTGGGGGACCTACCTCCAGACGGGGATCAATCCGCGCGATCCGGTGATCTCGCCGGTGTTCGGCGACCTGTCCAAGCTGCCGCCGACGCTGGTGCATGCCAGCGAGACCGAGATGCTGTTCGACGACGCGGTGCGCTACACCAATCGCGCCAGGGCGGCGGGCTCGCCCGTCGAGCTGCAGACCTGGAACAACACCTTGCACGTCTGGCACCTCTTCAATCCGGAGCTGCCCGAGGCGCGCGAGGCGCTCGCCGAGATCGGCAAGTTTCTCGACGCGGCCATCGGCGCCTCGCAGGCCAAGCGCGCGGGCGGGGCGCGCTGACAACGGCTCAACCCTTGAAGCGCGACTCCGGCAGGCCCGGCACGGCCATGCGTCGCCTCGCTGTCACGAAGCGGTCACGCGCGGCAGGCAAAATGGGTCTGTTGAGTTCGTTTCAAACAATCCTCCTTTGGCCTTGCCCACATAATGAAAATCCCGCGCATCACCACCGGCGTCCGCGTGTTCGCCTCGTTCTCCGTCGTCCTGCTGATCATGGTGGCCATGACCACGATCGCGCTGTGGCGCCAGCACAGCGCCGAGGGCGCCATGTCGGTGCTGGTCAACGATAGCCTGGCCAAACAGTTGCTCATCTCCGAGCAACTCGGCGCGGCCAGGCTCAATGGCGTCTACGCCGTCGCAATCGCGCGCAGCGACAGCGTCGAGCTGGGGGACTACCTCAAGGCCCGGCTGGCCGAGGGGGAATCGGCGCAGGCGCGGATCGAGGCGGCGCTGGCGCGGATGCCGCACTCCCAGCAAGAGAGGGCGTTGATGCGCACCGTGGCCGAGCGCCGCAACGCCTATCTGCCGCTGCGCGGGCAGGCAATCATGTGGAAGGACCAGGGACGCACGATCGAGGTCGAGGCGCTGGTCGACAAACGCCTGCAGCCGGCGTTCTCGGCCTATGCCGGGGCGATGCAGGCGTCGCTCAAGTTCCAGTCGCAGCAGGCGCAGGGGCTGGCCGCCAACGCGGCGAGCCAGTTCGGTTACAGCCGCGCGCTGTTGCTTGGCATGGGGCTGGGCGCGGTCGCCATCGGCGCGCTGCTGTCGTGGCGCCTGACGTCGAGCATCGCGGTTCCGTTGCGGCGCGCGGTCCGGCTCGCCAAGGATGTCGCCCGGGGCAAGCTGGGCGCGGCGATCGTGCACGGCAGGGGCGACGAGATCGGCCAGTTGTTCGACGCCCTGAGCGCGATGACGGCCCGCCTGGCCACCATTGTGGGCACGGTGCACGAGGGCGCCCATGCGGTCGACCTGGCGTCGCGCGAAATCGCCGCCGGCAACAACGACCTGTCGGGACGCACCGAATGCCAGGCCAGCGCGCTGCAGCAGACCGCCGCCTCGATGGAGGAGCTGACCGGCGTGGTGGCGAGCAACAGCGCCAGCGCGCGCGCCGGCAACACGCTGGCGCTGTCGGCGTCGGCCGTCGCGCGCAAGGGCGGGCAGGCCGTCTCGGAGGTGGTGAGCACCATGGCGACCATCCACGTGTACGGCAAGGAAATCGGCGAAATCACCAGCGTGATCGACGGCATCGCCTTCCAGACGAACATCCTCGCGCTCAACGCCGCCGTCGAGGCCGCGCGGGCGGGCGAGCACGGCCGCGGTTTCGCCGTCGTCGCGGCCGAGGTGAGGGCGCTGGCCCAGCGCTCGGCGGGCGCGGCGCGCGAGATCAAACAGCTCATCGCCGACTCGACCCTCAAGATCGCGCACGGCGCCGTGCTGGCCGAGGCGGCCGGCACCACGATGGCCGAAATATTGCGCAGCGTCACGGAGGTCACGGCGATCATGGCCGGCATCAGCGCCGCCAGCGGCGAGCAGGAACGCAGCATCACGCAAGTGAACGCCGCCATCGCCGACATGGACACGGTCACCCAGCAAAACGCGGCCCTGGTCGAGCAGGCGGCGGCCGCGGCGGCGGCGATGCAGGTGCAGGCGGCGGAACTTGCCGACACGATCAGTTTTTTCAGCATCGCAAGCGCGCCGGCGTCGGCCCGCAACGTCGCGCCGGCGTCAATATCGGCTGTCAGGCCGCGCCGGGCAAGGCAAACCGCGCTGGCGTTTTCGTCGGCCCGCGCGGCCTGATGGTGCACACGCCGCCGGCGCCGGGAGCCGCCCGCGCGCCGGCGAAGCGGGTGGGGTCTCCACCCGGCATCTTGCCTATTTTTTCTTCGCGGTTCGGGACTTGAGCGTTGGCAGGTCTGCCATGGCGGTTTGAAGACTTGCCAGCGGCAGCGACGTGAGCAAGGCGATGCCGATGCGCAGCAACTCGCCCTTCTTGACGGGGAAGCCGGCGGCGCCGCAAGCCTCTTTCACCTCCGCCAGCACCGCGTACTCGGCCGCCGACATGGCGACGTTGCGGCTGACAAGGCGCAGCTTGCCGGTACCGGCTTGCTTGGCCGCGGGTGCCGGTTGCGCCGTCGGCATCGCGCACGTTTCCGCGACATCAACCTGTGGCGCAATCGGCACGGCTTTCGCGCGCCTGCGCGGTCGGCTTGCCGCGACGCTTGGTGTGCCATGTGCCGCGAGCGGCAAGGCGGGCGTTGCCGCAAGTTTTTTCAGTTTTGGAGACTGGGCCATATCTGTCCTAAGGGGTGGTGGGTGAGTGGTGCGGCGGCATGCGCGCAGGCCACGGTTGCAGCGCGCTTGCGCTCGTCGACGGCCGGCGTGGCCGTTGCGCACGGACCGGCGCGCCTGTCGATGAACAAGCTGTTGCCCGTGATCCGCTTGGCCTGCCGTTTGGCCTCGGCGGCTGCGGTCGCGATCTGGTGGTGCGAGCAAAATTGACCCGGCTCGACCCTGAGCGCGCCGAGCGAGATCGTCACCAGCGGATTTAACACCGTTTGCCCCAAGCGGTTCTCGCTGAGGTAGCCGCCGCGCTCGCGGTCGCTGCCGCTGAACTGGAGGGCGATGTCGGCCGCGAACGCGGCGATGATGGCCCGGTAGCGCTCCTCGCAATCCTCGCTTTGCAGCAGCAGCAAGAAGTCGTCGCCGCCGATATGGCCGACAAAGTCGCGCGCGCCGTCGCAGTGCCGTTCCAGGATCTTGCCGGTGCGTTGGATGACGTCGTCGCCCTTGCGGTAGCCAAAGGCGTCGTTGAACGGCTTGAAAAAATCGAGGTCGACATAGCAGGCGGAAAAACGCGCGCCGTTCTCGAGCAGTCGCTCGATGTGTTCGTTGATCGGCACATTGCCTGGCAATTGCGTCAGCGGATTGGCGTAGCGCGCCGCGTTCATGTGCATTTCGGTGATCTCGCCCATCAGGTCGTGGCCCGTTCCCATGCCGAGATACTGCCCCTGGTCGGTGATGATGAAGCCATTGAACAGATGGTGGCGGTCCGCCTTGGCCACCAGGCGGCTCAGGTCCTGCAGCTTGGTGTGTTTGTCGGTGATCAGGGGCGCCCGGTCCATGAACATGTCGCACGGTTTTTTGCCATGGAGTTCGCGCATGAATTGCAAGGCGAAGCGGTCGACCAGGTTGCGCCGCGTGATCAGGCCCAGTGGAAAGCCGTTTTCAACCACGGGAATGACCTCCAGTTCGGGCGCGTGCACAAAAATGTCGAGGACCTCGTTGTTGCTCATTTGTGGCGACAGCGGCGCCACGACGCGCAGCAGGCGCAGGGCCGTGGCGTCGCCTTGACGGCTGATCTTTTCCTGCGGGTAGACGGCGACCCCGTGGTAGCCGAGCGTCTGTGCGATCTCGCGCGACACCTGCGTGGCCGGTTCGTTGCATGGCCGCCCGATGTGGTAGCCCTGGCCGCACGCGATGCCGAGGTCGCGGACCATCAACAACTCGGCCTGCGTCTCGATTCCCTCGGCAATGACGAGGGTGCCCGTGGCCTCCGCGATTTGCTGGATGGAGCGCACGAATTGCAGCTTGACCTTGTCCAGGTTGATCCCCTGGATGAAGTGCATGTCGATTTTGACGTAGGCCGGGCGCAACTCGGACCACAGGCGCAGGCTGGAGAACCCCTCGCCGAGGTCGTCGATGGCGATCTCGAAACCCATCGCGCTGTAGTGCGCCACGGCCTTGCCGAGCAGTTCGTAGTCGTAGGTCGGCTGGCTTTCCGTCAATTCGATGATGACACGCTCGGGGCTGATGCCGAACTGCTGGATGTAGTCGAGCGTCTCGCCATGCTTCATATTTGGATACAGCAGGCATTCCGGGCTGACATTGAGGAACAGCTTGCCCGGCAGGTTCATCTGCGCGAAGTGTTCGATCACCACCTTGCGGCACAGATGCTCGACCTCGACGCTCAGGTTCGCCGCCAGCGCGACCTTGAACAGGTTCAGCGGCGAATGCAGGGGGCTGTCGGAGGGGCCCCTGATGAGTCCTTCGTAACCGATGATCTCGCCCGATTGCATATGGATGATCGGTTGAAATAACGCGGTGAGATTTTGTTGATCGATTATTTTTCTTAACCGTGACTGCAACATCATGAATGCCCTTTGGCGGTTGCCGATGGTGAATCCCTGATGAAACCAAAACAAGCAGACCCAAGCGCGCACAGGTTTGGCGGGAGCCCCCGTCGGCGAAGCCTTGAGCTTAATGGAACATTGTGACGCGATGATGAATGTTTGAAAACTTGTCTTGGAGCATGGCGAAATGCGGACAAAACGTGCCGCGACATGCTGGCGTCACAACAATCGTTTAAGTTGCACATCATCGAATCGAATGGAGTGTGCGATGCAAAAACCGGCAACCCGCAGTGACGGCATGGTATTTGTCAAAACCGAAAAAGGGCGTGCCGAAGTGAGCGGACGGCACCACCAGTTGTCCCTGCGCGAGCGCAGCGTGTTGATTCACATCGATGGGAAAAAAGATGTCGCCACGCTCGCGGCGTTGAATGGCGGAGCGCCGATGCGCCAGCAGTTGGACGAAATGCTCGGTGCGCTGTTGAAACTGGCGCTGGTCGCACCCTTGACGCCGCAAGGCGCGATGGTGGCCGCCTTGCAACTCGTTCCGAAGGCGCCGCCGCAGCAAGCCAAGCCGGCTGCGCAGGTGCGTGCCGGCCATGGCCTGACGCAGGATGCGCGCGTGATCGGCCAGGTCAAGGAGTTCATGACCACGACCGCACAGACCCACCTCGGGCTGCTCGGCGCCGGCGTGATCGAACGCGTCGGGCGCGCCGCGGACGCGGCCGAGCTGATGGCCGTGGTCGGCCACTGGCACATGGCCTTGCAGGACTCGCGCCGGGGCGCGCCGCTGGCCGCGGAGCATCTCGAGCATGTCAAGCGCGCGCTGCAAGCCGATGCCGGGATGCGGCTGCAGGCTTGAACGCGCTCGCCAACGCAAGGCCAAGGCATTGACCGCTTCGGTCGCCCAATCGTGTGGGCTGGATGGTAAAGTTGGAAATTACTGTGCCAGATACGGGATAATGCGATGGACCTCGATGCGATTGCTGTCTATGTGAAAGTGGTGGAGGCGGGCAGTTTTTCTGGCGCGGCGAGATTGTTGGGTATGCCGAAGACGACGGTCAGCGCGAAAGTGGCCGCACTCGAAAAGCGACTCGGCGTGATCCTGATCCAGCGCACCACGCGCAAGCTGTATGTGACCGAGGCCGGCGAGCAGTACTTCCGCCACTGCGCCAATGCGGTCCGTGAGATCGAACTGGGCGAGTCCGCGCTGCTGTCGGCCAGAGACAGTCCCTCAGGTTTGCTTCGTGTAACGGCGCCGGTCGACCTGGGGCACACTTAGCTGCCAAAGATCACCCGTGCCTATCTCCAGCAATACCCGGGCACCAGCGTCGAATTGCTGCTCTCGAACAGTGTCACGGATCTGGTCGGCGAAGGCATCGACCTGGCTATCCGGGCAGGCAGGCTCAAGGATTCCACCCTGATCGCCAAGCGGTTCTTCGCGCTCAAGACCAATTTGTGGGCCTCGCCGTCGTATCTTAAGGACGCGGGTGCGGTGCGCCATCCGCGTGACTTGGCCAAGCATCGCCTGCTTGGACTGTCGGTGTTGAAGACGATGACCATGACCGATGGCAAGACCGAGGAACAGATTCCGGTCGCGAGCCGGGTTGTGACCGACGATTTTGAAACCATCCGTGCGATGCTGCTGCTCGGCGAGGGCATCGGATGGCTGCCCGACTTTCTGGGCGCCGACCCGGCGGCCACCGGCACACTGGTTTCCGTCCTGCCGAAATGGACGACGAAAACCGTCGGCGACTTCCATTTTGTCTATCCTGGAAAAAAGTATGCCTCGCCAAAAGTACAGTCCTTCATCCGGATCGCCCTGGACCTGGTGAACGCTCGCTAGGATTGTGCATCGTGATGGATAGTGATTGCATATTCAACCGTCTAGTGGTTTGCGCGGCGCGCCTTTATAGTGGGTAAGTGACGTTGATTTATCATTCCAGGAGCGAGGCCGATCATGACTAGCCACACCACCCTTAGCACCCAAGACAGCGCAGGCAGGATGCCGGTTTTTTTCCTGTCCCACGGCGGCGGCCCATGGCCGTATGTCGACGACATGAAGCAGCAATATGCAACGACCGAACGCGAGTTCAAGGCGCTTCCCGCGCGCTTGCCCGCGCGGCCGAAGGCGGTGCTGGTCATCACGGGACATTGGGAGTCCGATGTGTTCACCGTCTCCACGGCGGAGCGTCCGCCGATGGAGTACGATTATTCGGGATTTCCCTCGCACACCTACCGCATCCAATATCCGGCGCCTGGCTCGCCACAGCTGGCGCAGCGCGTGCGCGCGCTGCTGGAGGGGGCGGGCATCGAGACGGGCGAGGACGCCCGGCGCGGCTTTGACCACGGCACGTTTGTCCCCTTGGGACTCATGTATCCCGATGCCGACGTGCCGGTCGTGTTGTTGTCGATGAAGTCGAGTTACGACCCGCGGGAGCACATTCGCGTCGGCCAGGCACTGCAGCCGCTGCGCGACGAAGGCGTGCTGATCATCGGCAGCGGGCTCACGTACCACAATATGCGCGGGTTCGGCCGCGATGAATCGACGCCGGTCGCCGAGGCGTTCGGGAACTATCTTGATAGCGCGATCGAACAGTCCGACGGCGCCGTGCGGGACCGGATGCTGGCCGAGTGGGAGTCCGCCCCCGGCGCGCGGCTGGCGCACCCGCGCGAAGACCATCTCATTCCGCTCATGGTGGTCGCGGGCGCTGCCGGCGCCGACAAGGGAACGGCCGTCTTTGTCGACCACGTTATGAAGGTGCCAATGGCTTCCTATGCCTTTGGGGGCTAGGCGTTTCGTTCGTTCGCGCAAATATCCGGCATTCAAAAACGTGTTATAACATTGTTTTTGATTGCGCGGCGTACGCCGTAGATGGAGGTACACAATGCGTATTGCAATCCGCCGTATTGGCAATTCGAAAGGAATGATTATCCCCACTTCCATGCTTCAGCAGCTTGGACTGGACACTGAGGCCGAAGTTAGCATCCAAGACGGCGCGCTCATCGTGCGTGCGCCGTCCAAACCTGTGCGTAGCGGTTGGGCGGAGGCAAGCGAAGAACTCGCTAAGCATGGAGACGACGCGCTCGTCATGCCTGATTTTAGCAACGTTGACGATGCGGAACTCCAGTGGTAGTCCGCGGCGATATTTGGCTTGTCAATCTCGATCCGACAGTTGGCAGCGAGATAAAGAAAGCGCGTCCCTGCGTGATCATTTCGCCACCTGAAATTCACGATTTTTTGCGTACAGCGATCATCGCGCCAATGACGACCGGCAGTCGCGCTGCGCCGTTTCGTATACCGGTGATCCATGGTGGGAAGAAGGGTCTGATTTTGCTTGACCAGATGCGCGCAATTGACAAGGTGAGACTAATTTCGAAGCTCGGCGCTTTGAACAAAATTTCACTGGATTTGACCCTGCAAACATTGCAAGAAGTCTTTACGAGATAGCCCGCGTTTTCCGGTCTTTTGGCTCCAGAATTAGTCGCACCAGTGGTGCGACTTTTGCTTGCGCACCTTTTCACCTCGTTCACAAACTGCTCTTCGAGTATTGCAGTGCCGCCGTCCAGTCCGTTCGTACCGGAGGTCAGGTGCCTCAGACGATCATGCCCAACCCTTGGTAGACCAGTTGCAGTCCGGTCGCCAGCAGGCACGTTTGCGCGATCCGGTAGAACCATGTGAGGTTGATGCGGTTCTGCAGCCACAGACCGAGCCAGACGCCAAGCGGCACCAGCGGCGCCAGCATCAGCGAGGTGCTCAGGTTGGCGAGCGACAATTGGCCGAGCCACGCGTACGGGACCAGTTTGACGGCGTTGACGGCCGTGAAGAACAGGCTGATCGTGGCCACATAGGTGGTTTTGTCGAGACGTTGCGGCAGCATGTAGACCATGGCCGGCGGCCCGCCCGCGTGCGCGAGAAAGCTCGTCAGGCCCGACACGGCCGACCAGAACGTCCCCTTGGCGAGCGAGCGGCCGGCCGGACTTTGCCGGGCGCCAAAGCCGAACCAGGTGTTGAGCGTGAATGCGACGGCGATGGTGCCGATCAGGATGCGGACCGCGTTTTCGCTGAGCATGCCGAAGGTGACCGTGCCGAGCGCGATGCCCAGCAGCGCGCCGGGCAGCATGATCCGCAAATTGGCGCTGTCCCATTTTTTGTAATACACGCGCAGGCCCACCAAATCCATGAAGCACAGCACCGGCAGCAGGATCGCGGCAGCTTGCAGCGGCGAGATCGCCAGCGCCATGAGCGGCACGCCGATGCCGCCAAGGGCGCTCCCGAATCCGCCCTTTGAAATGCCCGACAACAGCACCGCCGGGATGGCCACCGCGTAGAACACCGGATCGACAATAATCATGCTTCGCTTTTTTATGTCCGGCCTGCTTTCGGTTGGAACTTTGCTTTCCTGAATCGCCCAGTGTAGCGGAAAACGATCGTCGGGCATGATGGCCGCTTTGCATGGACGGCCAGAATTCTGGCGACAGTGCCGTGCTCGAGGCGGCCTTCGGAAGCAATCAACATACTGATTATTTCCGCTTCGATCACTCAACTGATTGATTGATCGTTGACTGAAACGGCGCCGTGTCTTCTACTGAACGACATCGCCGCCCTGATCCCTTTCGTGCCTTGGTCAACAGAGCGGCTTAGCAATATTCCATTCACAGACGGAGACCCGAATGACCGCAATGCACCACAACACCGAGCAACAACCGATCGCATCCCTGTGGGACGAGGCGCACGCCGCGACCCTGAGCGAGCCGGAGTTGCTGCTGTACCGCTCCAACCTGCTCGGCTCGGACCTGCGCATCACAAACTTCGGCGGCGGCAACACCTCGGCCAAGATCGAGATGGACGACACCCTCACCGGCCTGCCGGTCGAGGTGCTGTGGGTCAAAGGCTCGGGCGGCGACCTTGGCAGCATTAAGCTCGACGGTTTCTCGACCCTTTACATGGACAAGCTGCACGCGCTCAAGCAGCGCTACCGCGGCCTCGCGCTCGAGGACGAGGACGAGATGGTGGCCTACCTGCCGCATTGCACCTTCAACCTCAACCCGCGCGCGGCCAGCATCGACACCCCGCTGCACGCCTACATCGCGCGCAAGCATGTCGACCACATGCACCCGGACTCGGTGATCGCGATCGCCGCCTGCAAGAACAGCGAGTCGCTGACAGCCACCATTTTCGGTGGCGAACTGGGCTGGCTGCCGTGGCAGCGCCCCGGTTACGACCTCGGCCTCAAGCTCGAGGCGCTGTCGAAGGCGCAGCCCGGATTGAAAGGCATCATCCTCGAGGGCCACGGCCTGTTCACCTGGGGCGATTGCGCCAAGTCCTGCTACGAGACGACGTTGGCGATCATCAAGCGCGCCGGCGACTGGCTCGGGCAAAACAGCAAGCAGCCGGCGTTCGGCGGCGCCAGGATCGCCGAATTGCCGGCCACCGAGCGCAGCGCGCTGGCCGCACGCCTGATGCCTTTGCTGCGCGGGAAGATCAGTCAGGACGAATACAAGCTCGGCCATTTTGACGACAGCGCGGCGGTGTTGGAATTCGTCTGCAGCGAGGACCTCGACGCGCTGGCCGCGCTCGGCACGTCCTGCCCCGACCATTTCCTGCGCACCAAAATCCGTCCATTCGTGATCGATTTCGATCCGACCGCCCCCGATTTCGACGGCATGGTGGCCGGCCTCGACGTGGCGCTGGAACAATACCGCGCCGATTATGTCGCGTACCACACCCGCTGCAAGCGCGACAACAGCCCGGCGGTGCGCGACGCCAACCCCATCATCTACCTGATCCCCGGCGTGGGCATGCTCTCGTTCGCCAAGGACAAGGCCACGGCGCGCATCGCCGGCGAGTTCTACGTCAATGCGATCAATGTGATGCGCGGCGCCAACGGCGTCGACACCTATGTCGGCCTGCCCGAACAAGAGGCCTTCGACATCGAATACTGGCTGCTCGAGGAGGCCAAGCTGCAACGCATGCCGAAGCCAAAAAGCCTGGCGGGCCGCATCGCGCTCGTGACGGGCGGGGCGGGGGGCATCGGCCAGGCCGTGGCGCGCCAGTTGATCCAGGAGGGCGCCTGCGTGATGCTCACCGATATCGACAGCGAGGCGCTCGAGCAGGCCTGCCAGTCACTCGTCAAGGTGGCCGGCAAGGACAGCGTCAAGGCGTTCCGCGCCAACATCACGAACGAGCAGGACGTCGAGGCCATCCTGAACGAGACCGCGCTGTGCTTCGGAGGCGTCGACCTGCTGGTCTCGAACGCCGGCATCGCCTCCTCGGCGCCGCTCGAGGAAACCACGCTGGCGATCTGGCAGCGCAACCAGGACATCCTGGTCACGGGTTACTTCCTGGTTGGGCGCAGCGCCTTCCGCGTCATGAAGCAGCAAAAGCTCGGCGGCAGCATGGTGTTTGTGGCCAGCAAAAACGGCCTGGTGGCGTCGGCCGGCGCCGCGGCCTACTGCACCGCCAAGGCGGCCGAGATCCACCTGGCCCGCTGCATCGCGCTCGAGGGCGCCCCGCACGGCATCCGCGTCAACGTCGTCAATCCGGACGCGGTGATCCGCGGCTCGCGCATCTGGGACGGCAAGTGGAAGGAGGAGCGCGCCGCATCGAACAAGATCGAGTCCGACGATGTCGAGGAGTTCTACCGCAAGCGCAGCATGCTCAAGCTGAGCGTGCTGCCCGAGGACATCGCCGAGGCCGTTTATTTCCTGTCGAGCAGCAAGGCGGGCAAGAGCACTGGTAACATCCTCAATGTCGACGCGGGCAACGCCGCCGCGTTCACCCGCTAACAAAAATAAGAACAAGAGGCGGCGCGCCACGGCGGCCGCCAACTTTTTGGAGACAAAGATAAATGAACACAGTCATCGACAGCGGCATCGTAGAACAACATAACGCCAAGGCAATGGCCAATCTGGAGGCCGACTATGCCGCCTTGGGCGGCATGCTGGCGCGCCGCGGCAAGGACATTGAGCAACTGACGGCGCTGGCGCAGACCTTCGCGGTCGCGCTGCCGAGCTGGGGCGTGGGCACCGGCGGCACGCGCTTCGCGCGTTTTCCGGGCCCGGGCGAGCCGCGCAACGTGTTTGAAAAGATCGACGACTGCGCCGTGATCAACCAGTTGACGCGCGCCACGCCGCTCGTGTCGCTGCATTTTCCGTGGGATAAGCCGACCGATGTGGCCGCGCTGCGCGAATATGCGGACCGCTACAAGCTGGGCTTCGACAGCGTCAATTCGAACACCTTCCAGGACCAGCTTGGGCAGGCCCACACCTACAAATACGGCAGCCTGACGGCGCTGTCGGCCGAATCGCGTGCCCAGGCCGTGCAGCACAATGTCGAATGCATTGAGCTGGGCCGCGCGCTCGGCTCCAAGGGCCTGACCGTGTGGGTCGGCGACGGCGCCAACTTCCCGGGGCAGCAAAACCTGCGCGGCGCGCTCGAGCGCTACCTCGACAGCATGCGCGGCGTGTACGCGGCGCTGCCCGACGACTGGCAGGTGTACATCGAGCACAAGCTGTTCGAGCCGGCGTTCTACGCAACCACCATCGCTGACTGGGGCACCAGCTTCGCTTGCGCCACCGAGCTCGGTCCAAAGGCCAAGTGCCTGGTCGACCTTGGCCACCACGCGCCCAACACCAACATCGAGATGATCGTCGCGCGCCTGGCGCAATTTGGCAAACTGGGCGGCTTCCATTTCAACGACAGCAAATATGGCGACGACGACCTGGACTCGGGCAGCATCAACCCGTTCCAGCTGTTCCTGATCTTTAACGAGCTCGCCGACGCCAGCGCGCGCGACGGCGAAGCCTTCAAGCCCTCGTATATGCTCGACCAGTCGCACAACGTGACCGATCCGATCGAGAGCCTGATGAACAGCGCGGTCGAGGTGCAGCGCGCCTTTGTGCAGTCGGCGCTGGTGGACCGCGCCGCGCTGGCGCAGTACCAGCAGGACAACGACGTGCTGCAGTCGGCGCAGGCGCTCAAGCACGCCTTCCGCACCGATGTGAGCCCGATTTTGGCGATGGCGCGCCTGCGTTCGGGCGCGCCGGCCGATCCGGTCGGCTGCTACCGCGCCAGCGGCTATCGCGCCAAACAAGCGGAACTGCGTCCGGCCAAGGCCGGCGCCAGCAGCAGCGGCATCGTCTGAAACAGCGGCCATGATCGCGCGCACACTGGCCGGAGCGCTGCTCCTGTTGATCATGGCCTCGGCCAGCGCCAAGGCCACCTTCAGTGTCGGCAAGTACGGCGCCAGGGGCGACGGCACCACGCTCGAGACGGCCGCCATTCAACGCGCCATCGACGCCGCGGCCAAGACAGGCGGCACGGTGGTGTTCCCGGCCGGGACCTTCCGCATCGGGTCGAACTTCGTCAAGAGCGGCGTCACGCTGCAAGTCGACAAGGGCGTCACCTTGCTCGGTTCGCAAAACATCGCCGACTATCCGGTCATGCAGACCCGCATCGCCGGCATCGAGATGCGCTGGCCGGCCGCGCTGGTCAACATCTATGAGCAAAAAAACGCCGCGATCACCGGCGACGGCACCATCGACGGCGACGGCAAGGTGTTCTGGGACAGCTACTGGACGTTGCGCAAGGCGTACGAGCCGCGTGGCCTGCGCTGGGCCTCGGACTACGACGCCCAGCGTCCGCGCCTGATCCAGGTCTACAAATCGTCGAACGTCAAGGTTGGTGGCGGCCTGCTGCTGCGCCGTTCGGGCTTTTGGACGCTGCATATCTGTTTTTCTGAGGACGTCACGGTCGACGGTGTCGTCATCCGCAACAACGAGGGCGGGCTTGGACCGTCCACCGACGGCATCGACATCGACTCGTCACGTAAGATACTGGTGCAAAACGCCGACATCGACGTCAACGACGACGCCCTGTGCCTGAAGGCGGGGCGCGATTCGGACGGCTTGCGCGTGGCGCGCCCGACCGAAGACGTCATCATCCGCGACTCGATCGTGCGCTCGGCCGCGGCCGGCCTGACCTTCGGCAGCGAGACCTCGGGCGGGTTCCGCAATATCGAGGCGTATCACATCACGGTCTTGGGCAATGTGCCGGTTGGGATATTGTTCAAGTCGGCGCATACGCGTGGCGGCTTTGGCGAAAACCTGCGCATCCACGACTTCAAGATGACCGGCGTCCCGGTGGTCCTGCGCATCACCATGAACTGGAATCCGAGCTACAGCTATGCCAAGATACCGGAAAATATCACCGATAATCCCCCGGTTTGGAAAGTGCTGGCGACGCCGGTGCCGAAGGAACGGGGTATGGCGCGCTTCCGGGACGTGAAGATCTGGAACATCGATGCCAGCGGGGCGACGACGGCGTTCGAGGTCGACGGTTTCAAGGCGGCGCCGCTCGAGCGCTTCCATCTCGATAATATCGAGATCGAGGCCAGCAAGGGCGGTCATCTCTACGATGCCAAGAACTGGAAGTTCACCAGCCTGAAGCTCAAGGTCGGCACCCCGGTGGTACTCGAAAACACGACCGGTGTCGTCGGTCTGCCGGCGGAGTCGGTGGTCATCAAAGCCGATGCGCCGCGGGCAGACCCTTCGAAGAAGAGTTTCGAAGAACAGGACAAAAGCTGACATGACGATGCCGCGCAAGACCGGCTTGTTCGCAGCGTTGGCACCGAGCGCCGGGTCGCTTCTGGCCCGAGGCTATCCGCTGCCGACGCCGAGTTACAACAATGGCGTGGGCGGCTTCGTGCAGACCGCCGCCTCACTTGATACGATGACAAGGAAACCGAAATGATCAACCACGCCTTCCGCATGAAGTTAAAACCCGGCACCGTCGACGAGTACCGGCGTCGGCACGACACCTTGTGGCCGGAACTGGCCGATGCGTTGCGTGGCGCCGGCATCTATGACTATTCGATATTTCTCGACGAGGAAACGCTGCACCTGTTCGCCGTGCTCAAGCTGCGCCCCGACGACAGCAGCGCGTCCCTGCCGGCACAACCGGTGATGCAGCGCTGGTGGGACAGCATGGCCGATCTGATGGAAACCGAACCTGGCAACCGCCCGCGCGAATGGCCACTGACGCCGATGTTCCACTTCGAGTAGGCGTCCGGGTAAACACGTCGCCGATCAGGCCCGTCACCCGAGCAGGCCGATCATCCGCGCAACCCGTCGCCGAGCAAGCCCGTCGCCGAGCAAGCCCGTCGCCGAGGGAGCCCGTTAAGATGCGTCATCCTCGCGGAAGCGAGGACCCATGCTGAGCGTGCATGAACGCTCAGTTTAAATCTTCAGGCTTGGAACAGTCCCGAACAATCGTGCCGAAGACCAGCCCTAAAATCAGGCGGTCACGATGCCGGAAGCGGTAAACCTTCGTCATTGCTGAACCACACCACAAAAAAACCGCCGGGCTTTCCTTTTTTGTCCGGCAACGTGGCCTTCAGGCGCGCTTCGGCGAGCCGAAGCGCGTCCACCATATCGATGATCGAAACCGGGGCGCGCTTGGGCAGCCGGCCAGCAATCCTCCTCGCAAGGCCCATGAATCGTCCTATCCGTTGAACGTCCCGTGCAGGTGGTGCTGCAAGGTTTGGACCGGCATCGGGCGTGCCAGCATCGACCGTGCGCTGGGGTGGGCGCACTTCGTGTGCGGCAAATGCGTGATGTCCTTGCCGGGCGGTTGCAGGGACAGTCGCAGAGGCGGTCGCAGGGATAGATTCAGGGACAGTTACAGGGGCAGTCGCAGGGGCAGTCGCAGGAACAGTTGCAGGGGCAGTCGCAGGGGCAGTCGCAGGGGCGGTTGCAGGGGCGGTAAGCTGCGCGCGGGGTGTGGCCGAGGGCGCAGATTGCGCAGCCACTTGCGGTCGGCGTTCACGTTGGGGCTGCTTGCTTGTGCGCAGCGTCTCGGCCAGCTTCCAGTCGCTTGTATTCGGAAAGCGGATCCAGATGCTGGTCCAGGCGTTGCGCCGGATTCCACCCACGGCGTTGGCAAAACCGCTCGGCGAGACGGCCTGTCCTTCGTAAAGTATGGCATCGCCCTCGACCAAGCCGTGATGGTTTTTCCCGTTGAATACGGTGCGCAGCAGCGTGCCATCGGGCAGGAACAAATGCTTCCATTGGTAACCAGAATTTGCCGACTTGGGCAGCGCATCAGGATGGTGGCGCCAGACCCACTCCTCGACCGCCTCGGCGACGATTTCCCAGTCCTCCTTTTCGAAGAAGCTTCTGACCGAGGCATGGCTTAGTTGCTTTTGGATATGTTGCGAAATGGGGATCTCGGCGTAGATGGCTGGGTGATGGCGTTTCATGGCTTTTCTCCTTTTATTCCGATTTGACTGCATATTGGCCCGGCATTGCACGAGACAGGCACGCGCCTGGACGATTTCTGCGCGAATCGGCCTGACAACTGCGCGACTCGGTCCGGCAATTGCACGACTTTTTTACGACAACGCTGGCGTGTACTTTGTTAGACACGCAGACCGCGCATCGTTCAGTTTCAGACTTGAGGCAGGAGAGATCGCATGGCGGGCGGGCGGTTTCAAGTCACTATCACCGGAGTTCGCGACGCTATAGGCCTATGCCGGGTCGAACCGGATGAAATAGGGCCTTTTGGGGAGGCGGCACATTCTGGAGGGGGTGCACGCCGGGCGAAGTCGATTGCCGAATGGCTGCGAATCCTCCGGAAAACAAGTTCGCTGGGGAACCTTCAGCGGCTGGTATCTTGGCGTTGGGGAGGATGAAATTATCGACGCCGCATTGGCGCACATTCAGTATGGGTCCCCGCATTCGCGAGGATGACGGTGGCGCGAGGATGCCGTTGGGAGGGGGCGAGGATGACGTTGGGGGGGCGATGATGAACCTGGATATCGATTTTTGAAGCGAACCCGGATTACTTGATCAACAGCTTCTGATCACGCAGCCATTCCTCCGCCCGGAGCGGCCAGTCCGAGGTCGTTCCCAGGTCCGGGCGAATGCCGACCCCGTGCCCACCTTGCGCAAATAAATACAACTCGGCCGGCACATTGGCCCTTGTCAGCGCCTGATAGAACAAAATGCTGTTCTCAACCGGCACCGCCTTATCGGCCTGCGTATGCACCAGCAGCGTCGGCGGCGTCGCCGGGTTGACCTGGTTCTCCAGCGACATCAGGCGCACCAGGGCGGCATCCGGCGCGGCCCCCAACAGCGACTCGCGCGACCCGGCGTGCGCAGCCGCGCCTTCCATCGTAATCACCGGATACAGCAGCATCAAAAAATCCGGCCGCGCACTGGTCGCGTCGAGCGCGGCGCCGGTGCGCCCGAGCGGATGCTCAAACAACGTCCCCGCGCTCGCCGCCAGGTGTCCGCCCGCCGAACTCCCCATCACTCCGATGCGCGCCGGGTCGATGCCAAGCTCGGCCGCCCGAGAGCGCACCAGCCGCACCGCCCGCAGCACGTCCTGCAACGGTGCCGGATGGCCGAATTCCTTCATGCGGTACTTGAGCACAAAGCTGGTCACGCCAAGGGTCGCAAGCCAGTTCGCGTACTTGACACCTTCTTTGTCGGCCGACAAACGCACATAGCCGCCTCCCGGACAAATAATCACGGCGGTGCCGTTCGCCTTGTTCAACGCGGGTCCATAAACTGTCAGTGTCGGTTCGCTCACGTTGGCGATCCGGCCATCGGTGACTTGCTCAACGCCGATCGACTTCGCGCCCGGCACGCCCTCGGGCCAGAGCGGGATCACGGACGGCGCCGCCTGGCTATAGGAGCAGATTGACATCAGCGCGATGGAGAACAGTCTTTTCATTATGGTGGCCCGAGTTGGTTGATCCCGCCATTGTCGGCCGTTTCGGCGGCCGCATCGCGCCATCTCGCGCATTGCTCACATTGTTGATTCTTTCTGATCAAAGGCTTGCGCACAAATAGGGGGCACATAAAATACGACTATGAATAAACTCCTCATCCTCGCCTTACTTGGCTTGCTAACCGCCTGCTCCCAGGCGCCGCTCGCTCCCCCGGCCGTCAACACCGACCCGCGCCAGGGCCTGAAGATCGTGCTGCCCGAACCGGCCAACGCCAAGCTGCCGTCGTTGTTCCTGATCGGCGACTCCACCGTGCGCAACGGCCGCGACGACGGCCAGAACAAGGGCGCCGAAGGGCAGTGGGGTTGGGGCAATCCGATCGCCGCGTTGTTCGACACCAGCAGGTTGAACGTGGTCAACCGCGCCATTGGCGGGCTCAGCAGCAGAACCTACCTGAGCGGCGGACACTGGGAGCGCACGCTCGCCCTGATCAAGCCAGGCGACGTCGTCATCATGCAGTTCGGGCACAACGACAGTGGCGCCATCAACGACAACAAGCGCGCGCGCGCCACGCTCGCCGGCACCGGCGAACAGACCGAAGAAATCGACAACATGCTCACCGGGCAGCGCGAGACCGTGCACACCTACGGCTGGTACCTGCGCAAGTACATCGCCGAGGCCCGCGCCAAGGGCGCGCTGCCGATCGTCGCCTCGCCCGTGCCGCGCAAGAAATGGAATGCCGGCGGGGACGCCAACGGCAAGGTCGCGCGCAGCAAGAACAGCCACGCCGGCTGGGCCGGCGAAGTGGCGCGCCAGGAGGGCGCCGGCTTCATCGACCTCAACGAGCTGGTCGCGCGCCAGTACGACCAACTCGGCCGCGAGGCCGTCATGAAACTGTTCCCGCAGACCGTGCCTGACGAGCACACCCACACCAACCTGGCCGGCGCCGAACTCAATGCGCGCACCTTGGTGGCCGGCCTGAACACGCTGCCAGGGCGGCCGCTGCGCGCCTTCGTGCGCGCGGTCGACGACGCGCGGCCCGTGGTCGACGCGTCCAAGGTGCCCGACGAGGCGGTGCGCAACCCAAGCCTGCCTACCCTGTTCATCGCCGGCGACTCGACCGTCAAGAGCGGCGGCCAGAACGGCGCCATCGGCTGGGGCGAGCGCATCGCCACCCATTTCGACACGCGCAAGCTGAACGTGGTCAACCACGCCATCGGCGGGCGCAGCAGCCGCACCTATTACACCGAGGGCCGCTGGGGCAAGCTGCTGGCGCAACTGAAGGCGGGCGACTTCGTGCTGATCCAGTTCGGCCACAACGACGGTGGCCGCATCGGCGACCCGTCCAACAAGAACCGCGCCTCCGGCCCCGGCACCGGCCCCGGCACCGTCGAGGACACGCGCCCCGACGGCAGCAAGGAGATGGTCCATACCTTCGGCTGGTACATGGCCAAGTACGTGGCCGACGCGCGCGCCAAGGGCGCCACCGTCATTGTCTTGTCACCGGTGCCGCACCGCGACCGCTGGGAGCAGGGCCGCGATTTCGCCAACTTCGCCCAGTGGGGCGAGCAGGTGGCGCAAGCGGGCGGCGCGCGCTTCATCGACCTGACAATGCTCGTCAGCGACGCTTACCGCGTCGCGGGCGCGCAGACGGTGAACGGCTTCTTTTCCGACGCGCGCACCCACACCAACGACGCCGGCGCCACCTTCAACGCGGCGCAGGTGGTCGCCGGCCTGAAGCGATTGCCGGGCGATCCGCTGGGCGCCTACCTGCTCCGTTAAACCAGACGATCTGTAGACAGCACGCGAGCCGTTGGCTGCCTCGCGGCAGCGCCCACGGCCGCGCCTCACCGGCCACAATGGGAAACCCGATGCCAACCATCTCCACCCCAGCAACGCCGCTCATCATCTCCATGCGGGTCATCCCGGTCGCCGGGCAAGACAGCATGCTGCTCAACCTGTGCGGCGCCCACGCGCCTTACTTCACCCGCAACCTGGTGCTGCTGACCGACAGCGGCGGCCACACCGGCATGGGCGAGGTGCCGGGCGGCGCCGGCATCCTGCGCGCGCTGCAAAACGCCGTGCCGCTGGTCGTGGGCACAGAGATCGGCCGCTACAACCGCACCCTCAACCGGGTGCGCGGGGCGCTCGCCGGCAAGGCCGGCAACGGTCCGTAGCACCAAGTCAGCTCCGCCGCCGAACAGGCCGTGCTGCTGCAGCCGCACGAAATAAATCTGCGCCTCGAGAACGTCGTCACCGCGGTCGAGGCGGCGCTGCTCGACCTGATGGGCCAGCACCTCGGCGTGCCGGTGTGCGAGCTGCTGGGTGCGGGGCAGCAGCGCGACAGCGTGCCCATGCTGGCCTACCTGTTCTACATCGGCGATCGCAAACGCACCAATCTGCCCTATCTTTCCGGCAGCGGCGCCGCCGCCGACTGGTACGCCCTGCGCCACGCCGAGGCGCTCACGCCGGCGTCCATCGTGGCGCAGGCCGAGGCCGTGGTGGCGCGCTACGGCTTTCGCGACTTCAAGCTCAAAGGCGGCGTCATGCACGGCGCCGAAGAAATGGCGGCGGTGGCCGGCATCAAGGCGCGCTTTCCGCAGGCGCGCGTGACGATCGACCCGAACGGTGCCTGGTCGCTGTCCGAGGCGGTCGCGCTGTGCCGCGGCCAGGGCCACGTGCTGGCCTACGCGGAGGACCCGTGCGGACCGGAGGACGGCTACTCGGGCCGCGAGACCATGGCCGAATTCCGCCGCGCCACCGGCATTCCCACCGCGACCAACATGGTGGCGACCGACTGGCGCCAGATGGCGCACTCCCATGCGCTCGGCGCGGTCGACATCCCACTTGCCGATCCGCATTTCTGGACCATGCAGGGATCGGTGCGGCTGGCCCAATTGTGTGCCGAATGGGGGCTGACCTGGGGTTCGCATTCAAACAACCATTTCGACGTCTCGTTGGCCATGTTTACCCATGTCGCCGCCGCCGCCCCGGGAAACATCACCGCCATCGACACCCACTGGATCTGGCAGGAGGGCCAGGAGCGCTTGACCCGCGCGCCGTTCGAGATCAGGGGCGGCGAGGTGTTGGTGCCGCAGGCGCCGGGACTGGGAATCGCGCCCGACATGGGGCGCATCGACGCCGCCCACGAACTGTACAAAAAGGTCGGATCGACGGCGCGCGACGACGCGATGGCGATGCAGTTCCTGCGGCCGGGCTGGCGCTATTGGCCCAAGCGGCCGAGCATGGTGCGGGCCGCCTGAACCAATCACCGATTTGATTGAAACGCCGGCGCGCGAAGGAAATCGACCGGTCCCGATGGCGCCGCGATAACTTTATATCCCTTGAATCGCCAAATCGCACAAAAAAAGTTATCGTCCGCGCATATTTCGCACAGTTTCCGCTCACTCCTGTGAGTGTTTTCCGCAAGATGCTCCATCGATGTTTTCCCGCAATAGACTGTAAGCAGTTCCACACGTACCCAAGAGGACGTGCAGCCAAGCTGGTTAATAAGAAATGATCAATAGGTCCGATTCGAGACCGACAATTGGAGATAGAGAATGCGAGAGAACACACAACAGCCGATGCGCCCCAACCGTCTGAGCTACGCCGTCTCGGTGGCGCTCGCGTTGATGGCCAACAACATCGCGATGGCGCAGGAAACCAAGCCGGCGCCGCCCCCCGCGCCGGAGGGCGAAATCCAGCAAGTGACGGTGGTCGCCACACGGGCCTCGCAACAATCGGGCATCGCCCGCAAAAAGAACGCGGCCACCGCGATGGACTCGATCGTGGCCGAGGACGTGGGCGCCTTCCCGGACCGTAACGTGGGCGAGGCGATCTCGCGCATCGCCGGCATCGCGCTCGAACGCGGCGACTTCGGCGAGGGCGTCAGCGTCGCCGTGCGCGGCAACTCGGCCGACCTGACCCGCGTCGAGATCGACGGCCAGGGCGTGCAGGCGGCCGGCGGCACCGACCTCAACGGCGGCGGCAGCGGGCGCGGCGTCGAGCTGCGCGAAATGTCGGCCGACCTGATCAAGAGCGTCGATGTGGTCAAGGGTTCGACCGCCGACATGACCGAAGGCTCGCTCGGCGGCGGCGTCATCATCAAGACGCGCACCGCGCTCGATTTCAAAAAGCCGTTCTTCTCGCTGCGCGCGGCCGGCTCGCAAGGCTCGCTCAACAAGAAGTGGTCGCCCGACTTCAACGTCATCGCCTCGCAAAAATTCATCGACGGCCGCCTCGGCGTGCTGGTCAATGGTTCGATGTCGGCCAATGTCAACGAGGGCCATTCATCGCAGGTCGCCACCACCGCCATTTCGGGCTATTCGCGCAACATCGATTTTGACAACTCGCCCGACAAGACCTTCGCCTTCAATCCGTCGACCGTGTCTGCGGACGACCCGGCCTCGACCACGACCACGCGGGCCACGCCGATGATCGCCGGCGGATTTTTCAATGCCGCCACCCCGCTCGAGTTGGTGACCCGTTCGGCCGCCGCGCAGAGCAAGGCCGATTGCTACGCCGCCTTCCCCAACCTGACGGCGGCGGAGCAGGCGTCGATCAGCGCCGGCACCAACCGCAACGGCGCCATCAACCACCGCGGCAACGAGTTGATGACGTGCCTGAACCAGTGGAACGACTACACCCCGTCGAATCTGCGCAATTTCGTCAAGCGCCAGGAGGACAAGCGCAAGAACATCGACCTGCGTTTCGATTTCAAGGTCAACAACGCGCTGACGGTGTACGCCAAGGGCAGCCACAACAAGCGCCGCATCGACGACAACCAGCTGACCTACGGCCTCGGTGGCCTGAACGTCAACACCGCCGTGGCCAACAGCCCGAGCTACCTGGGACCGACCTTCACCGATTCGGCGAGCGGGGTGCGCTCGGCCGTGCCAGGTTCCGGCTACTATGTGTACGACAACATGAGCTTCAGGACGAACGCGTTTCCGGCCAAGGGCGCGGTGGCCAACGTGGTGCCCGGCTCGGCCGTGGTGGACGCCAACCACCACGTCACCAAGTTCACGATCACCGACGGCAGCGCGGCGACCGACCAGATCCACAACGTGATCGAAACGAGCTCGACCTACTTCCAGACCGGCGGCACGTACAAGAGCGGCGGCCTGCTCGCCGAGTTCTTCGTCGGCGACGCCAAGTCGGACTTCAAGCGCGGCGACAAGCGCACGGCGTGGAGCTACAACTACGGCGAGGCGACGCTGGCCGTGCTGCCGAACGGCTTGTGGGGTTACTCCTTCCCGGCGGGCAGCTCGTTCGACCAGACCAACGCCGCGCTGTACGCCGACACGCGTCCGGCCACCGTGAATACCGCGGCGGTCGCGCTCGGCCCCAACAACACGGTCGCGGTCCCGGCCTACACCATCGCCCAGCAGGCGAGGCTGACCCAGGCGCCGCAAATCAGCTTCTCGCCGCAGATCAAGGACACCCGCGAAAGCACCGCCAAGCTCGACCTGACCTACAAGCTCAGCGAGAAGGTGCCCTTCCTGACCCGCGTCAAAGGCGGCATCAACCTGCGCGACTCGTCCGGCAACAGCTGGGGCGGCGGCGGCTACACCTACCAATCCCAGTCGGGAACCTTCGGACAAGCCAACTATGTTGCGCCGATCATCGTGCCGACGGCCAATATCCGCGGCTCCTTCGTCGGCTGCACCAACACGCCCGGCTCGCTCGGCGCGGGCGGCAATCCGTGCGCGACCGGCTTCGTTCCGAGCAGTAACCCGCTCAACGTGCTGTCGGGCCAGACCGTCATGACCCAGGCGCAATTCCAGGACATCCTGACCCATTCGATGACCCAGGGCCCGAGCTCGCAATTTTTCGGCGGCGCCAAGGACCGTCCGGCCGACTTGCTCAACGGTTGGAACCAGATCGACGTCGAGAAGGTGTTCGGCCTGGTCGGCTCGCCAAACGTCAATTACGACTGCGTCAAAGAGTGCATGGCCAACGACGGCAAGGTGTACGAACAACCGGTGGGCAAGTTCAGCGAGCGCGTCGCCTCGGGCTACCTGATGACCGATTTCGCCCTCGACCAGATTCCGTTCACCGACCGCGCTTTGCCGTTTGGCATGGAGTTCGATGGTAACTTCGGCTTCCGCTACATCCGCACCCGCGTCCACGCGACCGGCAACATGGGCTTCACCTCGATCCTGGTGACCCCGTCCTACGATCCGCTGCGCCCGACCGTCGCCGGCGGCTTCACCAGCAACACGGTGATCAAGGCTACCTCGCTCGATGCCAGCAGCACCGACATCCTGCCGATCTTTAACACGGCGCTGTGGCTGATCCCGGACCGCCTCGTGACGCGCTTCAACCATGCCAAGACCGTGGCGCGGCCTCCGATATCGGCGCTGCTTCCGGCCGGCACCTGCACCTACGACCAGCGCAAGATCCTGGCCGAGGAGGCGGGCGGGGCAGAATCGAGCATGACCTGCAGCGGCACACTCGGCAACCCGGCGCTGCAGGCTCAGCGCAACGTCAACAAAAACCTGAGCTTGGAGTGGTACCCGAACAAGGACACCATGTTCTCGATCGCCGCCTTCAAGCAGGTCGGCATCGTCGGCCCGGCGGTCGTCGTCGGAAGGACCAACATCAAGATTTTCGAAGGTTCCGACTACGTCGATCCGGCCACCGGCGCCAAGCTGTCGGACCTCGAGTTCGACCATTCAACCCGCGAAAACGGCCCCGTGACCACCCGCAAGGGTTTCGAGTTGGCGACCAAGACGGCGTTCACCTTCCTGCCATGGAAGCTGCGCTACACCGGTTTCGACATGAACTACACGAAGCTGCGCTCGGCCGTGTCGTCGGTCAACATCGTCGACCTGATCACCGGCGACCCGCTGCCGCCGGCGCGCGAGTCGAAGTACTCGTACAACGCCTCGCTGTGGTATGACGACGGCAAGTTCTCGGCGCGCGTGGCGTTGCAGGCAGTCGATTCGTATTTCACCTGCATCGCCGGTTGCGGCGGCAACACGGTCAACAACTACCCGAACGCAGGCGGTGGCCGCGTCACGGTGTTGCCGTACAACCCCGGTTCGCCGAACTTCCGCGACGCGACCCGCTTCATCGACGCCAAGATCTCCTACAAGTACAGCAAGAACCTCGAGTTCTTCGCCGAGGCCCGCAACCTGGGCCTGTCGACCACCTCGAACAGCCAGGGCGTCTACTCGCCGTTCGCCGATGGCACGCCGAACCTGCTCGACTACGCTTACGCCGGCCGCCGCATCATGATTGGCATGAACTTCAGGAACTGATGTCCCCCGGGCCCCGTGCAAGCGGGGTCGCTTTCACAGCCCCCGAATCGGTTTTGCCGGTTCGGGGGATTTTTCGGTTTAAGAGACACAGAAGTTCAACTCCCTTGAGAGGCAGTCAATGAAAGATCGCCGTACTGTTTGTGATAATGGTCGCCCATCGTTAAAGCTCGCGGCCTGCTCGGCCCTCGCGCTGGCATCTCTGGCATCACTGGCGTCGCTGGCACCGGCCGGCGCCGCGCCAGCCGCCGCCCCGCCTGCCACGCCCGAAATATCGGTGGTGACGGTGCTCGGACGCATGCCCGCGCGCCGCGCGCCGGAGTTGCTGCGCCTCGACCGCGCGTCGGCCTCATCGTGCGCCTACGATTTTTCGTCGGCTGGCGACGAGTTGATCGACAGTTATCTGGACAGCTTCCATAGCAGTGGCAGGAGCGGCGACTTTGGCGAGATGGGCGTCTCGCTCGAAGGCGAGTTTGTGCCCAACGGCACCGCCTTCAATGACGCCAGCCCGTACGGGGACGCAAGCCGCGATGGCCCCAGGCTAGATGGAATCGACGCCGATGGCCGCGGCGGTGCATGCACCCAGTCCGCGTACAACGAGGCCGGCGCGCGCAACCAGATAGCGCGCAAGGACAAGACGCTCGACCAGGCGTATGCGGCGTACGACGCGCGCGACTACGCGCTCGCGCTGCGCACCTTCAAGGTCTCGTACAACAAGGTCGGCTGGGACGAGGCGGCCCTGATGCTCGGCTCCATGTACCTGGCGGGGCAGGGCACCGCGCGCGACCCGAAGGAGGCGATCGCCTGGTACATCAAGGTGGCCGAGGCCAGGCGGCTGGGCACCCATTACAGCAGGTTCAATCCGTCGAATCCCGAATACGCGAATCCGCGCATCCAGTCGCAGCTGCATCTGGCGCAAATGTACATGGAGGGCGTCGACGTGCCGCGCGACCCTGCGCGCGCGCGCGCCTGGTACCAGGAGGCGGCCGACCTGGACCACGTGCCGGCGATGTTCACGCTCGCGCGCATGCTGCAAAGCGGCTATGGCGGCGCCAAGGAGCCGGCCAAGGCGGCCAAGCTGTATGCCGGGGCGGCCAAGGCCGGATATCTGCCGGCGCAGTATGTGATGGCGCGCCTGCACCAGGCGGGGCAGCTGGTGCCGCAGGACGCGCAGGCCGCCTTCGACTTGTTCCAGCAGGTGGCCGTCAATCCGCGGGCGGGAAACCGGAAGATCCACGCCGAGTTCGCGCTGGCCCAGGCCTACGACGAGGGCATCGGCGTCAAGGCCGAGCCGACGCGCGCGCTGGCGTTTTACAAGGTGGCCGCGGTCGCCGGCCACGCCGGCGCGCAGAACGCGCTCGCCACCTATTTTTACAAGGGCGAGCAGGTGGCCAGGGATCTGCCGCTGGCGCGCAAATTGTTTCTGGCGGCCGCCGTGCAGGGGTCGGACACCGCCATGTCCAGCGCCGGGGCCATGTTGTATCTCGGCGAAGGGGGCGCGAAGGATCCGGTGCAAGCGCTGGCGTGGCTGCGCCTTAGCGCCAAGTTGGGCAATGAGCAGGCCGCAAACACGGCCAGGATCGTCGAGAAGCGGATGACGCCGGAGGATGTGGCGCGCGCGGAGGCGGTGTTTAAGGGCGGTGCGAAGTAACCATGCTGCCGGATTGCGTGTCGAGCATTGTGAATTTGTGATTTCAGGGTAGGGCACGGCAGGAATTGTTTTAATTCCCGCAGTTCAAAACGGGGATTAGATTTTGTGAAGCCCCGTGATTGCATGTTCATCATGGGTTCCCGCGTACGCGGGAATGACGGTTGAGCAGCTTGGTCGGGCGGTTGCTCGCCTCCTGGGTTCCCGCGTACGCGGGAATGACGGTCGAGCAGCTTGGTCGGGCGCTCGCTCGCCTCCTGGGTTCCCGCGTACGCGGGAGTGACGTGGATTTTGATTGCGCATTCGCGCTGTCAACGGGGTTTGTTGATCATCCGCGTCAAGTCACGCCCGGAATCAATCAGTCAGCTGATTCTTTCCGGGTAGGGGATTCGACGGGCAGAGCGCTCGCATACAATCAATTCTCCACGAGAACTAGTCCAAGAGTCCGTCATGTCGTTCCTGTCCCTAGCGCTGCGCGCCTGTGCCGCCGCGCTGATCATTACCACCCCCGTCCTGGCGCAACAAGCGCTTGCGCCCGCCGTCGGTGGCGCCGCCGGGGGGCGTGCCCAGGTAACAGTCAACTGGGTCGGCGATGCGCCGCCGCTGGCCACCGGCGTGAGCTGGGGCGTGCCGTGGCCGCAGGGCGCGGTGCCAAAGAGCCAGGCGTTCGCGCTCACCGGACCGGATGGCAAAGCCTTGCCCGTGCAGACCTGGCCACTGGCCTTTTGGCCGGACGGCTCGCTCAAGTTCAGCGGCTTTGCCACGGTCGCGCAGGCGGCCGGGCCGTATGTGATCTCGGCGGCATCCGAAGCCGCGCCCGCCGCGCCTGCCCCGGCGTTGAGCGTGCAACAGGGCGACGGCTTCGTCGATATCAACACCGGCGCGACGAAGGTGCGCGTGGGAACGCGCGGCACCGATTTGATCCAGACGATTTTTGTCGATGGCCGCGAGGTGGCCCGCGCCGGCCGCTTGGTCGGCCTGGTGCAGCAGGGGCCGGACCCGGAGGAGGGCGCCATGCCGGCGCGCCAGGCATTCGCATCGACGATCGACAAATTCACGATCGAGCAACGCGGGCCGGTGCGCGCCGTGATCAAGGTCGAGGGCAAGCACAAGCTGGCCAAGGGCGGGCGCGCATGGCTGCCGTTCTCGCTGCGCCTGTACTTCTACGCCGGCGACGCGGCGATCCACGTGGTCCACACCTTCATCTACGACGGCAACCAGCAAAAGGACTTCATCCGCGGCCTCGGCCTGCGCTTCACGGTTCCGATGCGTGAAGAGGTCTACAACCGCCACGTCGCCTTCAGCGGCCGGGACGGCGGGCTGTGGATGGAATCGCTGCAGCCGGGAGACCTGAACGCCGACCTGCGCCAGGTGGCCGGCCAGAAGATCGAGGGCGGCCGCTTCTACGGCGTCAAGGAGAAGGAGCAACTGGCGATCTGGAACGACTACAAGCTGGTCCAGCCCTCGCCGAACGGCTTCAACATCGTCAAGCGCACCGGCGCCAAGAGCACCTGGGTGTTCTCCGACGCCGGCACGCACGCCTCGGGCCTGGCCTTTGTGGGCGACGTCTCGGGCGGCCTGGGCGTGAGCGTCAAGGACTTCTGGCAGAGCTTCCCGACCGCCTTCGACGTGCGCAACGCCGCCGGCAAAGCGGCCGAGCTGACGGCCTGGCTCTGGTCGCCCGAAGCGCCGGCGATGGACATGCGCCACTACGCCACCCGAGCCTACGGCCTGTCGGCGACCTACGAGGACGTGCAGGAGGGGATGTCGCAAGCCTATGGCGTGGCCAGGACCAGCGCGTTCACGCTGTACCCGTCGGCCTCGGTGCCGGCCCGCGCGCAGCTGGCGGCGATGGCCAAGGCGGGCAGCGCCCGCGCGCTGCTGGCCGCCAGCCCGGCATATCTGCAATCGGCCAAGGTGTTCGGCGTGTGGAGCCCGGTCGACCGTTCGACGCCGGCGCGCGCGACGATCGAGGACCGGCTCGACTCGGTGCTGGCGTTCTACCGGCGGCAGCAGCACGAGCGCCACTGGTACGGCTTTTGGACCTACGGCGACGTGATGCACAGTTATAACTTCAAACGCCACGTGTGGAACTACGACCATGGCGGCTTCGCCTGGGACAGCACCGAACTGGGCAGCGTACTGTGGCTCTGGACCAGCTACCTGCGCAGCGGCAGCCCGGAAGTGTTCCGCATGGCCGAGGCGATGGCCCGCAACACCAGCGAGACCAATGTCTACCACCTAGGCCCGATGAAGGGACTCGGCTCGCGCCACAACGTGGTCAAGTGGGGCGACGGTTCGAAGGAGGCGCGCATCAGCCAGGCGGCGCACTGGCGCCCGTTCTACTACCTGACGACCGACGAGCGCATCGGCGACGTGATGCGCGATCAGCTCGAATCGGACAAGGGCATGGTCAAGTTCGACCCGATGCGCCTGGCGCAGCCGGTGCTGCCGCAGGATCCCAAGTATCCGGGCCGGATCCGCATCGGCCCCGACTGGTACGTGCTGGCCGGGAACTGGATGACCGAGTGGGAGCGCAGCGGCGACCCCAAATGGCGCGACCGCATCAACGCCGGCGTCGATTCGATCCTGCAGATGCCTTACTGGCTGCGTTCGGGCGTGCTCAACGGCCTCAACCCCGACCTGGGCGGCAGGATCGGCCCGCTCAAAGGGCGCGGCAGCATGACCGTCGGCTACGATCCGGCGACCGGCAAGCTGTTCCCGATCCCCGACCCGATCGCCAAGCAGCAGGTGCCGGTGCTGTACAACCTGGCCACGATCCAGGGCGGGGCGCAGGTGATGTTCGAGCTGGTGCCGCTGCTGGGGCGCGAGGATTTCGCCGCCGCCTGGCTGCAATTCGCGCGCCTGGGCGAGGCGCCCGGCGACGTGCTCATCAAAGACAAGACGACCGGCACCGAGGGCGCGGATGGCAAATACGTCGAAAAAGCCCAGGGCGGCCCGCGGCTGGCCGCCTACGCCTACGCGCAGACCGGGAACCCGGCGTTTGCCAAAATCGCCATCGACAACATGATCCGCTGGCGCGGCGCCGCGCCGCTGCCTTTGCAGGGGCCCGACGTGCTAAGTGCGACCACCGAAGCGATTGGGGTATCGACCAACGATGCGGCGCAGTCGGGGCTGACGATGATCGAGTCGCTCGCCTTGCTGGGCGACGCGCTGCCCCACGCCTTGCCGCCGCCGCCGCAGTCCGAGCGCCGCCGCCAGTCCGCGCCGGCCGCGGCCACCAAAAAGTGAGGGGGGAGCCGCCATGCTGATTTCGCTGTTGGCCGCCGCCGCCATGGCGCACGCCGCGCCCGCCGCCTGCACCGCGTGGGGACAGCGCGGCGCGCCGCTCCACCGGGACGACTTCAGCGGCCCGCTCGCCGGCTATGTGAGCGAGTACGCCAAAAAGCCCGGCAACGTGGTCGCCAACCGGGACGGGCGATTGCTGATCGACGTCGATTCGGGCGCGACCGTCTGGCTCGACAAACGTTTGTCCGGCAATGTGCTGATCACGTACACTCGGCGCGTGGTGATGGGCGGCGCGAAGAACGACCGCCTGTCCGACTTCAACCACTTCTGGATGGCGCAGGACCCACAAAATGCGAACCTGTTCACCCGCAGCGGCAAGTTCGAGGACTACGACAATCTGAATATGTACTATGCCGGGGTTGGCGGCAACACCAATTCGAGCACGCGTTTCCGCCGTTATGGCAACGGCCAGCGCGTGATATTGGGCGAGCATCTCGACGCCGCCCACCTGCTCAAGCCGAATCGCGACTACAAGGTCGAAATCGCCGTCTACGAAGGCTGCACGCGCATGCTGGTCGATGGCGACGAGTACTTTTCATACCGGGATCCGCAGCCGTTCACCGGCGGCTATTTCGGATTTCGCACGACGTGGTCACGCCAGACCATCGACAACTTGAAGATCTATCAACTCGAATAGAGGAAACTAAAATGAATGAGACGAATTTGATGAATGCCTCAAAGCTGCGCCGCCGCCTGACAGCTGCGCTCGTGGCCGGCCTGTTCCCGGTGGCGCTCAACGTATCTGCCCAGGAGGCGCCGGTCGCCCAGGAAAAGGGGCCGGCCGCCGCCGACGCCATGCTCCATGCGCTGCAGGTGCAGTATTTGCACCCCTACCGGGCGATGGACACGGCCTCGGTGAAGTCGGTGCTGGACCGCGTTTTCACCTACCTGGACCGGGTCACCCCGGCCGAACTGATCAACAAGACCACCGGCGCCGCGGTCACCGATCTGTCGCGCGCCGATCCCGACACGGTGCTCAAGCCGGGCGACTTCCGCCTGACCAGCTATGAATGGGGCGTGACCTACGCCGGCATGCTGGCCGCCGGCGCCGCCACCGGCGACGCCCGCTACACCAACTACACGGTCAAACGCCACCAGTTGCTGGCCGACCTGACGCGCCTGTACGCGCCGGCGGTCAAGGCCGATCCGGCCAACGCGCAGGCGCCGATCAAGAGCTTCCTGAACCCGCACGCGCTCGACGACGCCGGCGCCTTGTGCATGAGCTTCATGAAGGCCAAGAACATGGGCTCGAAGGTCGACTACGGCCAGCTGATCGATATTTGCGGCAGCTTCGTGACCGAGAAAGAGTACCGCCTCAAGGACGGCACCCTGGCGCGCGGCGGGCCGGACGGCAAGGGCGGCATCAAGATGCGTCCGCTGCCCAACACGCTGTGGCTCGACGACATGTTCATGGGCGTGCCGACCATCGCGCTGATGGGCAAGTACACCGGCAAGGCCAAGCATTACGACGACGCGGTCAAGCAGGTGCTGCAGTTCTCCAAGCGCATGTTCAACCCGGCGCTGGGCATCTACATGCACGGTTACGTCGAAGGCGCGAGCTCGCATCCGGAAATGCACTGGGCGCGTGCCAACGGCTGGGCCATCATGGCGATGGTCGAGGTGCTCGACGTGCTGCCCAAGACGCACAAGGGCTACAAGGCGGTGGCGGCGCAATTGCGCGCGCACGCCGACGGACTGGCCTCGTTCCAGCACAAGGACGGCCTGTGGCACCAGCTGATCGACCGCAACGACTCCTACCTGGAGACCTCGGCCAGCGCGATCTACACCTACGCGATCGCGCGCGCGGTCAACCGCGGCCACCTCGACAAGGACATGTTCGGTCCGATGGCCAACCTGGCCTGGAACGCGGTGTCGGGCAAGGTCAACGCCAAGGGCGAGGTCGAGGGCATCTGCGTCGGCACCGGCATGGCGTTCGATCCGGCCTTCTACTACTATCGTCCGACCAGCGTGCGCGCGGCGCACGGCTACGGCCCGGTGCTGCTGGCCGGCGCCGAGATCATCGAGATGAACAAGAAGTTCAAGTTCGGCATCAACGACAGTGGTTTGATGTATCAGGGCGAGCGTTAATTGGCAGCTGGCGGCCCGGTGTCAAACCGGGCCGTTTTTCGCCAGACCGACGCATCAGAAGTTTGGACGCACAGTTCGCTGGCCTGAAGGTTTGCACTTCGCGTATAGGCAAGTTCAGCATGGGTCCCCGCTTTCGCGAGGATGACGTTGGACGATTTCTGTGATTTTTATACCACCTAATTTGTTACTTCTTCGCCGGAGCGGCAGCAATCGAGGCAAGCAGGGCATTCAGCTCGGCCGCCCACATCTCATAGCCCTCGGCCGTCAGGTGTAGCTGGTCCTTGCTCAAACCCTTCCAATTGTCCTCACCCCGTGAGAACTTGGCGCTGATGTCGAGGAAGAATATCGACTTATTGTCCGCCAGCGGCGCCAGCTGGGCGTTCGTCGGCGTCATCTTGTCCACACCGCGCCGGCTCGGCAGCACGCCCATCAAAACCACCTTGATGCCCGGGTATTTATTTTGCACCGCGCCGATCAGCACCTTCACCCCGGCGCTGATGTCCTCGGGCGAATCCGACATATTGTTGGTGCCGATCATGAGTACCGCGACCTTGGGCGCCAAGCCCGCCACGGGGAGATTCTCGAGGCGCCACAGCGCGTGCTGCACCTTGTCCGCGCCAAGGCCGAAGTTGAACGCGCGGTGCTCGTAGTGTTGTTTCCAAACCGGTGAACCGGCGCCCCAGCGCCATTGTTCGGTGATCGAGTCGCCAATGAAAATGAGGTCGAACGCTTGCCCCTTTTTGAGCGCCACATAGTCGCCGAAATAGGTCTGGTAGGGCACGCGCGCTTGATAGTTGCGGTCACTGGCGACGGTGGTCTCTGGCCCCGCCCATGCCGTGTTAAGGGACGCCGCAAGCAGCGCGGTTATCAGGAGTCGTTTCATGGTGCCTCTTTCGTTTGATTTGTCGGGTTGGCGCGCAGCGCGGCAAGCAGCGCCGCCGGAACGGCGATTGCGGTGCCGTGGCGCATGCGCTGCGCCGTGCCTTCGTCCGGGAAATGCATTTTCTCGCTGACGTCCTCCCAGTTTTCCAGGTCGCGCGAGCGCAACGCGCCGTAGCGTTTGGCCGTATAGGCGTCGTAGTACACGAGCACGTCACCGCCGATTTGCAGCGCGGTGGGCCCCTCGACCCACAGCCCCCGCTTGGTGAAGGGTTTGCCGAGTGTGCCGAACGGGCCTTGCAGGTCGGCAGCGGCCGCCAGTTGCAGGTATTTGCGCGGCGGATGGCGCGTCTCGTCCTTGACCAGCAGGGTCGACTTGCCGCCGGCGCGCAGGAAGGTGGCGTCGATCACGCTAAAGCCCGGATCGTAAAACAGCTTGGTCGGCGCAAAATGTGCAAAATCCTTGGTGGTCGTGAAGTACATCCGGTGGTTGTACTTTTCTTCGGATGATCCCTCGGTCAGCGGGAATTTTCCCGGTACAGTGGAGGCCCAGAAGATCAGGAATTCGCCGCGCTTTTCGTCGTAGGTGATTTCCGGCGCCCAGGCGTTGAGCACCGTCGGCTCGTGCCCCATGACGGGCAGTTCCTTCTGCTCGGACCAATTGACCAGGTCCTTCGACGATGCGTAGCCGATGTTGTTCTCGTTCCAGCCCGAGGTCCAGACCATGTGATAGACGCCGTCGGGGCCGCGCACGATGCACGGGTCGCGCATCAGGCGCGACTTGCCGACCTTGGGCGCGAGGTAGCTTTTGCCGCCACCGAGCTTCTCCCAATGGTAGCCGTCGTCGCTGGCGGCGAGGTGCAAGCCGTCCTGGCCGTTTCCGGTGAAGTAGGTGAACAGATAGCCGTCGGTGGCTTGGGCGGCCCCGCAGGCGAGCAGGAACATCAGGGGAAGTAGGCGCATTTTCATCTCATTTGTTGGATTCGTCGCCGAGCGGGCGCACTGTGGTAAAGCCGGGGCTGGCCGGCACGGCGAAACTCTCGACCGGATCGGGACGGGATGGATCGAAGCTGCCCGCGTCGTCGGCCACGAAGGCGGCCACCGCCAGTTGGTTCGCGCGCAGGCCCGACACCACTGCCTTGGCCAACTGGTAGCTGCCGTAGTTGTTGTGGTGGGTGTTGTCGGTGTGCCCGGGCCTTGGCTCGGCGAACGCGCGCTTCGATTTTTCGGGGCCGAGCGCCTCGTAGAACGGCTTGCTCATCGCGTTCAGGTCGATGAAGGCCACGCCCAGCTCCTGCGCCACCTGGCGCGCGGCGTCGGCGTAATCGATCAGCGACGGGCGCACCTTGCCGCGTTCGTCAAAACTGCGGCGCTCCATCGGCGAGATGATGACCGGCACGCCGCCGTGCGCGCGCACGCCGGCCACATGGGTGCGGATCTCGGCCTTGTAGGTCGTGAACGGGCCGCCCTTGCCATCCTTGATCTGCTTCTGGTCGTTGTGGCCGTACTGCATCAGCACGGTGTCGCCCGCCTGCATCACGCTGAGGATCTTGTCGAGCCTGCGCCGGCTGATCGACTCGCGGTAGGTCTCGCCCGATTGGCCGAGGTTGGCCACGCCGATGCCCGGCTTGAGAAAGCGCGGCAGCATCTGGCCCCAGCTCGCGTATGGCTCGTTCGACTGGTCGCATACGGTCGAGTCACCGAGCAGGAACAATGTCGGCGTCTTGACCGGCACGATCGCGATCGCGCGCACCGACGGATTGACGCCGGTGAATTCGAGCGTCAGCCGCTTGTCCCACGACCTGGCCTCGCCGACCGACTCGCGCGGCACCTTGAGCGCGACCACGCCCGGGGCGATGCCGCGGGCGGCCTTGATCTGCGGCGTGCGCACATTGACGGTGAAGGTGCGCGTGACGTACTGGCCGGGCAGGGTGCGCACGTTCTCGAGCATCAGGCGGCGCAGTTCGGCCTTGACCGTGGTGGTCGAGGCGGCGTGCGGGGCGCCAAAGGTGATGGTCACGTTGTAGTTGCCTTCCTCCAGGTCGCTGCTGAAGAAGAAGGGCTTGCCGGCACCCTCGGGTCCGGCCTCGAAACCGAATCCGCGTGCGGCGTTGTAGGCCATGCCGGGCGCGACCTCGCTTGCCACCGCGCCTGGCTGGCCCGAACTGAAGGTGAAGCCGCGTGTGGCGCCACCATGCGCGCACGCGGCCAGGGACAGCGCGAGCGCAAGCGCCAGGGGCAGAGCGCGTCTCGGGTACGTCATTGCCGCGCCAGAAGTGGGATGGGGACGGCACGCGGCTGCGCGATGGAATGGTGTCATATTGTCTCGTGCGTATTTTTATAGGTGTGGAAAGCTCCGCTGTATTCTAGGTGAGGCGGGAATGGCTCGCGCGTCGCGACGGGAAACAATCAGGGTCTTGATCGATGCGCGCGGCCATGCGGCGGGGGCCGATCCGCGCCGGCAATCACGACGGATCAAGTTTGTGATTATTTTTGTTTTTAATCAGTCATCGGCAATCAACAGTTGTACGATGACTCAAAATGTCGCCCCGGCAATCGGGGGCGCGCCGCTTTGCCCACGCAAGCACGCACCTGCTTGTGCGATCCGGCGCCGATCAACCAACGAGCACACAACGAGAGCAAGCCATGACAAAACCATTCAAACGCATTTTGCTCACCGGCGCCGCCGGCGGCCTGGGCAAGGTGCTACGCGAGCGTATCAAGCCTTGGGCCGACATCGTGCGCCTGTCCGACCTGGCCGATATGGGGCCGGCGGGCGAGGGCGAGGAGGTCGTCCAGTGCGACCTGGCCGACAAGGCCGCCGTGCTGGCCATGATGGAGGGTGTGGACGCGGTGCTGCATTTTGGGGGCATCTCGGTCGAGGCGCCGTTCGACGCCATTTTGCAGGCGAACATACTCGGCACAGCCAATCTGTACGAGGCGGTGCACAAGATGGGCGTGCGGCGCGTCGTGTTCGCGAGCTCGAACCACGCGATCGGCTTTTACAAGACCACCGACATGATCGACGCCGACGATCCGACCCGGCCCGACACGATGTACGGCGTCTCCAAGTGTTTTGGCGAATCGCTGTCGCGCTATTACTACGACCGTTTCGGCGTCGAGACCGTGTGCCTGCGCATTGGCTCCTCGTTCCCGGAGCCGCTCAGCGCGCGCATGCTGGTGACCTATTTCAGCTACGACGACCTGGTGGAGGCGCTGCGCTGCTCGCTCATGGCGGCGCGCGTCGGGCACACGATCATGTTCGGCATGTCGGACAATCCGGGCAAATGGTGGGACAACCGCAAGGCGGCGCATCTGGGTTTTGTCGCCAAGGACAGTTCGACCAAATTCAACGGAAAATTCCCTCCGGATGGCAATTACCCGGCGGCGGACGACATTGGGTCGATGTATCAGGGTGGGCCGTTTTTGCTCAATGGGCCGCAGTACAACTAGGAGGCCCCCGTCTTCCTCGCGAATGCGCAGTTTCCGGCACTGAAGGTTCGAACGGCACGTATAGACAAGCTCAGCATGGGGCCCCGCTTTCGCGGGGATGACGTTAACTATTTTATCTATGAAGATCAGCAGCTCGACTACTACCGCGTTGAACAGCAGTTTTCTCGCGGTGCGATGTCAAGGAAATTATCCCGGGCAGCAGTGCGCTTACGCGACGATGACTTTGGCTGTCTTATCGATGGAGATCGGGTTTTCGGTCTCTCTGGCTTACGGAAGGCCACCACCGCCTGGCCCGCCACCCGGACCGCGCCGGCCGAAGCCCTGGCCGGCGCCCACGCCACCAAACCTGTACATCAGCCCCAGATACATCACCCGCCCGTTCGAACGCGAGATCGTGGTGTCCTTGATCGTGTCGGTGTCGGTGACCGTCTCCGATTTGCCGGAGTCGAAAACATCGGTCACGTTGGCCACCAGGCTGAGCGCCGGCGTCAATGGCCGGCGGTAGCTGAAGTTGCCCGTCGTGGTGGCTTGGCGGTAGCCCTGGCGCGCCAGCGTCTTGCCTTGCGCGTTTAGCGCGAACTGCATCTGGCCAATCGTCGGATGCTGGTAGTTCAGGCGCAAGCGCCCGCTCTGCGATGGCGTGCTGCGCTTGGCGTCCGAGTCGGCCGTCGCGTTAAAAATGCGCTGCTCGGTGTAGACCAGATTGCCCGAGGCGTTGAGCGTCAGTTGCGGCGTGAGCTTGCCGCGCACGTTGAATTCGAGTCCGCCGGACTGGTTGCTGCCGGCGTTGTCGCGCGTGGTCAGAAGCACGGTGTCGCTGATGAACACCTTACGCTCGGAGATGATCCCGCTGTCCTTGCGGTAGTAGCCGCGCAGGTTGGTGTCGATCGCGCCGAATTTGCTCTCGAAGGCCAGTTCGAAGGAATCGGTGCGGGTCGATTTCAGGTTCGGGTTGCCCGACGAGACGTTGAATTCGTCCCGGTACACGACGAAGGGATTGAGGTCGTTCGCGCCCGGACGGCGGATCCGGTGGGCGTAGGTGAAGCGGATGTCGGTATCCTCGGATGCCACGTAGGAGACAAACATGCTCGGGATGAAATTGAGATAGTTGTTGCTCGCCTCGGTCCCACTGGTGAGCTGCTTGACATCCATAGTGGTGTGCTCGGCGCGCAGGCCGGCCTGCACGCCCCATTTCGGGCTGATGCGCAGCTCATACGAGCCATACAGGGCCAGATTGGTCTGGTGCAGCGCAAAGCTGTTGCTGCGCAGCGCGTTGGGGCGCTCGGCGCCGGTCACCGGATCGATGTCGGCCAGGCGGGTGTCGATGGTGTTGCGGTCGCTGCCGGCCTTGTAGCCGATTTTGAAGATGCCGCTCTCGCCCGGCAGCTCGTAGTCGCCGGTCAGGTCGACGAGGCGCGTTTCCGACGCGTTGGCCTGGCGGCTTTGCTGGGCCCCCGTGGCGCTTCCGATCGCGTACAAATTCGCGAACGCGTTGTCGTTTTCGTTGTTCGCCGACGACACGCGCAGGTCCATCTTACCGACCTCGCCGCGCGAGTCCCCCCTGTGCTCGAAGCGCACGCTCAAGCCCAGGTTGTCGTTCCCGCCGTCGCGCCGGGTGCTGCGCACGTAGTCGCGGTAGGCCGCGCCGTCGGTGCCGTAGCTGACGTAGCGGTCGGTCCCGTCGCGCTCGTTGCTGTTGCGCGAGTAGCTCAGGCCCGCGCCGAAGGTGTCCTTGTCGCCGAGGTTGTAGGTGAGCGAGGTGTTGAATCCGGCCGTGTCGTGCGCTTCGTCGCCCTTGCTTTCCTGGGTGCTGCGGGTCGATGTGCCCTTGACCGGGTCGATGCGCAGGCGGTCGGCAAAGCTGTCCGGGGTGCGCACCTCGTGGCGCAGGTAGGCGGCGCCCTGCACGCCGAAGCGGCCCGTGTTGTAACTGCCCGACAAGAACGAATTGTAGCGGCCGTTCGTGCCGCCATTGGCGCTGACGGAACCGAATCCGCCCGCCCTGCGGGTGCGCCGCATGACCAGGTTGACGATCGGGCCGCCGCCGCCGTCGTTGCCGAACTGGGCGCCCGGATTGTTGATCACCTCGACCGACTCGATGTCCTCGGCCGGCAGCGAGTTCAGGGTCGCGCCGCGGTTATCGCCTTGCATCATCGCCGATCGTTTGCCGTCGACGAACACCTGGACGTTGGTGCTGCCGCGCAGCGTCACCGTGCCATCCGGGTCGACCGCGACCGAGGGCACATTGTTGAGCGCGTCGGCGGCCGAGCCGTTGCTGGCGCCTACGTCGGTCTTGACGTCGTAGACCTGGCGGTCGATGCGGTTGCTGGGGCGGTTGGCCGACACCGTCACCGTCGCATCGGAAGCCACCTCGGCCGCCACCGGCACTGCCGGGGCCTCGGGCTTGGCTTCGACCTTGTCCTCGGCCTTCACGGCAGTCGCGGCGTCCTTCTTGTCGGGTTTGGCCACGACGACGGGCTTGGCCACGACAACCGGCAGCGCGCCCGTTTGCGCGGCCACCGGCAGCGCCAGGCAGGCCAGCGCGCCGGTGACGGCGAGGGTCACGACGGCGCGCGAGAAAGGGAGGGGGGAGTGGGGCGCAAGCAGGTCAGGGTTCATCGCAAGGAGGATAAACAGAACAGTTCGCCATGTATACGGTGAAACTGTCCGCGACGGAAGAAAACGCAGAATAATCAGCCATTTGAGAATAATCAATACACCGGTTTGTCGCGCGCGCCTTTGGTCAAGTAATTGATTCTTTGGTGTCGGGCATCCGGCCAGCCGCCTTCGATGCGTAAAATATCGCGGTGGTTGAAGCGACAAGCACAGGCCGAATATTTGGCCGACACGCACGGGAGCCTGATCGATGAAAGCATTGCTGCGCGCGCTGGCCTGCGCGCTCATACTGGTAAGCAGCGCGGCCGCGCTCGCAACCGACTTCGCCAATCCGCTGGTGCGCCAGCGGGCCGACCCCCATGTCGTGCTGCACACCGACGGCTACTACTACTTCACCGCCACCGTCCCCGAGTACGACCGCATCGAACTGCGGCGCGCGCGCACGCTCGACGAACTGGGCAAGGCCGAGGCGCGCGTGGTGTGGCGCAAGCACGCGGGCGGTCCGATGAGCGCCCACATCTGGGCGCCCGAGCTTCATTTCATCGACGGCAAATGGCATATCTATTTCACCGCCGGGCGCGCCGACGCGATCTGGGAGATACGTCTTTACACGCTCGTCAACGGCGCCGCCAATCCGCTCGAGGGCGAGTGGACCGAGCGCGGCCAGCTCAAGACCGGCTGGGAGAGCTTCGCGCTCGACGCCACCACCTTCGCGCACGCCGGCCAGCGCTATCTGGTCTGGACCCAGCGCCCGGCCGGCAAGGACCAAAAGGCGACCAACATCTACATCGCAAAAATGGACTCGCCGACCTCGATCAGCGGCGCGCCGGTGCTGCTGTCGACGCCGCAGCACGCGTGGGAGAAGGTCAAGTACCAGGTCAACGAGGCGCCCGCCGTGCTGGTCAAGAACGGCAGGGTGTTCCTGACCTATTCGGCCAGCGCGACCGACGCCAGCTACAGCATGGGACTGCTCACGGCCGGCGCCGGGGCCGACCTGCTCGACCCCGCTTCGTGGCACAAGTCGGCCGAGCCGGTGTTCCGCTCCAGCGATGCCAACGGCCAGTTCGGGCCGGGCCACAACGCCTTCACCACCACGCTGGACGGCAAGACCGATGTCCTGCTCTACCACGCGCGCAACTACCTTGACATCAAGGGCGACTCCTTGCGCGACCCGAACCGCCACACGCGCGCCCAGGTGATCGACTGGCGCGCCGACGGCAGCCCCGACTTTGGCGCCCCGGTCGCCGACCGCGGGCACGTCGCCGCCAAGCCCTTGTTCCGCGACCCCGTGTTCGACGGCGCGGCCGATCCGGTCGTGGTGCGCAACGTCGAACGCGGCAATTGGTGGATGTTCTACACCAACCGCCGCGCCACGGCCACCGGTTTGCCCGGGGTGGCGTGGGTGCACGGCACGCGCCTTGGCATCGCCGAGTCGAACGACGAGGGCGCGAGCTGGCAGTATCTGGGCACCGCCGACATCGCGCTGCCGCCCGAACTGGGCGGGCGGGACGCGACCCATTGGGCGCCCGACATCGTGCGCGCCGACGACGGAACTTACCACATGTTCCTGACCGTGGTGCCGGGCGTGTTCACCGACTGGAAGCATCCGCGCCACATGGTGCACCTGACCAGCACCGACCTGCGCGCTTGGCGCAACGCCGAAACGCTCAAGCTGGCGGCCGACCGCGTGATCGACGCCGGCGTCGCCCGCCTGCCCGACGGCCGCTGGCGCATGTGGTACAACAACGAGCGCGACCGCAAGTCGATCTATTACGCCGACAGCGCCGACCTGTCGCATTGGGAAGACCAGGGCCGCGCGGTGGCCGACCAGAGCGGGGAGGGCCCGAAGGTGTTCCAATGGCGGGGCGCGTGGTGGATGATCAGCGACGTGTGGCGCGGGCTGGCGGTGTACCGCTCCGCCGACGCGCGCAACTGGACGCGCCAGCCCGACAACCTGCTGCAGCGGCCGGGGCAGGGCAAAGACGACCAGGTCATCGGCGGCCACGCCGACGTGGTCGTCAGCGGCGGGCGCGCCTTCCTGTTCTACTTCACGCATCCGGGCCGGCGCGGCGCCGATGCCAAGAAGGACGGTCTCGAGCAGCGCCGCAGCGCGATCCAGGTTACCGAGCTGCTGCCGGCGGGAGAGTGGCTGCACGTCGAGCGCGACCAGCCGACCAACGTGCTTTTGCGCGCCAACTGACCGCGTCACGGAATGTCCAGTTTTTGCCGGGAGGCTTTGGTCGGACGGATTGCAAAGCAATCCGGGCACCGCAAATTATTCGCAGCGATTCACGGCGCGAAGGGGCGTCATAACGCGCTATGGCGCCGACGAGGGCGGTCTGCAAGAACGCCGAGGCGGCAACACGCCGGCCCGACTCGATCCAATTGTTACAGATATTTTCAACGGCTCATGATGGGGCGACACCGCCTCCGAATCACGGCATATTTGATTCGTTAAGTTGCGGCTGGCTCAATCGCCGAATCAACACTTTGCTTTGCCGAAGTCGCGGTTGCCTGGTTGGCCAATGCCGCCGCCTCCTCCTTGCATAGCAGGATTCGCGACTGTAACTCGCGCGAGCGTAGCGTGGCAATCTTGTCGAGCAGACCGATCTTGGTGTCGGCCTTCAGGCGGGAAGCGTCGGCCATATGTGCCACTAACGACTCTAGGTCGGCGACCTTGACCACCTTGTGGAATGCCTTGTCTTTATTGATGAAAACGGTGGAATTTCGCTTACGCGTCAGCAATTCAATCACGTTGCTCAGCGTGCCGGTGCTCTTGGCATCCCAGATCATCAGGCCGACGTCGGCGTCCTTGGCCATCTCGATGTCCTTGGCCGTGAAGTAAGCGCGGGATCCGGGCTTGTGATAGGTGGCCACGCTATTGATAGGCCAGTCGCCAAGGTTGTTACGCGGCCGGCCGCCTACGCAGTATACGGTGACGTTTCTGGCGCCACTTTCATGCAGGAACTGCTGTATGGCAGTGTCGGCGCCGTCGGCGTCGCCCACAAGCACATGATGGCCCAGTTCGATGATGTTCACCAATCGCACCTGCGCCACCGGGTCCAATTTCTTTATGGCTATCGATCCTGCAACAAAGACTGTGCTCATCTTGGGCGCCTCCACGTTAATGCGGCCACATAAATGTGGCTTATTTTCTCACAGTTGCGTAGGACACGGCACGCTGCATCCAGAGACGCGCCGGTTTCGAACAAATCGTCGACCAGAAGAATATTCTGGTTGCCGTCTCCATCGAGGTCACGCGCCAAGCTGAGCTTTCCGCGCAAAGCGGCATCCTTTTCAGCTCGTGTGGGGAGATCTTTTAAAGACTTGGAACCGGCGGCCTTGATTAAAAAGCCTTTTTCGACAGGTACCCTCAGCATCGCCGCGATATAGGCCGCCACCGCGTTCACTGGCTGCCTCGTCCTTGGTGTACTGGAGGCCATTGGCACCACGCGGGCGATGGCAGGAAGAAGCGGCAGGATATGGGCATAGACCGCTTTAGCCAAATCGGGAACTTGACTAAAGTCGCCATGGTACTTTAGCTGATTGACCGCCGCGCCCATCTCTGTGTAATCCATGTCGAATTTTTGATGGCCGTTCGCATAAAAACCATCGGGTCTCCCGCCAGTGGAATGTTGGTCTAAAACAAAGCCTGCGTCCCATTCGCCTTGAATTTTTTTCAACTGTACCTGCATGACATTCCCCCTTTGTTGGCCTGACTACCTGTTCTAGTTGTTTGGAAGTTGCTGCCGATCGTTATTCAAGTGCAAAGCGGACCAGTACGCGAACGCTCAATAGAGTGACTAAATTGCAATGATGCTCGCTTTTTATCCATCCATGTTGTACGATATCGTATGACCTAATTAAAGACATGCGCTAGCCGAAGGGCGTCGTGTTCGATTCATCAATTTCCGGGGAATTCAATGAAGCTACCGATCAACGATTTCAAGCGCGGTCTTAAGAGCGGCCAACTGCAACTGGGCCTGTGGTCCGGCCTGTCGAACAACGTCACCGTCGAAGTGCTGGCCAACGCCGGCTTCGACTGGCTGCTGCTCGACACCGAGCACTCCCCGAACGAACTGCCGCAGGTCCACTCGCAGCTGCAGGCGATCTCGCACGGCAAGGCGCATCCGATCGTCCGCCCGCAATGGAACGACACCGTCGTCATCAAGCGTTATCTCGACCTCGGCGTGCAGACCCTGCTCATTCCCTTCGTGCAGGACGAGGCCGAGGCGCGCAGCGCCGTCGCCGCCACCCGCTATCCGCCGCTCGGCGTGCGCGGCTACGCGGCGGCGGCGCGCGCGTCCAACTACGGCCGGGTCAAGGACTACCCGACCCTGTGCGAGGACGAGTTGTGCGTGCTGGTGCAGGCCGAAACGCCGCAGGCGCTCGCCAACATCGAGGCCATCGCCGCGGTCGACGGGGTCGACGGCGTCTTTATCGGCCCGGGCGACCTGGCCGCCTCGATGGGCCACATCGGCAACACCAAACACCCCGAGGTGGTGGCGGCTATCGAAGACGCGATCGTGCGCATCCTCGCCTGCGGCAAGGCCGCCGGCATCCTGGCCAGCGACGAGGCGCTGGCGCGCCGCTGCATCGCGCTCGGCTGCACCATTGTCGCCGTCGGCAGCGACGTCGGCATCCTGGCGCGCGGCGCCGAAAACCTCGCCGCCAAATTCAAGGCCGCGGCCTAAGGACTCATAAAACAATAAGTTGGACTTTTTAGCTGGCCGAAGCCGGCGCACTGCGGCGTTGCCGGCCGCTTGCAGTGCTCGCACTGCGGCGCGACAGGCGCCTTGCATTGCATCCGGCTGCGGCCGCTAAAAATCCAACTTATTGTCTTACGAGCCCTAAGCCAGCCGTCAACAACCAAAAAAGGGAAACATCATGAGCAAAGTAGGATTTATCGGTCTTGGCATCATGGGCGCGCCGATGGCGGCCCACCTCCTCAAGGGCGGGCACCAGTTGTTCGCGCACGCCCGCAAGCCGCTGCCGGCCGACCTGGCCGGGCAGGGCGCGGTCGCCTGCGCCTCGGGCCGGGAGGTGGCGCAACAGGCCGACATCATCTTCATCATGGTGCCCGACACGCCGCACGTGGCCTCGGTGCTGTTCGACGAGGGCGGCGTGGCGCAGGGCCTGTCGTCGGGCAAGATCGTGGTCGACATGAGCTCGATCTCGCCGATGGAGACCAAGCAGTTCGCCAAGCGCGTCAACGCGCTCGGTTGCGAGTACCTCGACGCCCCGGTGTCGGGCGGCGAGGTCGGCGCGCGCGCGGCGAGCCTGACCATCATGGTCGGCGGGACCGAGCGGGCCTTCGGCGCCGTCAAGCCGCTGTTCGAGTTGATGGGCAAGAACATCACCCTGGTCGGCGGCAACGGCGACGGCCAGACCACCAAGGTGGCCAACCAGATCATCGTCGCGCTCAACATCGAGGCGGTCGGCGAGGCGTTGCTGTTCGTCTCGCGCATGGGCGCCGATCCGGGCAAGGTGCGCCAGGCGCTGATGGGCGGTTTCGCCGCCTCGCGCATCCTCGAGGTGCACGGCGAGCGCATGATCAAACGCACCTTCGACCCGGGATTCCGGATCGAACTGCACCAGAAGGACCTGAACCTGGCGCTCACCACCGCGCGTGCGGTGGGCTTGTCGCTGCCAAACACGGCCACGGCGCAGGAATTGTTCAACAGCTGTGCGGCCCACGGCGGCAAGGCGTGGGATCATTCGGCACTGGTGCGCGCGCTCGAGATGATGGCCAATTACGAAATCGGCGCGCCGGTCCCCCAATAACGCCGGTCCCTCAATAACGCCAGTCCCTCAATAACCCTACGGAGCCGTCCATGACCGATTCCCGCCTGCTGTTGCGCAAGATGTTCGACGCCGCCGTCGAAGCGGCGCAGTCGTCCCACTGCCTGCCGCCGCATCTGCCGCCGCCGCCACGCGGGCGCACGCTGGTGGTCGGCGCCGGCAAGGCCTCGGCCGAAATGGCGCGCGTGCTCGAGCGGCACTGGCCGGGCGAGCTGTCGGGGCTGGTGGTCACGCGCTACGGCTACGCGGTGCCGTGCGAGCGCATCGAGATCGTCGAGGCGGCCCATCCGGTGCCCGACGAGGCCGGGCTGGCCGCCGCCGGCCGTATTTTGGCGCTGGTGTCCGGCCTGACGGCCGACGACCTGGTGATCTGCCTCATTTCGGGCGGCGGCTCGTCTTTGCTGGTGCTGCCCGGCGACGAGCTGACGCTGGCGGACAAGCAGCGGATCAACAAGGCGCTGCTCAAAAGCGGCGCGACGATCGGCGAGATGAACTGCGTGCGGCGCCACCTTTCGGCCATCAAGGGCGGGCGCCTGGCGGCGGCCTGCCATCCGGCCAAGGTGGTCACGCTGCTTATTTCCGACGTGCCGGGCGACGACCCGGCCGACATCGCGAGCGGCCCGACCGCGGCCGATCGCAGCACCTGCGCCGATGCGTTGGCGATTTTGCGCCGCTACCGCATCGACGTGCCCGACAAGGTGCGCGCGCTGCTCGAGAGCGGACGCGGCGAGTCGGTCAAGCCGGGCGACCCGCGCCTGGCCGCCAGCGAGGCGCGCATGATCGCCACGCCGCAAATGGCGCTCGAGGCGGCGGCCGCGGTCGGACGCGCGGCCGGGGTGCCGGTGCACATCCTGGGCGACAGCATCGAGGGCGAGGCGCGCGACGTCGGCATCGTCATGGCCGGCATCGCGCTGCAGGTGGCGCGGCGCCAGCAACCGTTTGCGCCGCCGTGCATCCTGCTCTCGGGCGGCGAGACCACGGTCACCGTGCGCGGGCAGGGGCGCGGCGGGCGCAATGTCGAATTCCTGCTCTCGCTGGGGATCGCGCTGGGCGGCGAACCGGGCATCCACGCGATCGCCTGCGACACCGACGGCGTCGACGGGCAGGAGGAGATCGCCGGCGCCCACCTGGCGCCGGAGACGCTGGCGCGGGCCTGGGAGCTGGGCATCAAGCCGCGCGACAGCCTGGCCGACAACGACGGCCACGGCTTCTTCCAGGCGCTGGGCGACTCGGTCGTGTGCGGGCCCACGCTGACCAATGTGAACGATTTCAGGGCGCTGTACATAGGCGTAAAGTAGCCGCCGGCCTGCGCCTTGGAAGGGGCCTCTCGTGGGCGTGGGAGGGGTGCTGATGTGTTAGTATCCTACCATTCGAATTCGCCGCTTCTCGCTTGGTAAACATGACCGTCGACACACTCCCAGGCAGGTTCCAACTCGACCGTTCGCGCAACGCGACGGTGCAGGTTTTTGAACATCTGCGCGAGATGATCGTAACCTTGGCGATCAAGCCGGGCACGGTGTTGCCGAGAACGCAGCTGGCCGACTACTTCAAGCTGTCACTGACGCCGATCCGCGAGGCCCTCGCGCGCCTCGAAGAGGAGCGGCTGGTCGATATTTTCCCGCAACATCAAACGCTCGTCGCCAACATCGACCTGACCTCGGCGCGCCAGGCGCACTTCTTGCGCATGTCGCTCGAGCTCGAAATCGTGTCGGTGCTGTCGCAGCCGGCCAATCCCGCGCTCGGCAAGAAGCTGCTCGATCTGGTCGCGCGCCAACGCAGCTGCCTCGACGCGGGCGACCTCGAGAACTTCACCCGCATCGACATGGAATTCCACAAGACCCTTTACCAGGAAGCGCAACTGGGCGATCTGTGGACGATGATGCGCAGCAGCAGCGGCAATCTCGACCGCCTGCGCAGGCTGCATCTGCCGATCGTCGGCAAGGCGCAGTCGATCATGGGGCAGCACACCGTCATCGCGCAAAGCATCGGCGACGGCGATGCGGCCAAGGCGCGCGACAGCGTGCGCGAACACCTGTCCGGCACGCTCAATGTCCTCAACGCGTTGCGCGACAAGCATCTCGACCGCGTCCTGCCGGCGGATTATTCGCCCCGGGAGCATTCGGCTTAACTGCCGCATCCGTCACTTGGTGTGTGCGTACCCAGGTTCCACCTCGCCGTCCGCGGCCAGATGCCCGGTGGCCCAGAGCACGCCGCGCGCGAGCAAATCAAGATAGCGCGGGTCGGCCCAGGGCAATTGCATCAAAATTCAG
>NZ_PXWF02000224.1 GCF_003011895.2 Massilia glaciei | reverse complement strand
TGTGGAACGCCGGGTACTTTTTGTTACTGTTCGGGGCCGGTCGGACGCCGTTTCCGCCGCTGAAGGATGCCCTTCGTGCGCGAACGTACGGAATCGCCGCCGTCAATTGCGTATCTTTACCCTTAGTTGGTTTGGACTCAATTCCTGCGGGAAAGCCTTTTTTTGATGCGGCGCAATAATCCGCTATCGCGCTCCTCTACAGTGGAAGTGGCCCGGTCTTTAAATTTCTAATTAGCAATACCTTTTCGCTATCGCAGCCATTTATTGCACCGATTGGCAGTCTAAGCAAGAGAGTGCTAATATATGATT
>NZ_PXWF02000223.1 GCF_003011895.2 Massilia glaciei | reverse complement strand
ACCGATTGGCAGTCTAAGCAAGAGAGTGCTAATATATGATTTCGCGTGGCGGGGAGCGCATTCAACCCACCGCCGGCGTCAGCGAGTATCCACACCGAGTCGTGCCCGGCGCCAAGCTTTGCGCCGCTCGACTATGCTGCACTGATCACACAAACGAGGAAATACATGACTATGGCGTCCGCACAATCCGCATTGGTTCCGACCAGCAATCGTGCTCTGGGACTCGGCTTCACCGGCAACCTGGGCAACATCGACGCTTATATCTCGGCCGTCAACCGCCTGCCCATGCTGACCCACGAAGAGGAAGTCTCGCTTGCCAAGCGGCTGCAGGAACTCAACGACCTCGGGGCCGCCCAGGAACTGGTGCTCTCGCACCTGCGCCTCGTCGTCTCGATCGCGCGCGGCTATCTTGGCTACGGCCTGCCGCACGCCGACCTGATTCAGGAAGGCAATATCGGCCTGATGAAGGCCGTCAAGCGTTTCGACCCCAACCAGGGCGTGCGCCTCGTGTCCTATGCGATGCATTGGATTAAGGCCGAAATGCACGAGTACATCCTCAAGAACTGGCGCCTCGTCAAAGTGGCCACCACCAAGGCCCAGCGCAAGTTGTTCTTCAACCTGCGCAGCAACAAGCTCGGCCTCGACGCGATGACCCCGACCCAGATCGACGCCCTCGCCAAGTTGCTCGACGTTAAGCGCGAAGAAGTGATCGAGATGGAGACCCGCCTGTCCGGCCGCGACATCGCCCTCGAGGCGCCCACCGACGACGAGGACGACAAGTTCTCGCCGATCGCCTATCTGTCGTCCGACCTGTCGGAGCCGACCAAGGTGCTCGAGGCGCAGCAAGTGACGCGCCTGCAGTCCGAGGGCCTCGAGACCGCGCTAGGCAAGCTCGACGCCCGCTCGCGCCGCATTGTCGAGGCGCGCTGGCTCGCCAACGACGACGGCTCGGGCGCCACGCTGCACACGCTGGCCGAGGAATTCGGCGTCTCCGCCGAACGCATCCGCCAGATCGAAGCGGCCGCGCTCAAAAAAATGAAGGCGGCGCTGACCGCTTTCGTGTAAACGTTTCGAGCACCGACCGGGGCGCCTGTTTTGGGCGCCCTTTTTCGTTGGCGCGGCGTAAGCGTCCGCCCCGGCCGCCGCGCTCACGACCGCCCCCGGTGTTCTTTGATACTATTGAATCCATCTCGATCGCAAGGGCTACCACGATGGCTATCTCTCCCCGCACCTTAAGCGCGCTTAGCATCGCCGCGATCGCGGGCGTCTTGTCCGCCTGCGCCACTGAGTCGGCAGGCACCGCCGTCAACAAGGGCCAGCACACCTTGACCCAGGGCCAGCAAGTGGCCGTCACACCCAAGCTCACGCTCAGCTTCGACAACGTCAACGACAGCCGCTGCCGCAAAGACATGGTCTGTGTCTGGGCCGGCAAGATCATCTACAACTTCACGCTGCACGGCGCCATCGACGAGACCTTCTCCCTGTCCGACAACGCGCCCCGCTACGCGTCGCCCAGCCATGCCGGGGTTCTCGTCACGCTGGCCAATCCGGGCCCGGCGCCGCTGCCGGCCGCGACCGATCCGGCGCCGGTTTACGCCGTCACGCTCAAGCTCGGCACCACCGACGCCGACTGACACGCCCGCAAACCGCCGCGCACAGCGGCACGCCACGGCACCGGCACGGCCGATACGAGGGCGCACGCGTGCCGGCCCGCGCCGGCGGCGGCAAGTCGGGACCAAAGGGAGTTTGAAGAAGCGGGGACGGGCGGAAACAGGCGGGGAAACAGGCGGAAACAGGCGGAAACAGGCGCCACCCTCGCCGGCGGTGTCAAGTGGACTGCAACCATCGCAGTCCACCAGTCAGGCGTGAAACGTGGAACGTGAAACGGGCTTACAGGTGCGGGGTGATGCGCGGCATCAGATCTTCGAAGGTGCGGCCGCTGCCGTTTTCGCCGATCGCGTGCATCTTCCATTCGCCGCCGTGGCGGTACAGCTTGGCCATCACCTGCGCCGTGTGCGCGCCCTGCACCGACAGGTCGTAGCGCGCGACCTCTTTCTTGTCCGCGGCGTTGATGATGCGGCAGTACGCGTTCTCGACCTGCGAGAAGTTCTGGCCCGTGAAGCTGTTGACGGTGAACACAAGCGACTTCACGTTGGCCGGCACTTGCGACAGGTCCACGTTGATCTGCTCGTCGTCGCCGTCGCCTTCGCCGGTGCGGTTGTCGCCCGTGTGCAGGATGCTGCCATCTTTGCTCTTGAGCTGGCGGAACCAGACGTAGTCGACCGGCTTGTTGTTCTCGTCGAACAGGATGCACGAGGCGTCGAGGTCGACGCTTTCGGATTTGCTGCCGAAACCGAACAGGCCCTTGGTCTTGATGGCGTCCCAGCCCAAGCCCATCGTGATGCGCGTGAGCGCGCCACCGGCCTCTTTGTCGAGGGAAATCTTCTGACCTTTTTGCAAACTCACTGACATGCTTGTCTCCTTGGATTAGCGTGCAACCTGGCGCGTCCAGGCTTGGAACGCGGCGCGGTTGCGCGAACATACATACACTTTGCCCTGCCCTGAAAAACGCAGGACCACGCCTTCACCGCTGGTCTGGCTGTTGATCAGGTTGCCCAGGAAACCGCTGCTGGCCCCGGTCGTGATCGAGATCTCGTAGCGTACCGAACTGTCCCAGCACACGACATGCGCATTGTCGATCGTGATGTCTTTGCCCGGTTCGACCTCGAGCCGAAACCGGAGACCACGAGCTGGCCCTTGCCCGACGTTTCGGTCACGAAAAAACCACCGCTGCCGGCGAACAAGGCGTTGCCCACGCTTTGCGTGCGCACCTTGAGTTCGACGTCGGAGCTGGCCGCGACAAATGCGCCGTCGCTGATGATGTACTGGCGCGCGCCGACGTCGACCACCTGCATGGCGCCCGGCAGCATCGGCGAGAGCAGGCAATCGCCGGCGCCCCGTACCGCTTCGATGTGCTGCTGGAAGAACGATTCGCCGTTGGCGAAGGTGCGCATCAGGGCGCTGCCCAGACCGCCCTTCATCTTGCCTTTGAGGTCGAGATTGGCCTCCATCATGACCATCGCGCCGGACTCGCAGTAGATGGTTTCGCCCTTCGCGAGCGTGGCGTGGAGGAATGGATCGACGTCGCCCGTGACTGTGAAAACCGGCATTGCTTATCCTTTGAGTCAGTGTGCGGCCCGCCGCTTGGCCGGCCGCACAGGCGATTAGACTTAGACGTTGACGCCGTAGTTCTTGGCCAGTGGGCCGAGGCCGCCTTTGAAGCCCTGGCCGATGGCGCGGAACTTCCAGTCGGTTCCGGCGCGGTAGACTTCGCCGAACACCATCGCCGCCTCGGTCGAGCCGTCTTCGGACAGGTCGTAGCGCGCGATTTCGGCGTTGCCGGCGGCGTTGATGCAGCGTACGAACGCCTTCGACACCATGCCGAAGTTCTGGCCGCGCGCCTCGGCGTCGTGGATCGTGACGCAGACGGCGATCTTGTCGACGCCGGCCGGCACATTGCCCAGTTCGATCGTGACGGTCTCGTCGTCGCCGTCGCCGTCGCCGGTGGTGTTGTCGCCCGAGTGGGTCACGGAACCGTCGGTCGATTTGAGGTTGTTGTAGAACACGAAGTCCGCGTCGGTGCGTACCTTGCCGTTGGCGTCGAGCAGGAATACCGCACCGTCGAGGTCGAAACCGGCGCCGTCGGTGGCGCGCGTGTCCCAGCCGAGGCCGACGATCAATTTCGACAGGCCCGGGGCTTCTTTGCTCAGATTGACGTTGCCGCCTTTTTGCAGACTGATTGCCATGATGTGGTTCTCCAGATAGTTGATTAAAAAAGCGCGTGGGTGTACAGCTTACTGCAATAGCGCGGCGAACCGGTGTTCGTCCGTTCGCCGCGGGTTTTTTTACGCTGCCGGTTGGATCGTCATTCTTTTGGCAGTTGCTTGCGGTGTTTCAGCGAGGACCAGAGCGAGGCGAGAATGAATGCCACGCCGATCAGGCCGGTGAACAGCTCCGGCACGTGGAACTTCATGCTCGCCAGCATGATCAGGGCCAGGATGCCGATCGCGTAGTGCGCGCCGTGCTCGAGGTAGACGTACTCGTCGAGCGTGCCCTTGCGCACCAGGTAGACCGTCATGGAACGTACGAACATGGCGCCGATGGCCAGGCCGAGCATGATGATGACGACGTCGTTGGTGATCGCGAACGCGCCGATCACGCCGTCGAACGAGAACGAGGCGTCGAGCACCTCGAGGTACAGGAAGCCGCCGATGCCGCCGCGCTTGACCATCTCGCCGACATTGGTGCCGCCCTCTTCCTCTTTTTCGAGGAAGCTGCTGATGGCGTCGACGCCGACGTAGATCAGGATGCCCCACAGGCCCGACACCAGCACCACCATCTTCTGCGCCTCGGGGACCATCGTTAGCGCGCCCATCAGGGTGCCGATCGCAATCATCACCGCCAGCGAGGACACCTTGCCCAGCGAGGCGAGCTTCTTTTCGAAGTTGCCGAGCCAGTGCATTTCCTTTTCTTCGTCGAACAGGAAGTTGAGGAACACCAGCAGCAGGAACATGCCGCCAAAGGCGGCCACCTCCGCGTGGTGCGCTGTCAGATGGCCAGAGTAGGCCTTCGGATCGTTGAGCGCGAGGTTCCACACCTCCATCAGGCCGAGGTCGGCGGCGGCGGCGACGATCACCAGCGGGAACAGCAGGCGCATGCCGAACACGGCGATGATGATGCCCACGCCGAGGAACAACTTCTGCCAAAACTCATCCCAGTTCTTGAGCACCGAGGCATTGACGACCGCGTTGTCGAACGACAGCGACACTTCCATCACGGCCAGGATGGCGGCGATCGAGAGTGCCGTGACAGCGCCCGCGAGGCCATGGTTGCTGTAGCCCCACCAGGTGGCCAGCATAAGGCAAACGGCGGTCACGACGAATGACCAGGTGAAATGCTTCATAAATAAGTCTTCCAGTATAGATATTGAATGGGCATGAGTGTAGGGCCGTCCGATTGATAAAAAAATAGGAGATAATGGAAGAGTTACTTCGCAAAAACAGAAGGATTGCTTTGAAGAACCACAATATCAATTTCAGGCACCTGTATTACTTCTGGGTGGTCGCCAAGGAGGGCAGCGTCACGCGCGCCGCCGAGCGGCTGGGGCTGGCGATCCAGACCGTCGGCACGCAGCTGGGACTGCTCGAGCAGTCGGTCGGCAAGGCCCTGTTCACGCTGCAGGGGCGGCGCCTGGTGCTGACCGAGCCGGGCCGGTTGGCGCTGAGCTATGCCGACCAGATCTTCCTGCTAGGGGAACAATTGCAGGAGGCGCTGGGCGAGGCCGACACCGGCCGCGCCCGGCTCACGGTCGGGATCTCCGATTCGGTGCCCAAGCTGACTGCGTTCCGCCTGCTCGAGCCTACCCTGCAGCTGGCCACGCCGGTGCGGCTGGTCTGTTTCGAGGGCCAGTTCGAGGCCCTGCTGGCCGACCTGGCGCTGCACAAGCTCGACGTGCTGCTGACCGACCGCGCGGTGCGCTCGGGCACCACCTTGCGCGTGTTCAGCCATCTGCTGTTCGAGAGCGAGACCATCGTGGTCGGCGCGCAGGCGCTCGCCGACAGGTACGGCCCCGGCTTTCCGAAGAACCTCAACCAGGCCCCGTTCCTGCTGCCCACGCGTAACAACGCGCTGCGCGGCAAGATCGACGAATGGTTCGAGTCGCACGAGGTGCGCCCCGACGTGGTCGGCGAATTCGAGGACAACGCCCTGCTCAACACCTTCGGGCGGCGCGGCGCGGGTCTGTTCTTCTCGCCCGCCGCGCTGGCCTCGGACCTGTCCGAGCAGCTCGGCGCGGTGCTGGTGGGCACCGTGCCGCAGGTGCGCGAACAGTTCTACGCGATCTCGAACGAGCGCAAGATCCAGCACCCGGCGGTAGAGGCGATCCTGTCGGCGGTCCACCAAAGTGGCTCGGGCACGGCCTGATCGGTATAATGGACGGGTCGAGCCGGTACGCGCCCGCATCCCCTGACCGCGGGCCAAGCCGGCGCGCGCCCAGCGCGCGCCACCCGGACCGCCCAAAAAAACTATGCAAAATATCCTGTTTGTCCTGCTCGCCCTGTTCCTGGTCGTGCTCAATGGCTTCTTCGTGGCGGCCGAATTCAGCATCGTCTCCCTGCGCAAAACGCGCATCCGCGCCATCGCCAAGACCCAGGGCCTGCGCGGGCGCATCCTGATGAAGGTCCACGGCGAACTCGACGCCTACCTGTCGGCCTGCCAGCTCGGCATCACGCTCGCCTCGCTCGGCCTCGGCTGGGTCGGCGAGCCGGCGTTCGCCAGCCTGCTCGAGCCGCTGCTGAGCGCCGCCGGGGTCACCTCGCCGAAGGTGCTGCACGGCATTTCGTTCGTGGCCGCGTTCAGCGTCATCTCCTACCTGCACATCGTGGTCGGCGAACTGGCCCCCAAATCGATGGCGATCCGCAACCCCGAAGTGGTCGGACTGTGGAGCGCGATGCCCCTGTACGGCTTCTACTGGTCGATGTACCCGTTCATCTTTGTGCTCAACAAAAGCGCCAACGCGGTGCTGCGCGTGTTCGGTATCGGCGGCGGCGGCTCGCACGACGCCCATTATTCGACCGAGGAGCTCAAACTCATTTTGCGCACCAGCCAGCCGGGCGAGAAATTCACCCGCGACGAGCGCCACATCCTGGCCCAGTCGCTCGACTTTTCCAAGATGACGGTGGCCGACCTGATGCGCCCGATCAACGAGGTGATCGCCCTGCACGCGTCCAAGTCGCTCGAGGAGAACCTGCAGACGGTGCTGCGCAACCGCTTCAGCCGCTACCCCTACTTCGCCAAGAACGGCGAGGACGTGCTCGGCGTGATCCACCTGAAGGACTTGTTTTTCGCGCAGCAGGCCGGGCACAAGATCAACGACCTGACGAGCTACCTGCGGCCGGTCGAAACCATGTCGGCGCGCACCCCGGCGCAGGAGATGTTCCGCCGCTTCCGCGACGGCGCGCCGCACTTCGCGCTGATCGGCGAAAAGGGCAAGCGCGCGGTCGGCTTCATCACGCTCGACAACCTGCTCGGCGCCATGGTCGGCGAGATCCGCGACGAATTCCGCCTCAACGAGAACGACTGGCTGCGCCAGCCCGACGGCACCTTCGTGGGCAAGGCCAGCCTGCCGATCTTCTCGCTCGAGCGCATGCTAGGGATCGACATCGACAATGAAACGCTCGGCCTCGACGAGGTCGAATCGGTCGGCGGCATGCTCATGGTCAAGCTCGGCGACATCCCGCAGCAGGGCCAGTGCATCGAGTTCCCCACCTTCGACATCGTCGTCAAGAAGATGAACGGGCCGCGCATCGTGCTGCTCAAAGTGATCCCGCGGCCCGACCGCGAGCCCGACCGGGACGAGCGCGACTAGGACGAACGCGACCTGGACGAGCGCGACCAGGAGACGATCAGGCCTTCGGTTCGCCGGGCAATTGGATCAGCGGCGGCGAACGGGTCGAGATCCAGTCGCGCAGCAGGGTGTAGCCGACCGCCAGCAAAACAGGGCCGATGAACAGGCCGACGAAGCCGAACGCGAGCACCCCGCCCAGCACGCCGAGCAACACCAGCAGGAAGGGCAGATCGCTGCCCTGGCTGATCAGCATCGGCTTGACCACGTTGTCGACCCCGCTGATGAGCACCAAGCCCCATACCAGCATGAAGATCCCCCAGCCGGTCTGGCCCTCGGTGAACAGCCAGACCGCGGCGCCACCCCAGATGATCGGCGGGCCGATCGGCACCAGCGAGCCGATGAAGGTGGCCACGCTCAGCAGCGGCACCGCCGGCACGCCGGCGATCGTGAAGCCGACCGCGGCCACGATGGCCTGCGCCAGCGCGGTGCCGAGCAGGCCGTACATGACGCCGCGCACCGTGTGGCTGACGATCTCGGCGACCTTGGCGGCGCTCTCGCCGATGATCCGGTGCATCATCACGGCGAGCGCGGCGAGGATGCGCACGCCGTCGCGGAACAGGAAGAAACTGACGAAGGCGGCCAGGCTCATCTGGGCCAGGCCGGTGCCCACCGCGACGCTCCCGACCATCAGCGTCTGGCGCGCCGGTTCGACCATGCGCTTGCCCATCTCGATCATCCGCTCGCGGTCGCCGAACACGCCGCGCACGTAGTTGTCGAGCCACTCGCCGACCACCGGCACCTGTTGCAGCCAGGCCGGCGGCACGATCTTGCCGGTTTCGAGCGCGCCCCGCAGCTGCGCGTAGAAGCGGCTGGCGTCGTCGGCGAGTTGGTAGAAGATGAGTGCGATCGGCGCGACCACGAGCAGCAGCAGGCTCAGGGTCATGACCAGCGCGGCCATCGAGCGCCGCCCCTTCATGCGCGCGAGCAGCCGCAGGTAGAGCGGCCAGGACGAGATGGCGATGGCCGCCGCGAACAGGATCGCGGGGAGGAAGGGCAGCAGCACGAATACGCAACCGGCCACGAGCAGGAAGGTCACCGTGATCTGGGGGTAGTTGCGTTCCTTACTTTCCAGGTATTCTGACATTCCCCCTCCAGCGTGACCACGGACAATCGGCCAACGCGGCGTGCCGCTACGTCGGGATAGTCAAGATAATAACTGTTTCAGATCGTGCACGATTGGAGTTGGACCGTTGCCGTGCCGCACCAGCAGGCGGATCTTGCCGTTGCGGTCGAACACATAGCTGGCCGAGGTGTGGTCGACCGAGTAGTTGTTCGGCGTGCTGCCGGCGACCTTGGCGTAGTGGATCTTGAATTCGCGGGCCACCTTGGCGGTCGCGGCGGCGTCGCCGCGCAAGCCGAGGAAGCGCTTGTCGAACGCCGGCACGTACTGCGCCAGCAGGGCCTGGGTGTCGCGCTCCGGGTCGACCGTCACAAACAACACCTGCACCTCGTCGGCCTGGGGGCCGAGCGCCTGCATCACGCCGGCCATCTCGGCCAGCGTGGTCGGGCACACGTCGGGGCAATGGGTGAAGCCGAAGAACATCAGCACGACCTTGCCCTTGAAGTCGGCCAGCGTGCGTGCCTTGCCGTTGTGGTCGGTCAGGGCGAAGTCGCGCCCGAACTCGAGGCCGGTGATGTCGTTATTGTTGAAGCTCAGCGGTTTTTTGGCGATCTTGTCGCAGCCCGGCAGCAGCACGATGCACGCGACCATCGCCATGAGGCCCAGGAATTTTTTCATCTTGTGGCAATCCTATATCTGTATCGGGATGTAATGGTCGACCAGCAGCGCCGCGAACAACAGCGACAGGTAGACGATCGAATACGTGAACGCCTTGCGCGCGACCAGGTCGGTGTAGTGGCGGTGCACGCGCCAGGAGTGCAGCAGGAAGAAGAAGTTGAGCACCACGGCCGAGGCGAGGTAGATCAGGCCGCTCATCTTGACGATGAACGGCAGCATGGTGGTGGCCGCCAGCGCGATCGCGTACAACCAAACGTGGAAGCCCGTGAAGCTCATGCCGTGCGTGACCGGCAGCATCGGCAGGCCCGACTTGGCGTAGTCGTCGCGCCGGTACATGGCCAGCGCCCAGAAATGCGGCGGCGTCCAGACAAAAATGATCAGCACCAGCAGCCAGGCCTGCATCGGCACCTCGCCCGCCACCGCTGCCCAGCCCAGCGCCGGCGGCATCGCGCCCGACAGGCCGCCGATGACGATGTTCTGCGGGGTGGCTGGCTTGAGGATCAGGGTGTAAATCAGCGCGTAGCCGACGAAGGTGACCAGCGTGAGCCACATCGTGAGCGGGTTGACCAGGAAATACAGCACGGCCATGCCGGCGCCGCCGATGATGGCCGAGAAAATGACGGTCTCTTGCTTGGTCAGCTCGCCCATGGCGGTGGCGCGGCGCGCGGTGCGCGCCATGCGCGCGTCGATCTCGGACTCGAGCAGGCAGTTGACGGCGAACGCGGCGCCGGCGAGCAGCCAGATGCCGACTGTGCCGGCGAGCACGATGCGCCAGCTCGGCAAGCCGTCGGTGGCCAGGAACATGCCGATCACGGCGCAAAACACGGCGAGCTGGGTCACGCGCGGTTTGGTCAGCGCCCAATACTGGGCGATGCGGTTGCTCGGTTTTGTTGCGGTCTGGGTGGTCATGGATGCGGCCTGGCTGACAAAATGGGCGAACTGGCGGGCGCGCCGGGCGCCGCTGCGGGAAGGGTCGCCGCCTGGGGGTTGATCATGTAGCGCAGCTTGTAGTTTAACATGGTCACCAGCAGCACAAGCAGCGCGGCCCCCGCGTTATGCAGCACCGCGATGGCGAGCGGGAAGTTGAGGTACACCGTGGCCACGCCCGAGGCGAACTGGGCCGCCAGCACGAGGCCGATGTAGCGCGCCACGGGACGCAGCGCCGGGGTCGCCCGGGCGCGCCAGGCGGTCCAGCCGAGCACGCCGATGACGACGAACGCGAAGTTGCGGTGCACCCAGTGGATCGCGGTCAGCGCCGAAAACGGCAGGTATTCGCCGCCGGCGGTCATGCCGAGCTCGCGCCAGAGCGTGAAGCCGTGCGCGAAATCCATCTCGGGCACCACCTTGCCGCCGCACAGCGGGAAGTCGAGGCAGGCCAGGGTCGCGTAGTTGGTGCTGACCCAGCCGCCGAGGGCGATCTGGAGCGCCAGCAGCGCGGCGCTGGCGAGCGCTAGCGCGCGCAGACCGAACACCACGACAGCGTCCGGGGCCGGCTTGAGCAACTGGTCCTGACGCGACCCCATCCAGACGAGCAGCGACAGCAGCGACATGCCCAGCAGCAGATGGATCGTCACGATCACCGGTTGCAGCTTGAGCGTGACGGTCCAGGCGCCGAACGCGCCCACCACCATCACCAGCAGCAGCAGCGCGCTCGGCAGCGCGGGCGCGAATGCGGCGCGGCGCGTCTTGCGCCACTGGATCCATGCGGTGGCCATGATGGCGATGCACAGGCAGCCGATGCCCATCGCAAAGTAACGGTGCAGCATTTCGATCCAGGCCTTGACCACCGTCACCGGACCGGTCGGCATGAGCGCCTCGGCCGCCTTGATGTCGGCGTGCGCGAGGAAGGGGTTGGCCGCGCCGTAGCAGCCGGGCCAGTCGGGGCAGCCGAGCCCGGAATCGGTCAGGCGCGTGAACGCGCCGAACAGGATCAGGTCGAACGTGAGGAAGACCGTGAGCCAGACCAGTTTGCGGTATTTGTTGGCGTCGCGCGAGACGTAGACCATTGCCAGCGGCACGCTCGCGACGAGCAGCCCCTTGACCGCCAGCAACATCATGGAGGACGCTTGCATGGCTTATCCGATGGCCGAGGCTTTGAGCAGCTTATTGAGATCCTTGCTCACTTTTTTCGGATCGGGCTGCTTTGGAAAACGCATCATGAGGTTGCCCAGCGGGTCGACCAGGTAGTAGTGGTCCGACACCTTGCCGCCCGCCTCGACCGGCAGCCATTGGGCCAGCGGCCCGGCCGGCGCGCGCAGCATGCGGGTGCCGTCGAGGTCGCGCATGAGCACGCTGTCGAGCGGTTCGGCGTCGGTGATCAGCCAAACCCGCTCGATGCGCGTCATGGCCTTGCCCTGCATCGTGCGCAACTGGCGCATCGTGTAGAGCTGGTCCTTGCACTCCTTGGCGCAGGCGCCCGCGCCGGTCTGCAGCATGAGCCACTTGCCCTTGTAGGCCGACAAATCGGCCGGCGCGCCGTCGAGCGTGCGCAGGCCCAGTTGCGGCACCGGATGGACCCGCGGGTCGATCAGCGTGCCGTAGTTGGTGCGTCCCTCCGGCTTGATCACGTAGTAGGTCAGGTAGGACATCAGCATCGGGGCGGCGCACACGAGCACCACGGCCAGCAGCTTCCAGCGGCCCTTGCGTTGGGCGGCACCAGTCAGTTGGGCGGTATCAGTCATTTTGTTTGCTTCCACGTCGAAATCCTGTAATCACGAAAAAGAGCAGCGCCATCAGTGCCAACGCATACCATTGAAATGCATAACCCTTGTGCTTGTCGGCGCCGAGGGCGGGCGCCGGCCAGTCGCGCACCAGTTGTTCGCCCGGCCGCGCCGGGTCGGTTTGTTCGATGAAGAACGGTTGCAGTTTGAGCCCGCTAGACGCCGCGAACTGCCCGACGCTGACATTTTGCACGATCGACTTCGGCGCCAGCGGCGTCGGTGTGCCCAGTTGCATGACCTTGCCCATGCTTTCCTTGGCGACGCCCTCGAGCGTGACCTCGCCGGCGGGCGTGTCGAACGGCGGCAGGCGTCCGTATTCGCCCGCGTGGCGCGGCAGCCAGCCGCGCGCGACCAGCACATGCAGGTCCGAACCGGCGATGCGCAGCGGCATGAGCAGGTAGAAACCCGCCCTGCCGCCCTGCGGCCGGTTGTCGAGGAACACAGGCCAGTCCTGCACGAAACTGCCGCGCACGCGCACCCGCTGGAACGTGGGCGCGGCCACCGGCTGCGGCCCGAGCAGCAAGGGCGCCTCTTGCGCGCGCGCCGCCAGTTGCTCCTGCATTGCGATCTTGCCGGCCGCGCGCCGGTCCTGCCACTGGCCGAGCGCTATCCCGAGCGCGACCAGCAGCACCGTCGCGACGAAGGGAATGGCCCGAAACCGGAAGCGGATACGCATTACAATGGAACCTTCGCTAAAAAAACCTGCCACCACATGAATATCATTATCCCGATTGCCTTCACGCTGATCATCGGATGCCTGGGCGCCGCCCTGTTCTTCATGATGCGCGACAAGGGCAAGAGCAACCGCACCGTGAACATGCTGGCCATGCGCGTGGGCCTGTCGATCACCCTGTTCATCCTGTTGCTCGCGTCCTACGGCATGGGCTGGATCGCGCCGACCGGCATCCGGATCGGCTGAACGACCCGGCCGAAACAACATCGGCCGCACAAGCCGCGGCTGAAACACGAAACCGGGGACGGATCCCAATTTGATTGCCATCAAATTGAGGTCGGTCCCCGGTTTTTTATTCTGCTTTTCTTAAGCGGCTTTTTTTATGCTGCTTTTTTATTCGCATGCGGGGCTTGCGCCCCGCCACCGCTTTACAGCCAGTAGACGACGACGTACAGGCCGAGCCAGACCACGTCGACGAAGTGCCAGTACCAAGCGGCGCCTTCGAAACCGAAGTGGTTGTCGGCCGTGAAGTGGCCTTTGAGCACGCGATAGAGTACCACCGACAGCATGATCGCGCCGAGCGTGACGTGGAATCCGTGGAAGCCGGTCAGCATGTAGAAGGTCGATCCGTAAATGCCCGAGGTCAGTTTCAGGTTCAGGTCGCTGTAGGCGTGCATGTACTCGTAGACCTGGAAGCCCATGAAGATGGCGCCGAGCAAAATGGTGGCGAACAGCCAGATCGCGGTTTGGGCCCGGTGGCCGGCGCGCAGCGCGTGGTGCGAGATGGTCAGGGTCACGCCCGACAGCAGCAGCAGCGCGGTGTTGATGGTCGGGATCCAGAACGGGGTCATGGTGGTGAAGGCGTCGGTGACGCCGGCCGGACCGCCCGAACCCCACTGGGCCGCGTAGTCGGGCCAGATGATCTTGTGGTCGAGGTCGCCGAGCCAGGGCATCGAGATCGCGCGCGCGTAGAACAGGGCGCCGAAGAAGGCCGCGAAGAACATGACCTCGGAGAAGATGAACCAGCTCATCGACCAGCGGTACGACAGGTCGATGCGTTTGTTGTACTGGCCCGCCTCGGATTCGCCGATGGCGTCGCCGAACCAGAAGTACAGCACCAGGATCGTCGCCAACACGCCGGCGATGTTCACGGCCGGACCCCAGCTGGCGTCGTTGACCCAGCCCGAGGCGCCGATCATCGTAACCAGCAGCGAGGTGCCGGCCAACATGGGCCACTTGGAGGGACCTGGCACGAAATAATACGGCGCTGCTGCGTGTGGTGCACTCATCTTCATCTCCTAAATCAAACTGTATTCGTTCAAGTATTCGTTTAAATTCTGTACTGCCGTATGACTTTTGCTTCGACTTTGCTTCGAGCTTACTTTGGTTTTACTTCGCGACAGCGATCCGCACCAGCATCACCAGCACGCCGATGAACAGCGCCACGCCGATCAGGGCCGCGATGACCACGTGGACCGGATTGAGGTTCGCGGCGTCGCGCTCGTAATCGCTGCGCTTGCGGATCCCGAAAAACGACCAGAACACGGCCTTGAGCGTGGCCCCGAAAGACGCCTTGCGCGCGGCCGGCATGGGCTGTTCACCCGCCTGCTCATCGACCTGCTCATCCATTTGCCAGATCCTTATTTCGACACGTCGGCGCCGGCGATTTCAAAAAACGTGTACGAGAGCGTGATGTTCTTCACTTCGCGCGGCAGCTTCGGGTCGATGAAGAAAACCACCGGAAACTGCCTGGCCTCGTTCGGCTTGAGCGTCTGCTGCTTGAAGCAAAAACATTCCACTTTCTTAAAGTGCGGCGTCGCCGACTGCGGCGAGTAGCTCGGTATGGCTTGCGCCGCCATCGCGCGCGACTGCGTGTTGACCACTTCGTACATCACCGTGGCCAACTCGCCCGGATGCACCTTCATGCTGCTCTGGACCGGGCGGAACCGCCACGGCCCGCGCGCATTGGCGTCGAACTCGATCGTGATCGTGCGCGACTTGTCGATCTGCGTGTTGGCGTCGCGCTCGACCGTGCCGTCGGACTGCGTCAGCACGTTGATGCCCATGATCTCGCACAGCTGCTTGTAGATCGGCACCAGCGCGTAACCGAAACCGGCCATCAGCAGCGCGCAGACGACCAGCTTGATGAGCAGCTTGCGGTTCGATTCGGTCTTGCCGGTTGGTTCAGTTGCCACGTTCGCTCACAGCCAGATTCGTTTGATAAACACCATCGCGAAAAAAAACGCGGCCAGTGCGGCGATGATCAAACCGGTCTTCAGATTGTTCGGCTTCTTTGGATCAGACATCAGACATCTTTTCAACTTAGCGGTTCTGGCGTGGCGGGCAACTCCTGCGAGCGCCCGCCAGCGCCAGTATTACTCTAATTACTTGACCGTCGGTGGGGTTTCGAAGGTGTGGAACGGGGCCGGGCTCGGCACGGTCCACTCCAGGCCTTCGGCGCCGTCCCATGGCTTGGCCGGTGCCTTGGCGCCGCCGCGGATCGCCGGGATCACCACGAAGAACAGGAAGTATGCCTGCGACAGACCGAAACCGAAGGCGCCGATGGTGGCGACGACGTTGAAGTCGGTAAACTGCGCCGAGTAATCGGCGTAGCGGCGCGGCATGCCCGCAAGTCCCAGGAAGTGCATCGGGAAGAAGGTGATGTTGAACGTGATCAGCGACAGCCAGAAGTGCATCTTGCCGCGGAACTCGCTGTACATGAAACCGGTCCACTTCGGGCTCCAGTAGTAGAAGCCCGCGAACAGCGCGAACAGCGAACCGGCCACCAGCACATAGTGGAAGTGGGCGACGACGTAGTAGGTGTCTTGCAGCTGGATGTCGATCGGGGTCACCGCCAGGATCAGGCCGGTGAAGCCGCCCATCGTGAACACGAAGATGAAGCCGACCGAGAACAGCATCGGGGTTTCGAACGTCATCGAGCCCTTCCACATCGTGGCGACCCAGTTGAACACCTTGACGCCGGTCGGCACCGCGATCAGCATCGTCGCGTACATGAAGAACAGCTGGCTCGTGACCGGCATGCCGGTGGTGAACATGTGGTGGGCCCAGACGATGAACGACAGGATCGCGATCGACGCGGTGGCGTAGACCATCGACGCGTAGCCGAACAGCGGCTTGCGAGCGAACGCCGGCAGGATCTGCGAGACGATGCCGAACGCCGGCAAAATCATGATGTAGACCTCGGGGTGGCCGAAGAACCAGAAGATGTGCTGGTACATGACCGGGTCGCCGCCGCCGGCGGCGTTAAAGAACGAGGTGCCGAAATGACGGTCGGTCAGGGTCATGGTGATCGCGCCAGCCAGAACGGGCATCACGGCGATCAGCAGGTAGGCGGTGATCAGCCAGGTCCAGCAGAACATCGGCATTTTCATCAGGGTCATGCCGGGGGCGCGCATGTTCAGGATGGTGACGATGATGTTGATCGAACCCATGATCGACGAGGCGCCCATCAGGTGCATCGCGAAAATCGCCATGTCCATGCCGGGGCCCATTTGCGTCGACAGCGGCGCGTACAGGGTCCAGCCGGCGGCGGTGGCGCCGCCGGGCACGAGGAACGAGGTTGCCAGCAGCAGCGCCGCGGGCGGCAGCAGCCAGAACGAGAAGTTGTTCATGCGGGCGAACGCCATGTCGGCGCAGCCGATCTGCAGCGGGATCATCCAGTTGGCGAAGCCGACGAAGGCCGGCATGATGGCGCCGAACACCATCACCAGGCCGTGCATGGTGGTGAGCTGGTTGAAGAACTCGGGACGGAAGAACTGCAGGCCGGGCTGGAACAGCTCGGAGCGGATCATCAGGGCCAGGATGCCGCCCGAGATCAGCATGGTCATCGAGAACCACAGGTACAGCGTGCCGATATCCTTGTGGTTGGTCGCGAACAACCAGCGGCGGTAACCGTGCGGATGGTCGTGCGCGTGGTCGTGCCCGTGGTCGTCGTGGGCCTTGTCTAGAATGCTTGTGCTCATCTAACTACTCCTTATTGCTTGCGTGCAGCCAGAACTTCGGCTGGTTGAACGATGTTTTCCGATGCTTTGTTCGACCAGTTGTTGCGGGTGTAGGTGATCACCGCAGCAATTTCCGAATTCGACATGCTGTTCCAGGCCGGCATCGCCGTCGGGAACTTGCCGCTCTTGAGACCGTTGAGCAGGACATCGATGTGGGCCGCTTTCGGGCCGTTCACGATGGCCGAGCCGTCGAGCGCGGCGAAGGCGCCCTCGGAGCCCTGGCCGTTGGCCATGTGGCAGACGGCGCAGTTCTTGGCGTACACGTCGGCGCCCTTGGTGTTGAGTTCGTCGAGGGTCCAGACCTTGCTTGGGTCTTCGGCCAGCAGGGCCATTTCCTTGTTCTTTCCCTCGACCCACGCCGTGTATTCCTTGTCGGTGACGACCCGGACCACGATCGGCATGAAGGCGTGCTCCTTGCCGCACAGCTCGGCGCATTGGCCGCGGAAGGTGCCGGTGCGCTCGGACTTGAACCAGGTGTCGCGCACGAAACCGGGGATCGCATCTTGCTTGACGCCGAAGGCGGGGATCATCCACGCGTGGATCACGTCGTTGGCGGTCAGCACGATGCGGATCTTCTTGTTGACCGGCACCACGACTTCGTTGTCCACCTCCATCAGGTAGTGGGCGCCGCGGGCCTGGGTGGCGGCGACGCCCGGCTGGCCGATCTGCTCGCGCGGGGTCGACAGGTTCGACAGGAAGGTGATGCCCTTGCCCTCGCCCTCGAGGTAGTCGTAACCCCACTTCCATTGCATGCCGGTAGCTTTAATGGTGATGTCGGCGTTCGAGGTGTCTTTCATGTCGACCACGGTGCTCGTGGCCGGCAGCGCCATGACGATGACGATCAGGAAGGGAATGATGGTCCATGCGATCTCGACGGCGGTCGACTCGTGGAACGTCGCCGGCTTGTGGCCGACCGATTTGCGGTGCTTGAGGATGGAGTAGAACATCACGCCGAACACTGCCACGAAAATGACGATGCAAACAGCCATCATGCCGTTGTGCAGCGTGTAGATTTCCTTGGCGATCTGCGTCGCCGGCTCCGCCAGATTGAGCTGATAATCCACCGGCGCGCCCCCCGGCGTCGCCGGCGCGGCCGGTGCGGCCAACGCTGGGATACCGGCGCCCACCGCCAGGCCGAGCATCAAGGCTTGAAGTCGCTTTGCATATGTCATGTTTTCCCCAACCACCCAAAAATAAAAATCTTTTTATGACGTCCGACCCCGTCAATGCTGGCGCCGCCGCTCCTAAACCATCGCACAAAAAGGCCCCATGCCGGCCCGGGGCGCAAAAAACGCCGTGGGCCCGGCTGGAACCGGGACATCGATCACAGGTGAACTGAAAACACTGATGAGCGCTGACTTGCCATTGCTTTCGGCCGAACCGGGGCGCGGGAAGCCTTGAATTCGAGCGCTTCAACCCCAGAGTCGACAAAATTAGTCATTGATTATACTAAAGGACTAGCTCCACCATCAAGGAGTAATGCGTTGCCCCATAGGCACTTTGGCGCGAAATATTGCGCCTTTGTAGCCTTTTGGGCAAGCATGGCGGAAAATCCAAGCACGCCGCGCCCGCCCCGCGCGCCGCCCGGCCCGCCGCCCGACCCGCTACTTGCGCGGCATGAAGCGCACGATCGCCTCGCCGCCGGCGGTCACGCGCGGCGCCGGCCGGAACGCGTGGCCGTAGATCACCTCGAAGGTCAGGCCGAGCTTGCCGTCGGGCCGGCGCTGGCGCTCGAAGGCGTCGAGCACGCGCTGCCAGGCGGCGCGCCCGACCAGGCCGCGCCGGCGCGTGGCCAGCGGCTGGCCACCCAGCGCGCGCACGTCGGCCAGCAGGGCCGGCAGCGTGTCGTAGGTGACGGTGATCACCTCCATGTCCATGACCGGGGTCGAGAAGCCGGCCTCGACGAGCTGGTCGCCGAAGTCGTGCATGTCGACGAAGGGCAGCGCGTGCGGCGCCGCGTCGAGCGCGCCGAAGGCGGTGCGCACCTCGCGCAGACTGTCAGGGCCGAAATTGGAGAACATCAGCAGGCCGTCGGTGCGCAGCACGCGGCGCCACTCGGCGAACACGCGGTCGGGCTGCGGATGCCAGTGCAGCGCCAGGTTCGACCAGACCAGGTCGATGCTGTCGCGCGCCAGCGGCAGCTCGCCGAAGTCGCCGCACAGCAGGTCGATCCCGGCCTTGGAGGGCAGCAATTTGCTGAGCATCTGGTTGAGCGAGCGCAGCGCGGACGCGGGCGCTTGCGCGGCCTCGACCATCGCCGGGGCGGCGTCGAGCCCGATGATCTGGGCGGCCGGGAAATCCTTTTGCAGCAGCGCCAGGTCGGCGCCGGCGCCGCAACCGGCGTCGAGCACGCGGCGCGGCATGATCTTGACCACGCCGAGCCGCTCGTGCATGCGGCCGGCGATTTCGCGGCGCAGGAAGTTGGACGGGTCGATTTTGTGCGGGCGCGAAAACAGGCGGCGCACGCGCGCCAATTCGATCGGCGCGCTCAGCTTGGACGGGGATTGTGGGGAAACCATGGTGGCGAAGCGGCGAAATGAGATAGTGGGATTATGGGACAATGCGGCAGTGTACATGCTTGAAGGGGAACCAGTCCGATGACCGCCCGATTGCGCCTGCCCTCCCTGCAATGGTCCGTGGTCGCGGCCGCGCTGGCGCGCGCCCTGTTGCCGTCCTCGTGCGCCCTGTGCGGCGCCCGCAGCGACGCCTGCGTGTGCGCGCCGTGCCACGCGCAGTTCATCGCGCCGCGCCGCGCGCGCTGCAAGCAATGCGCCAACCCGCTCGCCGCATTCGAGGCGGGCCTGCGCTGCGCGGCCTGCCTGGTGCGCCGGCCGGCGTACGATGCGACGGTGGCGGCGGCCGACTACGCGGCGCCGGTCGACCAACTGCTGCTGCAACTGAAATTCGGCGGCCAGCTCGCGCTGGCGCCTTGGTTCGCGCAGGCAATCGCCGCCAGCGTGCGCGCGCAGGCGGCGCTGCTGCTGCCCAATGTGCTGTGCCCGGTGCCGCTGGGGCCGCGCCGGTTGCAGGAGCGCGGCTTCAACCAGGCGCTCGAGATCGCGCGCCCGCTCGCGCGCGCGCTCGGCATCCCGCTGCGGGCGCGGCTGGCGATCCGGGCGCGCGAGACGGCGGCGCAGTCGAGCGTGGCGCCGCAGGAACGGGTCGGCAACCTGCGCAATGCGTTTATCATTGCGCCCGAGGCGCTGGCGATGGTGCGCGGCCAGCACGTCGGCCTCGTCGACGATGTCATGACGAGCGGCCACACCCTCGACGAGCTGGCCGCGACGTTCAAACGTTTTGGCGCGGCGCGCGTGAGCAATTTTGTGTTCGCGCGCACCCCGCCCCACTGATCATGTTTTGCCACTGAAGGAGAAGCACCTTGTTCCACGTCGTTTTGGTCGAACCCGAGATCCCGCCCAACACGGGCAACGTCATCCGCCTGTGCGCCAACACGGGCGCGCAGTTGCACCTGATCGAACCGCTCGGCTTTCCGCTCGACGACAGCAAAATGAAGCGCGCCGGGCTGGACTATCACGACTACGCCACGATGAAGGTGCACAAGGATTGGGATGCGTTCATGGCCGACACCCGGCCCGATCCGGCGCGCATGTTCGCGATGACCACGCACGGGTCGTCGCCGTTCGCCGACGCGGCCTTTTTGCCGGGCGATGTGTTCGTGTTCGGGTCGGAGACGCGCGGGCTGGCCGTCGCGCTGCGCGAGTCGTTTCCGGTCGGGCAGCGCATCCGCCTGCCGATGCGGCCGGATAACCGCAGTTTGAATTTGTCGAACACGGTGGCGGTGGTGGTGTTTGAGGCTTGGCGCCAGAACGGCTATGCTGGCGGCGCGTAAGGCGGCGGCGTATCCCCGTCACTCCTGAGAAACGGCTCCCCGCGAATCTCTGCCATTCCTGCCATTGGCAGAAAACTTCTCGCGAATCCTCGTCATCCCCGCGAACATCCCCCGTCATCCCCGCGAAAACTACCGTCATCCCCGCGAACGCGGGGACCCATGCTGAATATACAGTCATGGGTCGCCTCAAATTTTTTTTACGCGCAGGTTGCGGGCCTAAACATTCGAACTGCACGTGTTTACTCGCTCAGTATGGGTCCCCGCCTTCGCGGGGATGACGGAGTGTTTAGTTTGCGCTTTCTGTTAGCGCTGCTTGGCGCTGCTTGCCGCTGCTTGCTGCTTGCTGCTTGCTGCTGCTTGCTGCTGCTTGCTGCTGCTTGCTGCTTGTTGCTGCTTGTTGCTGCTTGTTGCTGCTTGTTGCTGCTTGTTGCTGCTTGTTTCTGCTTGCTTCTGCTTGCTTCTGCTTTCTTCTGCTTTCTTCTGCTTGCTTCTGCTTGCTGCTGCTTGCTGCTGCTTGCTGCTGCTTGCTGCTGCTTGCTGCTGCTTGCTGCTTGCTGCTTGCTGCTTGCTGTTGCTTGCTGCTTGCTGTTGCTTGCTGCTTGCTGCTTGCTGCTTGCTGCTTGCTGTTGCTTGCTGCTTGCTGCTTGCTGCTTGCTGTTGCTTGCTGCTTGCTGCTTGCTGCTGCTTGGTCCTGCTCGGCGCCGCTATTTAGCTTCGCGCACTTTCGTGAGCAGCTTCGTGGTCGAGCGGTCGTGCTCGAAATCGATCGCGACGGCCTGCCCGCCGTAGGCCAGCACCGCCCGCCCCTCGGGAATGGCGGCCATGTCGTAGTCACCGCCCTTGGCGTAGATCTCCGGGCGCGCCTGCAGCACCACCTCGAGCGCCGTGTCCTCGTCGAAATCAACGACCAGACTGACCGACTCCAGCGCGGCGAGCACGGCCATGCGGTCGGCCGCGTTGTTGAGCGGACGGTCGTCGCCCTTGCCGAGCCGGCGCACCGAGGCGTCGGTGTTGGCGGCCACCACCAGCGAGGCGCCCAGCGCGCGCGCCTGCGCCAGATAGGTCACGTGGCCGCGGTGCAAAATATCGAACACGCCGTTGGTCAGCACGACCGGCTTGGGCAGCGCGGCCACGCGCGCCTGCAATTGCTCGCGGGCGCAAATCTTCGATTCAAAATCGGGCATAGGGGTCTTTGTCGAATTCGGAACGGTAAACTAACACAGGCCCCCACCCGAAAGCGGAGGCCCGTCGTGGGCGGGACCGCCTGCCACCCCTACTTGGCCGGCTCTTCTTCCTCCGGTTCCTCCTCGATCGCCATCGACAGGTCGTTCGAATTGCCCTTGTTGGCGGCGTCCGGCTCCTTGCGGTCGCCACGCAGCTTGATCTGCAGGCGCAGGCCGTTGGCCGAGTCGGCGTTGCGGATCGCCTCGTCGTAGCCGATCGCGCCCTTGTTGTAGAGCTCGTAGAGCGCCTGGTCGAAGGTGCACATGCCCAGCTCGCGCGACTTGTGCATGATTTCCTTGATCGCCTGGAAATTGCCCTTGAGGATCATCTCGGCGATCGTCGCTGTGTTGAGCAGAATTTCGATCGCCGCCTTGCGGCCCTTGCCGTCCTCGGTCTTGACCAGGCGCTGCGAGACGATCGCGCGCAGGTTCGACGACAAGTCCATCAGCAGCTGGTTGCGCCGCTCCTCGGGGAAGAAGTTGATGATCCGGTCCATCGTCTGGTTCGAGTTGTTCGCGTGCAGCGTGCCGAGGCACAGGTGGCCGGTCTCGGCGAACGCGATCGCGTGCTCCATGGTCTCGGTGTCGCGGATCTCGCCGATCAGGATCACGTCGGGCGCCTGGCGCAGCGTGTTCTTGAGCGCATTGTGCCAGCTCAGCGTGTCGACCCCGACCTCGCGGTGTGTGATCAGGCAGCCCTTGTTGCGGTGCACGTATTCGACCGGATCCTCGACCGTGATGATGTGGCCGGCCGAATTCTGGTTGCGGTAGTCGATCATCGCCGCCAACGTGGTCGACTTGCCCGAACCGGTGCCGCCAACGACCAGCACCAGGCCGCGCTTGGTCATGATGACGTCCTTGAGCACGTCGGGCAGGTCGAGCTTTTCGAAGTTCGGAATTTCGGAGGCGATCGTGCGGCACACCATCGCCACGCATTGCTGCTGCACATAGACATTGATCCGGAAGCGGCAGACGTTCGGCAGCGAGATCGCGAAGTTGCACTCCATCATCTCCTCGAACTCGGCGCGCTGCTTGTCGTTCATCAGCGACAAGGCCAGCGAGCGCGTCACCTCGCCGCTCAGTTTTTGCTGGCTCATGGGCTTCATCGCGCCCTGGTGCTTCATGCTGGGAGGGAAATCGGCCGAGATGAACAGGTCGGAGCCGCCCTGATGGTGCATCACGGTCAGCAATTTGTGGATGTAGGTTTGCGCTTCGGCTGGACCAAATGTGGACATGCGGGCTTTCTGTGTGGGGCCGTCGGACGCGGCTGGCCTGGCAATTATATCGACACGGTTCCGGTAAAATGCAAATAAATCAGCGGCCGACCACCATTTTAACTGTTGTATCTAGGCAACCAATATGTTTCAATAAATTATGACATTGACAGAATTGAAATACATCGTCGCCGTCGCGCGCGAAAAACATTTCGGCCACGCGGCCGAGGCCTGCTTCGTGGCCCAGCCGACGCTGTCGGTGGCGATCAAGAAACTCGAGGACGAGCTCGGCGTGCTGCTGTTCGAACGCGGCGGCGCCGAGGTCTCGGTGACCCCGCTCGGGGCCCAGATCATCGCCCAGGCCGAACGCGTGCTCGAGCAGACCGCCGCGATCAAGGAGCTCGCCAAGCAGAACAAGGATCCGCTGGCCGGCCCCTTGCGGCTCGGCGTGATCTACACCATCGGCCCCTACCTGCTGCCGCCGCTGGTGCGGCAGGTGATCGAACGGGTGCCGCAGATGCCGCTGATCCTGCAGGAGAATTTCACCGTGCGCCTGCTCGAATTGCTGCGCCAGGGCGAGCTCGACGCGGCCATCATGGCGCTGCCCCTGCCCGAGCACGGCATGTCGATGGAGCCGCTTTACGACGAGCCGTTCGTGGTCGCCATGCCCAAGCAGCACGCGTGGGCCAAGCGCAAGGCCGTGTCGGCGCAGGATCTCAAGTCCGAGACCATGCTGTTGCTCGGCAACGGCCACTGCTTCCGCGACCAGGTGCTTGAGGTGTGCCCCGATATGGCGCGCTACGCCTCGAGCGGCAACGGCATGCAGCGCACCTTCGAGGGCTCATCGCTCGAGACCATCCGCCACATGGTCGCCAGCGGCATCGGCCTGACCGTGCTGCCGCGCGCCTCGGTGCCCGACATGGGCAGCACCGACGGGCTGCTGCGCTACGTGCCGTTCGCCGAGCCGGTGCCCACGCGCCGCGTGGTGCTCGTCTGGCGCAAGAGCTTCACGCGGCGCGCCGCCATTTCGGCCCTGTGCGCGGCGATCGCCGCGTGCGAACTGCCGGGCGTCGAGATGCTCGCGCCGGCCAGCGCCGGCTAGACTGCCGGACTTGGGGCGCTCACCAGAGCGCCTGGAAGATCGCCATGCTCATCGTGAAGTTGAAGGCGGCGTGGGCGGCGATCGCGGGCAGCACCGAGTCGGCGCGCCGCCGGATCTCGCCGAACATGCGCGCCGTAAGCACCATCAACACCACCCACAGCGCGGCCGAGACGATCCCCGGCCGCAAGCCGGCGGCGTTGGCCACCAGGCCGTGGTGCACCAGATGGACCAGCCCGAACACGCTTGACTCGATCCAGCCGCCGGCGCGCGCGCCCCAGCGCTGCGCGAACGCGCGCTGCAAAAAACCGCGGAAGAAGATCTCCTCGCCGACCGGGCTGAAGATGCAGGCCGGCAGCGTCAGGGCGATTTGCAGCATCAGCGGGCTCATGCCGCCGGCCGGGATCGCCCGGCGGTAGCTGTCGGCGATGCTGACGTACCAATTGTCGGCGCCGCGCCCGTACAGGAGCATGCCCAGTGCGAAGCACAGCAGGGCCGAGGCGGCGCCGCAGGCGAGCGCACCGGAGAAGGCGAAGCGGCCGGTCGGCGCCTTCAGGCCGATCTCGCGCCGGCCCTGGCGCGAAAGCAGTATCCACGGCACGGCCGCCATCAGCACGAAACCGAGCGGCAACGCCCACTGCCAGCGCGCCGGGCCCAGCACGCCGGCGCCGCGCATCAGCAAGAACACCAGCGCCAGCGCGGCGCCGACGAAGGGCGCGGCCGGCAGCAGGCCGCTCCAGGCGGGACGCAGGCGCAGCTGGTTCGCGGTCTCGGGTGTCATTGGCGCCTGATTGTTGAAAATGCAATAATCTTATCATGGGAAAATCGGCCACGGGGATCGCCCGCAGTACGCCCCCGGGGAGTAAAATTCGCATCTTTCGTAGAACAAAGTTTGCGACATGGACAAGCTGGCCCTGTACTTCCGCTTGATCAGGCTGGACAAGCCGATCGGCATCCTGCTGCTGCTGTGGCCGACCCTGGTGGCCCTGTGGCTGGCCTCGGGCGGCGTGCCCGACCCGCTGGTGCTGGCCATCTTCGTGCTCGGCACCGTGTTGATGCGCTCGGCCGGCTGCGCCGTCAACGATTACGCCGACCGCGACATCGACAAGCACGTCAAGCGCACCGCCGAGCGGCCCCTCACGAGCGGCAAGATCAAGGGCTGGGAGGCGCTGGCGGTGGCCGGCGTGCTCGCCCTGCTCGCCTTCGCGCTGATTTTGCCGCTCAACACGCTGACCAAGCAATTGTCGGTCGCGGCGGTCGTGATCGCGGCCAGCTACCCGTATTTCAAGCGTTTTTTCGCCATTCCCCAGGCCTACCTCGGGATCGCCTTCGGCTTCGGCATCCCGATGGGCTTTGCCGCCGTGCAGGGCCAGGTGCCCGCGCTGGCGTGGTGGCTGCTGCTGGCCAATGTGTTCTGGGCCGTGGCCTACGACACCGAGTACGCGATGGTCGACCGCGACGACGACCTCAAGATCGGCATCCGCACCTCGGCCATCACCTTCGGACGCTACGACGTGGCCGCCGTGATGCTGTGCTACGGCCTGGCGCTGGCGATCATCCTGTGGTGCGGCTGGGAATTCGGCCTGCGCGCCTGGTTCGTGGCCGGCGTGGCCGTCGCCGCCGCGGTCGCGCTTTACCACTACACCCTGATCCGCGCGCGCGAGCGCATGGGCTGTTTTGCGGCATTTCGCCACAACAATTTCTTGGGTGCGGCCATCTTTGCTGGAGTCGCGTTAGACTATGCATTACGATAAGTTTGTTTCGTGAGCTATCCTGAAAGTGTGCTGTACTTAGGGCATGCGGCGGGGAATGGGCTTGTTCGGGCGCAAGGTGCGCCAGGGCGTCCTACCTACACTGTCATGCACACCATATTTTACCAATGAGGCCAACCATGATCGAACCAATTCCAACCCAGACCGGCGCCCGCGACCAGTTGATGAACGACCTTAAAACCGTCATTTCCGACGCCGAATCGTGGCTGCGCAACGGCGGCCAGTTGACGGGTGAAGAGTTCCAGGCCGCCAAGGCCAAGTTCGAGCGCACCTTGCACAACGCCAAGGAAGACCTGGTCCGTTTCGAGCAGAACGTGGTCGAAAAGACCAAGATCGCGGCCAAGGCCACCGACGAGTACGTGACCGAAAACCCATGGAAGTCGGTGGGCATCGGCGCGGCGGTCGGCGTCGTGATCGGCATGCTCATCGCCCGTAAATAACCGTGGCGCTCCCCGAGGTGGTGGGACGCATCGCGTCCACGTTCACGGACATCCTGCGCACGCGGGTCGAACTGGCCGCGCTCGAACTCGAAGAAGAATCGCGGCGCCTGATCGGCTATCTGCTGCTCGCGCTGGCCTCGATGTTCCTGCTCGGCCTGGCCACGATTTTCCTCGCGTTTTTCGTCATCGCGATATTCTGGGACACGCACCGCCTCGCGGCAGTGCTGTCGTTGGCCGGTTTGTTCACGGTGGCCGGCGTGGCGCTGGGCCTGAAGGTGCGCAACAGCTTTGCGACCAAGCCCAAACTGCTGGGCGACACCCTGGCCGAATTTGGCAAGGACATCAACTTCATCAAGATGGCGAGGCAATCCGATGAACACTGACACACTGCCCGACGCGCGGCTCGACGCATCGTCCGACGCAGGCCGGGACGCCCCCCCCGACGCACTCTGCGACGCGATCGCGCCGGCGGCGCCGACCACGGCGGCGCGGCGCGCGGCCCTGATCGCGCAGATCGCCGCCCAAAGGCAGCAGGTGAGCGAGCTGGTCGCCCCGGTCGCCGGCGGCGCCCTGTCGGCCATGTTCGGCGGCCGCGCGAAAATCGCGCTCGCCGTCGGCGGCGTCGTGCTGGGCCTGATCGCGACCCGCCCGGGCGGCGCGATGACGCTGATCACGGGCGCCATGTCGGCCTACAAAATGGTGCGCGGCATGCTGCAGCGGCGCGCCCTCGGCTAAGGAACCGTTTATTCACGGCTCCTAAGACGGCACGCGGGCCGGCGTTTGCGCCGGCCCGTTTCAATTCAATTTCCGGTCAATCGCCCGCGCCGAGTTCGTCGCCGAGCTCGCGCCCGCGCGCCGCCGCCGCCTTGATCGCAGCCACGATCGCCGGCCCCACCGCGTCCTGCTCCATCCTGGTGATGGCCGCGTGCGTGGTGCCGCCCTTGGAGGTCACGCGCGCGCGCAGCAGCTCGACCGGCTCGTTGGAGGCGGCCGCCAGCTCGGCCGCGCCGGCAAAGGTGGCCAGCGCCAGCTCGCGGCCCTGCTGCGCCGACAAGCCCAGTTCGACCGCCGCCTGCTGCATCGCCTCGATGAAGTAGAAAACATACGCCGGGCCGCTGCCCGAGACCGCCGTGACCGGATCGATCAGCGCCTCGTCGGCCAGCCAGACGGTGGCGCCGACTGCCTTCATGATGGCGTCGGCAGAGGCCTTTTGCGCCGCGCTCACGCCGGCGCTGGCGACCATGCCCGTGATGCCGCGCCCGATCAGGGCCGGCGTGTTCGGCATGCTGCGCACGATCGCGCCGTAGCCGCCCAGCCAGCGCGCCAGGTCGGCGCTGCGGATCCCGGCCGCGATCGACAGCAGCAGCGGCCGCGCCCGGCCCAGGTGCGGCAGCAGCGCGGCCGCCACTTCGCGCATCTGCTGCGGTTTGACGGCCAGCACGATCACCTCGCTGTCGGCCAGCGTGGCGTCGATCTGCGGGGCCACGCCGACCCCGAACGCCGCCTGCAGGCGCGCCAGCGCGTCGGGGTTCGGGTCGACCACGTGGATGTTGGCGCCGTCGGTGAGCTTGCCGGCCAGGCCCGCGATCAGGGCCGAGGCCATATTCCCGCCGCCGATGAATGAAATACGCATGCGTGTTCCTTTATGTAGTCGTAGTGACGGTCGTAGTGTCAGTTGTAGTGTCAGTCGTAGTGTCTGGCGCCGAAGATGGCCGAGCCGATGCGCACCATGGTCGCGCCCTCGGCGATGGCGGCGCCAAGGTCGCCCGACATGCCCATCGACAGGGTGTCGAGCGCATGGCCTTCGGCGCGCAGTTGTTCATACAGGCGCCGCACGGCGGCGAAGGCGGCGCGCTGGCGCGCCGGGTCGGTCTCGGGCTCGGGGATCGCCATCAGGCCGCGCAGGCGCAGGTTGGGCAGCAGCGCGACCGCGCGCGCGAGCTCCGGCAGCGCCGCGGGGGCCGCCCCGCTCTTGCTCGCTTCGCCACTGATATTTACCTGAAGACAGATATTAAGGGGCGCGAGCCCCGCCGGACGCTGCTCCGACAGGCGCTCGGCGATTTTGAGGCGCTCGACCGTGTGCACCCAGTCGAAGGCGGCGGCGATCGGGCGCGTCTTGTTGCTCTGGATGGGGCCGATGAAATGCCACGCGAGCGGCACCTCCGGCAGGGCCGCGGCGAGCGCGGCGATCTTGTCGAGCGCCTCCTGCAGGTAATTCTCGCCGAAGGCGCGCTGGCCGGCCCCGACCGCCTCGATGACGGCGGCGGGCGGGAACGTCTTGCTCACCGCGAGCAGCGAGATGGACGCGCGCGGGCGCCGCGCCGCGTCGGCGGCAGCAACAATACTCGCATCGACCGCTTGCAAGTTGTGGGAGATTGTGGACATAATCATTTTCAGCGGGCAATTAAAGCACTTCGATCGATGCGCGAGCGCACACGGGGCGTGCCCCCCATACACGGCACAAACACGGCACAAGGATTATAAATGGACATCTCGGAATTACTCGCATTCTCGGTAAAGAACAAAGCGTCGGACTTGCACCTGTCGTCCGGCCTGCCGCCGATGATCCGGGTGCATGGCGACGTGCGCCGCATCAACCTGCCGCCGCTCGAGCACAAGGACGTGCACGGGATGATCTATGACATCATGAACGACGGCCAGCGCAAGGCCTACGAGGAAGTGCTCGAGTGCGACTTTTCGTTCGCGATTCCGGGCCTGGCGCGCTTCCGCGTCAACGCCTTCAACCAGGAGCGGGGCGCCGCCGCCGTGCTGCGGACCATTCCGTCGAAGATCCTGAGCCTCGAGGACTTGAAGGCGCCCAAGATCTTCGGCGACCTGGCGATGCGTCCGCGCGGCCTGGTGCTGGTCACGGGTCCGACCGGTTCGGGCAAGTCGACCACGCTGGCGGCGATGGTGAACCACCTCAACGAGAACGAATACGGCCACATTTTGACGATCGAAGACCCGATCGAATTCGTGCACGACTCCAAGAAGTGCCTGATCAACCAGCGCGAGGTCGGGCCGCACACGCTCTCGTTCAACAACGCGCTGCGCTCGGCGCTGCGCGAAGACCCGGACTGCATCCTGGTCGGCGAGTTGCGCGACCTCGAGACGATCCGGCTGGCGCTGTCGGCGGCGGAGACGGGCCACCTCGTGTTCGGCACGCTGCACACCTCGTCGGCGGCGAAGACGATCGACCGTATCGTCGACGTGTTCCCGGCGGACGAAAAAGAGATGGTGCGGGCGATGCTGTCCGAGTCGCTGCAGGCGGTGGTTTCGCAAACCCTGCTCAAGACCAAGGACGGCAGCGGCCGCGTGGCCGCGCACGAGATCATGATCGGCACGCCGGCGATCCGCAACCTGATCCGCGAAGCGAAGATCGCCCAGATGTACTCGGCGATCCAGACCGGCAGCAACGTCGGCATGCAGACCCTGGACCAAAATCTGACGGACCTGGTGCGCCGCAACGTTATTTCCCCCAGCGCGGCGCGACATGCGGCTAAAATCCCGGACAACTTCCCCGGCTAACCTGCATCCAAGGATAAACAATGGAACGCGACCAGGCATCAAAATTCATGTTCGACCTGCTGCGCCTGATGACCAGCAAGGGCGGCTCCGACCTGTTCATCACGGCCGGCTTTCCGCCCGCCATCAAGATCGACGGCAAAATGACGCCCGTGTCGAGCCAGCCGCTGACGTCGGTGCACACCGCCGATCTGGCCCGTTCGATCATGAACGACAAGCAGACCGCCGGTTTCGAGCTGACCAAGGAGTCGAACTTCGCGATCAGCCCCGGCGACCTCGGGCGCTTCCGCGTCTCGGCCTTTGTGCAGATGAGCTGCGTGGGCATGGTGCTGCGTGTCATCACCACCACCATCCCGCGGCTCGAGGACCTCGACCTGCCGCCGGTGCTGTCGGAGGTGGTCATGTCCAAGCGCGGCCTGGTCATCATGGTGGGCGCGACCGGTTCGGGCAAATCGACGACGCTGGCGGCGATGGTCGGGTACCGCAACGAGAACAGCTACGGCCACATCATCACGATCGAGGACCCGGTCGAATACGTGCACCCGCACCGCAACTGCGTGATCACGCAGCGCGAGGTCGGGGTCGACACCGAATCGTTCGAGGCGGCGCTTAAAAATTCGCTGCGGCAGGCGCCCGACGTGATCCAGATCGGCGAGATCCGCGACCGCGAAACGATGGAGCACGCGATCGCGTTCGCCGAGACCGGCCACCTGTGCCTGGCCACGCTGCACGCGAACAGCTCGAACCAGGCGCTCGACCGGATCATCAACTTCTTCCCCGAGGAGCGCCGCCAGCAACTGCTGATGGACTTGTCGCTCAACCTGCGCGGCCTGATCTCGCAGCGACTGATTCCGCGCAAGGAGGTCAAGGGCCGCTGCGTGGCGATCGAGATCATGCTCAATTCGCCGCTGATCTCGGACCTGATTTTCAAGGGCCAGGTGCACGAGATCAAGGAGATCATGAAGAAGTCGCGCGAACTGGGCATGCAGACCTTCGACCAGGCGCTGTTCGACCTGCACGAGGCCGACAAAATCAGCTACGAGGACGCGCTGCGCAACGCCGACTCGGTCAACGACCTGCGCCTGCAGATCAAGTTGAAGGGCAAGGAGTCGGTAGGCCGCGACCTGTCGTCGGGCACCCACCATCTGGGGATCGTGTAATGAGCGCCAACATCTTCGATTTCCAGGCGACCGGCATCAGCGGCGACGAGGTGGACCTGTCCCAGTACAAGGGCAAGGTCCTGCTGATCGTGAACACGGCCAGCGCCTGCGGCTTCACGCCCCAGTACAAGGGGCTCGAAAAGGTCTACGAGCAGTTCAAGGACAAGGGCGTGGTGGTGCTCGGCTTCCCGTGCAACCAGTTCAAGGGGCAGGAGCCGGGCAGCGAGGCCGAGATCGGCGCGTTTTGCGAGAAAAACTTCGGCGTCACCTTCCCCCTGTTCTCGAAGATCGATGTCAACGGCAACGCCACCCATCCGCTGTTCGCCGCGCTCAAGAAGGAGGCGCCGGGCCTGCTCGGCTTCGAGGCGATCAAGTGGAATTTCACCAAGTTTTTGGTGCGCAAGGATGGCAGCGTGTACAAGCGTTATGCGCCGTTGACCGAGCCCGAGAAGATGATGGACGATATAAAAAAACTACTCGCTGAATAAAAACATTATTCACGCAATCGATATCAGCCATAAAACATTTCGCTCAAAACATTCGATTTGTGAATGGGTAGCATCTAAACATTGAATTGGAGTTATATGTCGCGGGGATTCATACTGTGTCCACACTAATCAAAAGGACACAAAATGAACATCCTCAAAAACATGGAACTGGTTTTCATCGTCGCCCTTGCACTGACCGCCGTGACGGCGATTGCGGCATCGCCTTCAGCGCCGGCACGCGCACCGGTCGCGGCGCCAGCCGTCGAAGTTATCGACACTGAGATGATGACGGTCGTGGTCAGCGCCAAGCGCATGACGCCCGCGCAAAAAGCCGCACCCGACGCGTAAAGCGTTCCAGGCTCCCGCACGGTCGATCGAACAGATCCCGTGCGAAGGGCCTGCCCGAAGTAATCCCGGGCCATATCAATAACCAAATTGCGTCAGAAATCGCGTCGTAAAAACACCCCCACATCGTCCTCGCGGATGCGGGGACCCATAGAACAGTTGCTCTGAGCCACCGATCTATAGGTCCCCGCATCCGCGAGGACGACGGCGCTAACGCAAGCCGTGCCGCCGCATCTTGTTGAGCAGCCCGACACGCGAGATCCCAAGCTGCCTGGCCGCGTGCGTGTGGTTGTGCCGGCTCTCCTCGAGCGCGGCCACGATCAAGCGCTTCTCCAACACCGCCAGCTGGGCCTCGAGCGGCCCGGCCTCGGCCTGCTGCGCGGGCGCCGCCACCTCGCCGCAGGCGAGCGCCAGATCGTCGACCGTAATCTCGCTTTGCTTGCCCGCCAACGCGGCCGCCGTTTGCACACAATGCTGCAACTGCCGCACATTGCCCGGCCACGCGCGCGCGCCGACCCATTCGAGCGCCGGCGCCGCGAGCCGCTTGGCACCGTCCGCAGCGGCGGCGATGGCCTGCGCGATCGGCGCCACATCCTCGGCCCGCTCGGCCAGCGCCGTGGTCCGCAAGCCGATCCCCTTGAGACGGTAGAACAGGTCGTCGCGGAACGTCTTCTCGTCGATCATCGCGGCCAGGTCGCGGTTGGTGGCGGCGACGATGCGCACGTCGACGCGCTGTTCGGCGCGCCCCCCGATCGCAAAGAAACTGCTCGACTGTAAAAAGCGCAGCAGCTTGACCTGCATCGCCAGCGGCATCTCCCCGACCTCGTCCAAGAACAAGGTGCCGCCGTCAGCGGCGGCGATCAGGCCGATGCGGTCGCGGTCCGCGCCCGTGAAACTGCCCTTGCAATGGCCGAACAACTCGCTCTCGAACAGCTCGCCCGGAATGGCGCCGCAATGGACCGCCACGAACGGCTTGCCGGCGCGTTTGCCATGCCCGTGAAGGGCGCGCGCGACGAGCTCCTTGCCGGTGCCGCTGGGTCCGGTGATCATGACCGGCACATCGGTCGGCGCGATGCGCCGGATCAGGGAGCGCAGTTCGCCCAGGTCGGCGCTGGCGCCGATCAGGCCCATGGTGCTGTCGTCCTGCAGTCCGCGCGCGCGCCACTGCGCCAGTTCGTGCTCGAGGCGGCGCTTGGTCAGCGCGCGCTCGACCACCACGCGCAACAGGTCCGGGTCCAGCGGCTTGGGCAAAAAGTCCCACGCCCCCAGGCCGATCGCGCGCAGGGCCAGTTCGCGGTCGGCGTGGCCGGTCATGACCACCACCGGCGCCGGCGCAAGGCCAGGCAGCAGCGCCAGGCCCTCCTCCGGCGTGAACGACGGCGGCAGGGCCAGATCGAGCAGCACCAGGTCGAAGCTGTGCTGCGCCGTCAGCGCGTGCACTTGCTCGGCCGTGGCCGCCATCATGACCTGGTAGCCGAGGCTAGAGAGCCACGCGCCACACAGGCGTTGGAAGGCCGGTTCGTCGTCGACAAGCAGGATGCGTTGCATGGTCATGGGGTGTCCGGTAAGTGGAGTTCGAAGCAGCAGTTCCAGCCGACCCGCGTGACCAGCTCGACGCTGCCGCCGTGCGCCTCGGTCAGGCGGCGCACGATCGCCAGGCCAAGTCCGGTGCCGCCCGGTCGCCGCGTTTTAAATGGCTGGAACAGCTCGCCCGCAAGGTCGGCCGCCACACCCGGACCGTTGTCGCACACGCGCAGCGCGATCCGCTGGCCGGGCGCCGATGCGGCCTCGATCCGCACGCGCGGGTCGGGACGGCCGCGCAACATGGCGATCGCATTGTTAAGCAGGTTGCCCAGAATTTGTTCGCCGCGCATGCGGTCGATGTGGGCATTCAAGCCCGCGTCGATGGCGATCTCGATGTTCGCCCCGGGATGCGCGGCGGCGACCGAGCGCGCCAGTTCGGCCACGTTGACCGGTTGGCGGTTGAGGCGCACTTCGCCCGAGTAACTGAGCAAATCCTGGATCAGGTGGTCGGCCCGTTCGATCTGGGTGCGGATCTCGGCGCGCGTCTCGGGCGGGCACGACACGGCCGCCATGCTGATTATGTTGAGCGGGTTGCGCAACTCGTGCGCCACCGTCGCCGACAGCCCGCCCAGCTCGAGCAGGTGGGCCTGCTGCAGGCTGCGCTTTTCCTGTTCGGCGTAACGCAGCAGCTGGTCGAGCCGCGCGGCCGCCGCCGCCAGCAGGGCGCCAAACACCTCGCCGACCCGCTGCACGGTCGGGGTGGCGCCCTCCCACCCGATCAAATCGCTGCGCCAGTTAGGCAAGGGCTGGCCGGCTTCGAGCTTGAGGTAGCAATGCACGCAGGGACCGCCACCGGGCGCGGGCGCGGTCGCGGCCAGCACGACGCTCATCGGCTGGCGCAGGTGGGCGCCGAGCGTGTCGGCGGCGACGGTTTCGAGCGTCTGCCAGTTGCCGGCCGCCTCGAGCCGTTCGCGCCACTCCGCGAGCACGCCCGCCTCCAGATGGGCGCCCGGGAAAATCAGCTTTTCCATCGCGCGCCGGGTCGGCCCTTCGAGCACCAGCGTGGCGCCCAGCATCATGGTCCCCAGCAGCCAGAGCTGCCACAAGGGCAGCGCCGCGAAAGGCGCAAAACCGGTCTGCGCCACCAGGCTGATACACAGCGCGGCGATGGCCACCGTCGCCACGCTTAGCGCCAGCCACGCGAGGAAGCGGTTGGCCCACAGGTTGACCGCCATCAGGTCGTAGCGCAGGATGCCGAACACCAGCAGCGCGGCGTAGAACGGCAGCAGGATCACGCTGTACGGAAAAATCGGAATCCCGAACGAGGCGTTCAGGAACATCAGTGTCGCCACCGAGCCCCAGATGCCTGCCAGGCACAAGGCCACGATCTGGCCGCGCTTTTTGGGCCCCGCTGCCGGCCACGCCAGCAGCAGCAGAACATACGCCCAGGTGCTTGTGAAGGTGACGAAGATGCCGGGCACCCAGCCCCATGTGGGGAACACGTAATAGCGCGCGAAGCCGAGCCAGGGCTGGAGCTGCCCCATGTCCCAGATCCAGATCGCCAGCACCAGCGACACCGCCGCCGCATACCAGGCGAGCAGGCGGCCCTTGTGCAGGCGGCCCAAAAAGCTCAGCACGAAATGCAGAAAAAATACCGTGTTCAGTGGCCCGGTGTTGACCAGCATTTTGCCGAACTGCGCCACCTGGTCGTCGCCGAGGTTGATCGCGAGCTGGCCGGTGCCCCACAGGCCGATGCCCATGCAAAACAGCGCGAGCGGCCGCATGCCCGTCTGCTGGCCGGCCTTGACCCACAGCCATGCCGCGAGCAGGAAGCTGATCACCCCCTGGAGGGCGAGCGAAAAATAGTAGAGGCCGTACAGGTCCATGGGGAGGTGTCCATCGCGTTGATAGTCAAACCGGCTCAACTATATAGGAAGCTTACAGCCAGCGGGGAGGCTAAAACGAAAAAGCCAATCAAAACAAGCCCTTAGAAAGGGCCTGCAAGTGGCATGGCGATTGCGTATGTAAACGTAAAACACAATCGCCGGAGGAAGCCATGAGCACACTGATTCACACATTGTCCGTATCGCTGTTTCCATCGCGGATGGCCTGGATGCGCTTGAACCGCATACTCGCCTGGGCGCTGCTCATCTCACCCGTCGTGCAGCTTCTGATGGGCACCAACTTCTGGCGCGCCCTGCCCTTCGACTTCGCCTTGCTGCTTGGCCACGGCGCCTTGTCGCTCGTGCTGTTCGGCGTGCCCAAGATGAAGGGGAAAGGTCTGTCGACGCCGATGCTGGGGTTCGGCATCCGTGACATCGGCATGAGCGCCCGCAACGACTTTTTGCTGAGCGGTTATCGGATCGCCATGGTCGTCGTCGCCGGCATGTTGGTCTGGGCGCACCCCCTGCTTTGGATGACCATCCCGACGGCGTTCTATTCGATCCTTCGCTTGCCTGTCTCGATCATCGAGCACCTGTACAACGCCATCGTCTACGCCTTCAAACGTTGGGGCGTGGGTGGCCGCACCTCCGACTTCGCCGAATTGATCGTCACCGCCTACTTCCTGCTGTCGATCGCCAACCTGGTCGTCAACTACAAATAACCGGAGATTGCGATGCTTACCACTGCCGCGAACCGGCGCAACGCCGGCCTGCCAAACCTGAAGGCGCTTGGCCACGACCTGCTGCTCGCCACCACGTTCCAGCGCACGCTGTGGCCGATGCTGCCGCTGATGACCCTGGCCGCGTTTGCAGGCGCCTTTACGCTGGACTGGTATCTGCTGCTGCCGCCGATTATGATCGCGCACTTTCTGGTGTCGGTGACGTTCACGCACGACGTCGTGCACGGCGCCGCAGGCGTGAACCGGCGCCACGCCGATTGGATTTTGTTTGGAATGAGCCTGGTGCTGATCGAAAGCGGCCACGCGTTCCGGCATACGCACCTGCATCACCACAGCCACTGCCTCGACGACGACGATTTCGAAGGGGCGCCGGCGCGCATGACACTGGGCGAGGCCCTGCTGGCCGGGCCGTTCTACTTGCCGCGACTATGGCTCGAAGCCATCCGCACCACCAAACATGCGCGCGAGCGGCGCTGGATGATGGCGGAATTGGGCGCGGCACTGGCGCTGATTGCGGCGGCCGTCGCGCTGCTGCAATGGAGCGGCGCGCCCCTCGCCTATTTCGGATTGATCTGGGGCGGCAGCTTTCTCTACCCGCTCACGACGGCCTGGCTGCCGCACTACAAGCCAACCGATGCGGTGCTGGGACAAGCGCGCACCCTGCGCGGCAAGTTGGTGCCGGCCTTGCTTTGCAACCTGTCCTACCATCTGGAGCACCATCTGTATCCACAGGTGCCGAGCTTTAACCTGCCGACGCTGGCGGGCCGCCTCGACCCGTATTTTGCCGAGCGCAGCTACCATCCTGTCGCCGTGTATTAGACCGCGAGCGCGCGGTCGACCAGTTCGATCCAGTGGCTGACCGGCGTGTCGGTGCCCGACTGCAGGTGCGCGATGCAGCCGATGTTGGCCGAGACGATCAGCGCGGCGCCGGTGGCCTTTAAATCGGCGAGCTTGCGGTCGCGCAGTTCGGTGGCGAGCGCCGGCTGCAGCACCGAATAGGTGCCGGCCGAGCCGCAGCACAGGTGGCTGTCGGCGCACAGCCGCACGTCGACACCGGCCGCGCGCAGCAGCCCTTCGACCTTGCCCCGCACCTGCTGCCCGTGCTGCAGGGTGCATGGCGGATGCCAGGCCACGCGCTCGCTGATTTTCCCGTGCAGCTTTTGCGCCAGCGCCGCCTCGAACTGCGGCATCACTTCGCTGAGGTCGCGCGTGAGTTCGGAGATGCGCCGCGCCTTGTCGGCGTAGGCGCTGTCGTGCGCGAGCAGATGCCCGTAGTCCCTGACGGTGGCGCCGCACCCCGACGCTGTCATGACGATCGCTTCGACCTGCTCCACCAGCGGCCACCACGCGTCGATGTTGCGGCGCATGTCGTCGAGCCCGCGCTCCTGGTCGTTGAGGTGGTAGCGCAGCGCGCCGCAGCAGCCCGCCTTTGGCGCGACCACGAGCTGTACCCCGAAGGCGTCGAGCACGCGCGCGGCGGCGGCGTTGATGTTGGGGCCCATCGCGGGCTGCACGCAGCCGTCGAGCACGAGCATCTTGCGCGCGTGAATGCGCGCGGGCCAGGCCCCGGCCGCCGGTGTGCGCACGAGTTTGTCTTGCAGCGACTTCGACAGGAGCGGCCGGAACAGCTGGCCCGCCTTGAACGCTGGCGTGAACAACCACTTGCGGGGCAGCGCCTCTTTGAGCACCATCCTTTTGACGCGTTCGGCCAGCGGGCGTGGCACGCGCTGCTCGAGCACCCTGCGCCCGATGTCGGCCAGCCGCCCGTATTTGACGCCCGATGGGCAAGTCGTCTCGCAACTGCGGCAGCTCAGGCAGCGGTCCAGGTGGGTCTGCGTTTTTTGGGTGACCGGCGCGCCTTCGAGCATCTGCTTGATCAGGTAGATGCGCCCGCGCGGGCCGTCGAGTTCGTCGCCGAGCAGTTGGTAGGTCGGGCAGGTCGCCGTGCAAAAGCCGCAGTGGACGCAGGCGCGCAGGATAGATTCGGCCTCGTCGCCGTCCCGCGTGCCCTTGATGAAATCAGCCAGATTGGTTTGCATGGTGTCAGTACATCCGTCGCGGGTTGAATACATTGTGCGGATCGAAGGCCAGCTTCAGGCGCTCGTGGATCTTGCCCACCGCCGGCGCCAGCGGATGGAACACGCCGACGCTTTTGTCGCCCCCACGGAACAGCGTCGCGTGGCCGCCCGCGGCGGCGGCCACGCGCCTGATGTTGCGCGCCATGTCGGCGTCGGCGTCGACCTTGAGCCAGCGCTGCGCGCCGCCCCACTCGATCAACTGCTCGCCCCTGAGGATGATCGCGCTGGCCGCCGGCGGCACCGACAGGCGCCAGATGCTGGCCCCTTCAAAAAAGGCGTGCCGCTGATCGCGCAAGGCGCGCCAGAAAGCGTCGGCGTCGGGCACCGCGTCGCCGCCGAGCACGCGCAATGCGGCGGTGATGGCCGCGTCGGCACCGGACAGGCGCAGCGTGAGCACGCCGTTGTGCCAGCAACTGGCCGACAATGGCAGCGGCTGGCCACCCCACGCGTTAAGGCGGGCGATGGCGTCGATCTCGCTCATCTCGAAGCGGATGGTTTGTTCGCGCGTGGGGCGCGGCAGCACCTTGATCGAGTGTTCGAGCATGAGGCCGAGCGTGCCGAGCGAGCCCGCCAGCAGGCGCGAGACATCGTAGCCGGCCACGTTCTTCATGACCTGGCCGCCAAAGGTGAGCACCTCGCCCTTGCCGTCCATGAGCACCGTGCCCAGGACGAAATCGCGCACGCCGCCACTGGTGGCGCGGCGTGGCCCGGCCAGGCCGCTGGCGACCGCGCCGCCGAGGGTGCCGCCGTCGCAGAAGCGGGGCGGCTCGAACGCGAGCATCTGGTTCCGCTCCGCGAGCGCGGCCTCGATCTCGGCCAGCGGCGTGCCGCAGCGCGCGGTGATCACCAGTTCGGTCGGTTCGTAATCGATGATGCCGCTGTGGGCGCGCGTGTCGAGCGGTTCGCCGTCGAAAGCCTGGCCGTACCAGTCCTTGCTGCCGCCGCCGCGCAAGCGCAGCGCCGTCTTGTTGGCGGCCGCCGCGAGGATTTGTTCCCTGAACTGTTCGACCATTAAAAGCGCTCCAGATGGGCGAACCGCAGCAGGCCCGCCGAGACGCGCATCTTGCCCGATTCGGCGCAGCGGTTCAGGGTGGGAATCGCCTTGTCGGGGTTAAGCAGGCCGTGCACGTCGAAGGCGCGCTTGACAGCGTGGAAGGCGGACAGTTCGGCGCTTGAAAACTGCACGCACATCGAACCGATCTTCTCGACACCGACGCCATGCTCTCCCGTGATGGTGCCGCCGACCTCGACGCACAGCGCCAGGATGGCCGCGCCAAACGCCTCGGCCCGCGCGAATTCGCCCTCCTTGTTGGCGTCGAACAGGATCAGCGGATGCAGGTTGCCGTCGCCCGCGTGGAACACGTTGGCGCAGCGCAGGCCGTACGTTTCCTCCATCTTTGCGATCCCGGTCAGCACCTGCGCCAGGCGCTTGCGCGGGATGGTGCCGTCCATGCAGTAGTAGTCGGGCGAGATGCGGCCCGCCGCCGGAAACGCGTTTTTGCGCCCCGACCAAAAGCGCAGCCGCTCCGCCTCGCTCTGCGACACGGCTATCGCGCTCGCGCCGGCGTTGGAGAGCACCTCGGTCATGCGCGCGATTTCCTCGTCGACCTCGAGCGCGGTGCCGTCGGCCTCGCACAGCAAGATGGCGGCGGCGTCGGTGTCGTAGCCGGCCTTGACGAAGGGTTCGACCATGCGCACCGATGTGCGGTCCATCATTTCGAGCCCGGCCGGGATGATGCCGGCGCCGATCACGCGCGCCACCGCATTGCCGCCGGTGACGATGTCGTCGAACGAGGCCATGATCACGCGCGCCTTTTCGGGCTTTGGCACCAGCTTGACGGTGACCTCGGTGACGATGCCGAGCATGCCCTCGGACCCGATGAACACGGCCAGCAGGTCGAGGCCGGGCGCGTCGAGCGATTCGCCGCCAAGCTCGATGATGTCGCCGTCGATGGTGGCCACGCGCACGCGCAGCACGTTGTGCACGGTCAGACCGTATTTAAGGCAATGCACGCCGCCCGAATTTTCGGCCACGTTGCCGGCGATGGTGCAGGCGATCTGCGACGACGGGTCGGGCGCGTAATACAGGCCATGCTGCGCGGCGGCGTCGGAGATGGCGAGGTTGCGCACGCCGGGCTGCACCACCGCCACGCGCGAGAGCGGCTCCATGCGCACGATGCGGTTCATCCGCGCGGTCGAGATGACGACGCCGTTGGCCAATGGCAGGGCGCCGCCCGACAGGCCGGTGCCGGCGCCGCGCGGCACGATCGGCACGTTCAGTTCGCGGCATAGGTTGAGGATCGCGAGCACCTGCGCCTCGGTGTCGGGCAGCGTGACGAGCATCGGCAACTGGCGGTACGCGGCCAGGCCGTCGCACTCGTAGGGGCGCGTGTCTTCGGGCGCGGACAGCACGCAGCGCTCGGGCAAAATGGCAAGCAGGGCGGCGTTGACCAGGCGTTGGCGCTCGGGGTCGATCGGGAGGGATGCGGACATCGGATGATTGTAAGACATTCGGTCAGGCGCCGTGAAAAACGGGTATGCTCGCCCTATTCTTTTTTGCTAATACAGGATAACCAAATGGGTAACCGACTTTCTAAGATCGCCACGCGCACGGGCGACAATGGCACCACCGGCCTGGGCGACGGCAGCCGCACCGAAAAAGACAGCTTGCGCGTGCATGCGCTGGGCGAGGTCGACGAGCTCAACTCCTTCGTCGGCCTGCTGCTGTGCGAAGACATGCCCGCCGCGCTGCGCGAGGAACTGGTCTCGATCCAGCACGATTTGTTCGACCTGGGCGGGGAGCTGTGCATTCCGGGGTACAAACTCATCACCGACGAGCACGTCGAGCGGCTTGACGGTTTGCTCGAAAAGTACAACGCCGACCTGCCGGCGCTGAAGGATTTCATCCTGCCGGCCGGCTCGCGGGCAGCGTCGGTCGCGCATGTGTGCCGCACCGTGTGCCGACGCGCCGAACGCGCCATCGTCACGCTGGGCAAAAACGAGACCATCAACGAACACCCGCGCCAGTACGTGAACCGGCTGTCGGACCTGATGTTCGTGCTCTCGCGCGTGCTCAATCGTTTTGCGGGCGGCAGCGATGTGCTGTGGCAGCACGAGCGCAAGCGGGGCTGAAGCCGATAAAGCCATGAAATATCCCGCTGTCATTCTTTGCGCGATATTGGCGACAGGCCTGCTCGGCTCCTTGGACGCGCTGGCTTGTCGCCCTTCCGGTATTCCCGAAAGGGTTCCGACAAAAGCCGAACTCCTTGCCCAGTCCGACATGGTTTTCTCCGGGAAAGTGGTTGACGTTGAAACGGAAGCCAAAGATCAACTCTATGGTTTCCGGTTCGAGGTGGCGAATTACATCAAGGGCAAAGGCGCGGCGACGCTCCGGGTCTTTACTGGCATGCCAACAACCTGCCCCGGTGACATCGAGCCGCTGAAAGTCGGGGAATGGTGGACGGTATATGTTCGTCGAAACGCGGCGGACGGAAGATTTTTCATCCGAAGTCTCGACACAGTATGCGCACCAGGCGCAGACCCGACACCCGGTTCACCCCTCGGTTATTGCTCGAAAGTGCAAACGGAAGCCGTCAAGGTCGACGATGTCCTTATCGATGCCGGCTCGAGCGTATCGTTCGGGCCCGACCGTTCGAGGAAAAGCATGGGGTCCGTGCTTTTGCGCGGTCGGAGCACCTTCGCCGGTATCGCCCTTCCAGCCGGGACCGAGTGGTTCCCAACAATAAAACAATTCCGATTCTCGCAAGAAGTTGCGATCGGACCCGCGCGGCTGACGGGTCAAATGCGCCTTATGTACATTGCAGCGGAAGATAAAATCCACGGCGCATACTATGCCGCGCTGGACCGGCAGCAGATAGGCAATATTACGCTCGACGGCACCCCGGTTTATCAAGTGCGGTTTGCGGCACCCGGGTTTGCGGTCCTCGATGCCACTTTGGATCAACCGGGCGTTATCAGGGGAATTCACGTCGCGGACTACATCAGGTTTTCGCCCTCCGGCAAGATAGCGAGTTTCCGCGCCGGACGCGACCAAGTCATCGACGGGGTTCGCCTGAAGCGCTGCGACAATGTGGTTCTGGTTGAGGGACGCGTCGTGGAACAAGCCTTCTACAATCCATGCGGTGCGTCAAAGCAGTAGCGGCAGCGGTAGCGGTTCGTCAGGCCAACGCGTCCAAACCTTTTCGGTCGGCCAGGTTTAATAGTTTGAGTGAGGGGCCGTTTGGCTGTTTTTGCCCCTGCTCCCATTTTTGGACGGTCGACGTACTTATATTGAGGTAAGCGGCGAAAACCGCTTGGCTGGCCTTGAACCGGAGGCGCAAGCCCTTAATTTGCTCAGCGCTGTAGGTTCGCATGGGCGCGAGGCATAGCGCGTCGAACTCACGCATCGTTGTCGCATCCATCGTCCCGGACGCATGCAGTCCCCGTGCGGTCTCGTGCAACACGTCAAGCAACTTCTCATGTTTGATCATTTATCACCTCGATCAATTCCCCTGCCTTGATCGCTTTCGCGAGAGTCTCACGGTCATACGATAGCAAGTGGGAAGCCATTTTCTTTAATGCCTGCAACTCTTTGTCGTCGATATTGTCTCGCTGATTCTTGGCAAAGCCATAAAGGAAGAACGTTTTCTCCCTCGACTTGAACGCCAAAATCGTTCGTACGGCGCCACTCTTTCCGCGACCGCCGATGCTGATACGCTTCTTGTAGACATGGCCGCCCAGATTGACATCGATTAATCCAAGCTCCATCTCCGCGACTACATCGCATAGCGTCCGTTCATTCAGACCTTCCTTCGTGGCCCATCGGGCAAACCACTTTGTCTGGAAGATTTGCATGTTGGCCTTAAGCTTAAGGTATGCGATAAGTATAGCACTAAGTGTCACAATACGAATCGGATCAACTGTCTGCTATTGTCCCCGTCGCGCCCCCTCTACGATCCGTTGTTGGCCAGGATCACGCCGCCACTGCTGCCCGGCGTCGAATTAATGCGTGCCGCATCGGGTCAACCGTTTCCGACAAACAGTGGTCGGTCCCCTGCTCGCTGCTCGTTACAGCATCGCGACCAGCAAGTTCAGGCGGCAGGCTGCGGGCGCCAGGGGCGTACGGGTTGAGAACCGGATCCATAAATACCTTTTTTAGAGAGTTTATGCTCCTGAGATAAATTAGATAATCTACGTAGCAATGTCAACGGAATGATGCCCGCCCCCCCGGGAAATACGTTTTTCTTCATGGGGACCTCAGAGGCTGAGAGTTTTTCGGGCGTGTCCGAGCAGCCAGCCAGAAAGCGGCAGATCGAGGCACAAAGCACAGCCATAGCGGGCTATGGCGAGCATTTGCAACGACGAACTGGCGCTTTCTGGCGTGATGAGCGGGCATGATCGAAAGACTCTCAGCCTCTCAGCCCCAAGGCGAGATACAAACTTGGCGACTAAGTGCCGCAATGGTGACAAAGAAAACGTCTGTACCCGCTCTTGCCCGGCCGCAAGGCCACCAAGCAGAATACGCCCTTCCCCGCGGCTAAGTGCCGCGCGCACCCGGCCGAACGGTTGATTCATGGGCCATTTCCAGCTAAAATCCCCGGCCACCACTTCCCCTCCCCCACACCCATGTCGCGCAAAAACAAGCCCGCCAAACCGGCAGCCAAGGCCGCCAATCCGGTAGCCAAGGCCGTCCCGATCGCGGCCCGCGATAGCGCCACCCTGGCAACCGACGCTGCGGCCGCGTACGCGGGCGCGCACTTCAAAGAGGCGACCGAGCTTTACAAAGAGCTCGTCAAGCGCGAGCGGCGCCCCGAATGGGTCGACGCCCTGGCCGCCTGCTATGCAGGCCGCGCGCGCGGCCTGGCCGACAAGGGCATGCACAAGGAATCGCTGGTGCTGTGGCGCAACCGCCACCAGTTGTGCGGCAAGCCGCTGGTCGAGGGGCCGTATCTGCGCTGGCTGTTGCCGGCTGGCGAAAAGGGCGAATTGTTCCGGCTCCTGCGCGAGGGCGCGCTCCAAGGCCCCGAACTGGCCGAGCTCGAAACCCTGATGGCGCCCCTGGTGCTGGCCGCGCCCGACAAGGAGTTGTCCGGGTTGCCCGCCGACAGCGCGCTGCTGCGCCAGCGCCCCGCCGTCCTCGCCGCCCTCGACGCCTACGGGCGCGCCGATTTCGACGCGATGGCCGGCCAGCTCCAAGCGATCCCGTTCCGTTCGCCCTACCGCGACCTCAAGCCGATGCTCAAGGCGCTGGCCCAGTTGCATGCCGATCCCGCCGCCGCGGCCGAGGCGGTCGCGCGCCTGCCGACCGAGACGCCGTTCGCGCGCATGGCCGCCGTGCTGCGCGCGGCCGTGATGCCGGCGCCGCAATGGCTCGCGGCCATGTCCGGGCTCGACGACGACAGCCGCCACATGCTGCTCGACGTCAAGGGTTACGCCACCGCCCTGCGCCCGATGCTGTTCGAGCTTGCCAAGCAGGGCGCAGCGCCCGCGCCGACGGCGCTGTTCGACCTGCTCGCGCGCCACCGCCGCGTGCTGCCCGAGGGCGCGGCCGCCGCCCTGTGCCTGCGCCTGCTGCCGCGCGCGCCCGGCCGCATGGCCCAATACGAGAGCTTGTTCGGCAGGCTCGCCGAGTCCGTGCGCGAGCACGTGCTGGCCCTGGCCGCCGACGCCAGCGGCGACCAGGGCGCCGCGCGCCACTGGCGCCGCATGGCCGAGTTGATCGGCGCCGACGCTGCCCAGCATGAGCGCGCCGCGCTGGTCTGGTGGCACCTGGGCGATCCCGGGCGCACCGACCTCGCCCCCCACGCCAGGCTCGACTATCTGGAGCGCAGCGTGGCGCTCGACCCGCGGCGGCAGGCCCCGCAACTGGCGCTGGTCAGGACGCTGCGCGCCGGAGGCGCCCCCAGCCTTGCCGCCACAGCGCTCAAGTCCGCCCTCGCCAGGTTCCCGCGCGACGTGCCGCTGCTGCTCGAGGGGGTCCACATGGCCCTCGCGACCAAGGCCTTCAAGAAGGCCTACGGGCTGGCCAAGCAGGTGCTCGAACTCGATCCGATCAACACCGGGGTGCGCGCGCTGACCGGCCAGGCCCTGCTGTCGCACGCGCGCAAGCTGCTCAAGGCGGACAAGCGCGAGGCCGCGCGCAAGGAGCTCGCGGCCGCGGCCGAGTGGCTGCGCACGCCGGCCGAACAGGCCGCCCTGCACCTGCTCGAGGCGTTCGCCCACGACGGCGACGCCCCGCATGCGCAATGGCTGGCGGTCGCCGACGAACTGGGCGGCTCGGCGGCGGCTGCGTTCCTGCTGCGGCTCGAGGCCGCACGGACCGGGCGCATTCCGGATGAATTGCTGGCGCGCGCCGGCCTGGCCAAACTCACCACGCCGTCGTGCGCCGGGGTGCTCGCGCTGGCGCAGGCGCTCGAGGCGGCGGCCGGCGAGGCAAGCCTCGCGCGCACCGCGCTGCGCCCGTTGCACGTGGCCTTGCGGCAGGCGGCCGGCCACGATTATGCCGAGGCCGACCAAGCGCGCATCTGCGCCGCGTTGCAGGCCATCGACGACTTCGACCTGCTCAAATTCTTCGCCGCAAGTGCGCTCAAGCGCTGGCCGCAGCGCCCGCTTTTCGTGTATTTCTTCATCTTGGCACGCCATGACAACGTTCTCGCGGACATCACGGAGGACGGGTACGACCTGCTCAACGAAGCCTGCAAACGCGCCATGGACGAGGGCGACATGCGCACGCACGGGCGCATCGACCGGCTGCTCGACGAAATCGACAACATCGACGACTTCGATCCGTTCGGCGGCCCGGCGGGCGGCGGGTTTTCCATGCCGCAGATGCTGTTTCGGGCCATGCTCGAGACCGGCGGCGAGAAAGCCTTCATGAACATGGCCAACGACATCCTCGGCGCCGCCGTGGTCAAGTCCCTCAAGGAACGCATGGCCGGCGACAAAAAGGCGTTCCACACCGTCCTGATCGACCTGATGGTCAAGGCCGGGCCACCGGCCATGTTGCCACGCCTGCCGCAGTTCGAGCCGGCGCAGTTCGAGCCGGCGCAGTTCGTCCCACCGGGCCCGGCGAAAAAACCGGCGCCCGCCAAAGCCCCTCCGAAGCAGCGATCGGAGCAAAAGCCGGAGCAAAAACCGGAACAAAAACCGGACAGAAAAACGGACCAAATAATGGACCAGAAGGACTTGTTCAATGACTGACCCCTACCGCATCCTCGGCCTCGCGCCGGGCGCCGGCGACGCGGCGATCCGCGCCGCCTACCTGGCCGCCACCCGCGCCTGCCCGCCCGAGCGCGACCGCGTCCGCTTCGAGCAGGTGCGCGGCGCCTACGAGGCGATCTCCGGCGAAGCCGAGCGGCTGTCGCACGCGCTGTTCTCGCACACGGCGCCGACCCCGGCCGACGTGCTCGGCGCGCTCGACGCCGGATCGGCGCCGCAGATCGTGCCGCCGGCGCGCCTGCGCGCCGTGCTGGGCGCGGCATGAGCGCGCTCGACCCCGACGCGCGCGAACGCCTGATCGCGCAATTCGAGGCCTGCCTCGACCAGGACGGCGCCGCCGACGCCCCCGCGGGCGAGGCCGTCGACCTGCGCGACCTGCTGGCCGAGGTGGCGATGCTCAAAAACGAGATCCGGCTCGAGTCGCGCCAGTTCAAGGGCATGCTCGACGAGATGCGCGCCCTCGGCGAGAGCCTGCGCGGGCAGAACGAGCGCCTCGCGCGCGAGCTCGAACGCGCGCGCGAGCAGGCGGCGGGCGCCGCGCGCGAGGCCGGGCGCGGCCCGCTGCTCGACATGCTCGACCTGCACGACCGGCTCCGGGCCGGGGTCGAGGCGGGCGCGGCGCACCGGCCCGGTTTGCTCGCGCGCCTGGCGCCGGGCAGCGCGCGCCTTGCTGCCAGCCTGGCCGAGGGCCAGGCCCTGACCCTGCAAAGGCTCGACGAGACGCTGGCGCGCCACCGGGTGCGCCCGCTCGAGGTGCTGGGCCGGCCGCTCGACCCGCACCAGATGCGCGCGGTCGGGGTCGAGGCGGTCGCCGGCACGGCCGACGGCATCGTGCTGCGCGAGGCGCGGCGCGGCTTCTTCCTCGACGGCGAGCTGCTGCGCGCAGCGGAAGTCATCGTCAACAAGATCACCTAAGAAAGAGACAGAACATGAACGACATCATCATCGGGATCGACCTCGGCACCACCAACTCCGAGGTGGCGGTATTGCGCGACGGCCGCGTGGAGGTCCTCTCGGTCGGCCCCGGCACCCGCATCCTGCCGTCGATGGTGGGGCTGGCCGACGACGGCGCCCTGCTGGTGGGCGAGGCGGCGCGCAACCAGTACGTGCTGCGCCCGGAATCGACGGTGCGCTCGATCAAGCGGCGCATGGGCGAGGACGCGCCGGTCGAGCTGGGCGGCAAGCAGTACAGCCCGCAGGAGATCTCGGCCATGATCCTGCGGCGCCTTAAAAAAATCGCCGAGGACCACCTGGGGCAACCGGTCGGCAAGGCCGTGATCACGGTGCCCGCGTATTTCTCCGACACCCAGCGCCAGGCCACGCGCGAGGCGGGCCAGATCGCCGGGCTCGAGGTGGTGCGCATCATCAACGAACCGACCGCGGCGGCGCTGGCCTACGAAAGCGGGCACGAGGGCGCGCGCAAGGTGCTGGTCTACGACCTGGGCGGCGGCACCTTCGACGTCTCGGTGGTCAACCTCGAAGGCGACGTGGTCGAGGTGCTGGCCAGCCACGGCAACAACCACCTTGGCGGCGACGACTTCGACGAGCTGATCGTCACGCTCGCGCTCGACCATCTGCGCGAGCTGCACGGGGACGACCTGGCGCTCGCGGCGGGCGCGCAGGCGCGCGTGCGGCGCGCGGCCGAGACGGCCAAGATCGCCCTGTCGGACCAGCCCTTCGCCACGCTGTCGGAGGAATACCTGCTCGAGCGCGGCGGCGTGCCGGTGCACCTGTCGCTCGAGATCTCGCGCGAGCGCTACGAGCAGATGATCGCGCCGCTCATCGACGAAACCATGGACGCGATGCACACCGCGCTGGCCGGCGCCGGGCTGACCGCGTCCGGCATCGACGAAATCCTGCTGGTCGGCGGCGCCACCCGCACCCCGCTGGTGGCGCGCCGCCTCGAGCAGATGCTCGGGGTGCAGCCGCGCGGCGAGCTCGACCCCGACCTGTGCGTGGCCATGGGCGCGGCGATCCAGGCCGGCGTGATCGCCGGCGCCAAGACCTCGGCGGTGCTGGTCGACGTGACCCCGTACACCTTCGGCACCTCCGCGCTGGCCGACCTGGACGGCGAGTACTATCCGCACTGCTTCGTGCCGCTGGTGCGCAAGAACACCGCGATCCCGGTCTCCAAGAGCGAGGTGTTCTACACCAGCTACGACGGCCAGGAGAAGGTCGAGGTCATGGTGTACCAGGGCGAGCACCCCGACGCGCTCGAGAACATCGAGATCGGCCGCTTCATGATCGACAACCTGCGCCCCAACGCGCCGGCCAACAACCCGATCGTGACCACCTTTTCAATCGACGTCGACGGCATCTTGCATGTGAGCGCGCGCGAGAAGGAGACCGGGGTCGAACAGTCGATCACCATTGCCAACGCCATCGCGCGCTTCGAGGACGACAAGCTCGAGCAGGCGCGCGCGCGCGTGGACACGCTGTTCGGCGACGAGGCGCCGGCGGCCGGCATCGTCGGAGAGCGCCGGCACAAGGTCGAGGCGGTGGCGCTGATCGAAAAGGCGGCGCGTTTGCTCGACCTGGCCGGGCCCGAGGACGGCGAGGACCTGGTCGACGCGATCGAGGCGGTCAAGGACGCGCTCGACGGGCCGGACGAGGCGCTGCGGGAGGCCTCGGGCGCCTTGGCCGACCTGATCTACTACCTCGAGGGCTAGGGCGTGGAGCGCTGCGGCGCCTGCCGCGCACGCATGGGGGACGAGGAGGTATGCCCGCGCTGCGGTTGCGATTTCAGCCTGGCGATCCGGGCTGAACGGCAAGCGGCACTGCTGCTCGGGCGGTCGGTCGACGCATGGGCGGATGGCCGGCAGGAGCGCGCTCGCGCGCTGCTGGCCGCGTCGCTGACCTTGCACAGGACGCCATTGGGGCTCGCTCTCGGGGACATGCTGGAGCGGCCGTTTCGGCGATGAAAGCAGGTGGGCCGGGACCATGTCGGTTGAACCGGCGGCGTGGACGGTTTGCCTAGATCACTTACCAGCGCGCGGCATTGGGACGAAGGCGATGCAGTTCACGAGATTGACTATGGAAAGCATAATGTGACTGTCAGTCTCTTCAGGGGCGACGCCGGCAAGCCATTTGGACAGTTCCGTTGTGACGAACGCCAGCAGGGGTTTTTCTGGAAACGTTATTAGGTATTTCTTCATAGCGCGCGTGTTTTGGCCGGGCCCTAGGCGCCCCATATCTTCGCCGACCCGGACCGCGGCAATGTACCGGCCGAGTTGCTTTTCCTGTTCAGCTTCTGTGATCAAAGGCCAGTTTAAGCCCGCTTGCTTCATGGCTTGGAAGCAGATGAGCAGCATTTCGATCGGGACCTCCATCTTCGACAGCGAAACGCCCATGCGCGGGAGCACCACCACGGAAGCGAGCATGTTAGGCTGAACACGGGATAATTCGCCCGCCAGAATTTCTTTTTGCGCTATGTTCATGGCGCGGATCATGACGATGGCGTCAGCAAGCGCCGTCATGGAGATGCGGCTCATTCCAACACAGCAGTTGTTGACATCACGCTTTGTTCGCGTCTTGTCCACGCCATGCAGTTTTCTATTTTTCGGCATTTCTCACCAACTTGTTCACTAGATTTTGACAACACTCCTGACTGCGACGGCGCACTTGCCACGCCCGCAGTCGGGGTCGAGATTGGCGCGAGCGCCTGAAATGCGATGCGGGATGGCCGCCTGCGGAAACGGGGTAGGACAGGCGGCACGCCTAATTCTCGCATGACATCGCGAAAATACTCCAAGCCCGATTTCGCTCGCTGCCCCCGTACAGATGTTGAGAGTGATCAGCCGCACGCCTTCATCAACGGATAATCTGACTCTTTGATTTTCTGCGAGCTATCCATGCCCCGCCGCGCCCGCCTGATGCTTCCCAATGTGCCCATTCATCTCATCCAGCGCGGCAACAATCGCCAAGCCTGCTTTTTCGCCGACGAGGACTTCCGATTCTATCTGCACTGGCTCGGCGAGCACGCCCGCAACAACGGGTGCCATGTTCACGCCTACGTACTCATGACGAACCACGTCCATCTGATCATTTCCGCCGCAGCGTCTGGATCAACAGGAGACATGATGAAAGCCCTCGGGCAACGCTACGCCCAGTACGTGAATCGCACGTATCGACGCAGCGGAACACTGTGGGAGGGGCGCTTCCGCTCATGCCTGACACAAGATGAAGGCTACCTCCTGGCCTGTCATCGCTACGTCGAACTCAACCCCGTACGCGCCAACATGGTCGAGCATCCCGCCGAATATCGCTGGTCCAGTTACCGGGCCAATGCACAAGGCGAGTTAGATCCGTTGCTCCATCCACACGCCTCCTACGACGCGCTTGGCGCCGACCAAAACAGCCGACAAGCCGCGTACCGCGAGCTGTTTCGATTTGAACTGGCGCCCGATCTGGTCGATGACATTCGACGCGCGACCAACGGAAACCTCGCGCTCGGCGATCAACGCTTCGCGGCGCAGATCGAGGCCGCACTTGGGCGCCGAGCCGCCGCAGGCACGCCAGGCCGACCGCGCAAACCGCCGGCGCCAGTATCTGGATACCTCTTTTAGATTCCAGCGCTTCCAAGAAACAGGGGTCTGTCCACCGCGTCCCACCAAACGCTGGACCCCGCCCGCCGCGCCGACAAGCAAGACCAATTCTTCAAAAACGAAGTGATGACTACGACCAACCAAGCCACCATCGGCACCACCGTCGCGAATTGAGCGCCACATTTTATTGGTTCGCGAACAGAAAGTGATGCTCGACGCCAATTTGGCTGGGCTCTACGGCGTCACCACCGGCGCCCTGGTGCAGGCTGTCAAGCGTAACCTGGATCGGTTCCCGGACGACTTCATGTTTCAGCTTAGCGCCGACGAGTGGGAGGCTTTGAGATCACAATCTGTGATCTCAAACGTCGGCCGGGGTGGCCGCCGCTACGCACCATACGCCTTCACAGAGCAAGGCGTGGCGATGCTCTCTTCGGTGCTGGGTAGTGCGCAGGCGATCGCGGTCAATATTGAAATCATGCGCGCCTTTGAGCGTCTGCGCGAAGTCATCCTATCGAACAAAGCGGAAACGGGGTAAGACGGGCGGCGCGCCTAAATTTCGCATGACATCGCGAAAATACTCCAAGCCCTATTTCGCTCGCTGCCCCCGGTGTCCGAACGCGATCGGATCCGACTCAAAATTTTCCACGAATTTCAAACTCCACGAAAACGAGGCCCTCCCGCTTCGCCGGCTGCCGTCGCACCAGATGCACGGCCCGTAGGTGAGGCTGCATGGTCAAAGCATCGAGATATTCAATGAGAGCCGCGTTATCCTTTGCCTCCCCTCGTAACATGAGGTGCCGGTGCACCTTGTCTGGCACAAATTCCAAAAGCTCGATATCTTTGGTCGCAGCACCTTCGATCGCCTTGAATCCACGATTCCAAGGGAATTCACGATCATCTTTCAGCGTTTGCCATTGCTTGGCCTGCTCGGGATCCATAGGCTTGACGGCGGGGATAGCAAACCGCGCCAATCGCACGCGCACCCTTTCGTTCTCCAACGCTTTGGCAGCGACCACACGTTCTTGGCGTTCAATAGCGACGCCTATCAACATGGCGCCCAGCAACAGTGCACCCGCAGCACTCCAACCTAACGCTGATAAGCGGACGCGTGGACGCAGCAGTTTTTTATGTCTATTCACCGTTTAGCTCCAGGCATCGCGCTTCACGCGCGTATATTTCGCTTTAGGCGCGCATGCTGTGATCAGTTCGTGCCAAGCGGTGTCGTCGGCGCTGTCTGCGGACCAGTCGGCCACGCTCGCGATCTCGTGTGCGCCTGCGAGGCGCCGAAGCAAACGCGACAACGATTCGGGGCCTCTCTTCGTCGTCGGTTCCATCGTGTAGTCCACCAACCCGCTTGCCCCGTACACCAAGGCGCTCGTCCGGTTTGTCTCACGCAGGATCAGGACCGATGTTTTGCCGTTGCCCGCACGCCTATGGCGACCGAAAGCCGCGGCTGTGACCGGCAAAACGGAATCGAGCCGCATTCCATGCGTTTGGATAATTTCGTTGAGCAGGTCCAACCAAGCGGTCGGCAGCGCATATGCCAAGCCCATCGCTCGGTAGTGCCGGAAATAGCTGTTCATTGTCCAACCGTCGTTGACGGTCTGGCCGATTTGTTCAAAGCATGCGTCGGCGTAGGCGTCCAGCTCTTCCGGCCCGCTCAATGCATCTTGCCAAGGCAAGCCGACAATTGCAGCAACGCTATCGGACACGGTCAGCGATACTGTGCAAGTACCTTTGCTTGTGTGCGCGTACTCGCCCAGCAGGGCGTCGAAAGCGGCAAGCATGCCTTGCGCATCGCCGGCGCCCAGCGGGATCTTGCGCACCAACTCGTCGGCAGGCGTGCGCAGCCAACATTGATCCGGAAACAAACCGGCGTGAAGTCGCTTAGGCCACAAACGTAACACGGTTCACCTCCTGTAATGTGGTCTGTCCATCGCGCACCAGTTCCAGCGCGACATCACGCAAGAAGCGGGTCCCCTGCTTGCGCGCCTGTTCCTTCAGTATTCGGATCGACGCGCGGGCAATGATCATTTCACGGATTTCATCGGTCAGGCGCAGCACTTCCGCGACCGCACGGCGTCCCTTGTAACCCGTGCCCCGACACTGGGTGCAGCCCGCGCCGGCGCGGAAACGATAGCGCTCGGGATCGCGCACATCTGCTTCGGCCAACAAGTCGGCATCTACCGTAACGTCGCGCACGCAATGGGGGCAGTTAAGCCACAGCAGGCGCTGCGCCACCACGCCGGTAAGCGAGGACACAAAACTGTAAGGATCGACGCCCATGTGCATAAACCTGCCGATCACGTCGAAGGTGTTGTTGGCGTGGACCGAGGTCAATACAAGGTGCCGGTCAATGCCGCTTGCACTGCGATCTGCGCGGTTTCGGGATCGCGGATTTCGCCGACCAAAATCTTATCGGGATCATGCCGCAAAATCGACCGCAGGCCGAGCGCGAAGGTGAGCCCCTTTTTTTCATTGACGGGGATTTGGAGCACGCCGGGTAATTGGTATTCGACCGGATCCTCAATCGTGATGATCTTGTCCTCGTCGCGATTGATCTCCGTGAGTGCTGCGTACATCGTCGTGGTCTTGCCGCTGCCGGTCGGGCCGGTGACGAGCATCATGCCGTAAGGCTCGGAGGCGAGGCGGCGCATCAGGCGCACGGTCTCCGCGTCGAACCCGAGCGAATCTAGTGTAAGTTGTTGGCGCCGACCGAATATT
>NZ_PXWF02000222.1 GCF_003011895.2 Massilia glaciei | reverse complement strand
CGCGGCGCCCGATTCGAGCGCCGCCACGCGCGCCCCGGCGCCGTCGAGGGCCAGCGCGCGGTAGTCGCGCAGCGCCTCGGAGGGGGCGCCGCCGGCCGCCGCCGGCAGGGCCAGCAAGGCCAGCAGCAAGGAGGTGTGGACGATCGCGTTTGACTGTTTCATGCTGAAAGTCTAAACGAAGTCAGTTCTTGGGAGCATGATTTATTGAAAAGGGGAAAAAGCGGCCCCGGGTCTGCGGACGGGTCGCGGTTGTTAATAATAAATAGTTTTCATAATTACCACGATAAATGCCAAAATGTTTCGCTAAATCTTTACTATCGGCCCGGCAGGGCCCATCATTTGACGGTATCCATAACTGATCGGAAGTGCTGTGGGAATTCTTGATAAGGTCAAATTCGCGTTTCGCAGGGAAACTGTCGAGACGCCCGCACCGGCCGCCCCCGCCGCCGCGCCGCCGGCCGCGCCCAGCGAGCGCCGCGCGGGCGTGCGCCACAACGCGCGCGAAGGCACGCGCGTGCTCATCATCGACGATTCGCCGACGGTCGTGTTCGCCTTCAAGAAGATCCTCAAGTCGGTCGGCTGCGTCACGATCGAGGCCGGCGACGCCGAGCTCGGCCTTGAACTGGCGCGCAGCGAGCGGCCCGAACTGATCTTCCTCGACATCGTGCTGCCCGGCATGAACGGCTTCGCCGCGCTGCGCCAGATCCGGCGCGACCCGGCCCTGCGCGACATCCCGGTGATCATGATCAGCAGCAATGAACAGGCGACGGAGCAATTTTTCGGCAGCAAGATCGGGGCCGACGACTTCATGAAAAAGCCGTTCGGCCGGATCGAGGTGTTCGCCCGCATCGGACGCATGCTCGACGCCGACAACATACCGCGACGCATGATCCTCACGCCCGCGCCGGGCCCGGCGCCGCAGCCGGACGCGGCCGCCTCCAACGCGGTCGCCGGCGCGCCGCAGGCCGGCGCGCCGGCGGGCGACGCCGCGCTCGTGGCGGCCAAGCAGGAAACCGCGAGCGCGCGCGCGGCGGCCGAGAAATCGGCGCTCGAGGCGGCCGAACTGCGCAACCGCATCGCCGCGCTCGAAAACTCGCTGGCCCAGTCCGGCAAACGCTGACGCCCCGGGCGGCGGGGCGGCAACGGCGCGCCGCGCGCCACCGCCCGTATTTCCCTGAAAACAACCAAGAATAATCCGATCTGTATGATGTCGGCAACTGTACGCTTTCGTTACAGTTGCCCCCACATACATACAATTGGACACACCATGAAAAAGAATCTGCTGATCGCTCTGCTGGCCGCCGCCTCCCCGCTCGCGGCCCAAGCCGCCGACAACTACGCCGGCATCAGCGCCGGCCGCACCGACCACGAACTGTCGGTTGGCAATTTGTCGGTCGACGACAAAGGCCAGGGCGTCAAGCTGTTCGCCGGCCACCAGTTCGACCCGATGTTCGGCATCGAGGGCGGCCTCGCCTTCCTCGGCGAAGGCAAGGTCGGCACACTGTCGGCCAAGCCGCGCGCGCTGTACGTCGCGGCGACCGGCAACTGGCCGCTTTCGTCGCAGTTCTCGCTCACCGCCAAGGCCGGCGTCACCCACAACCGCACCGAGTTCACCTACACCGGCGGCAGCGACAACGACAGCGCCAACTCCGTCATGCTCGGTTTCGGCGCTGTTTTCAAGATCAACGCCAACGTCTCGCTGGTGGCCGAATACGAAAACTTCGGCAAGGTCGCCAAGGACGACGACGTGACCCTCAGGTCGAGCATGCTGTCGGCCGGCGTGCGCTTCAACTTCTAAGCACCGGCACCGCGATCGGAAACCGGCGCCCGTGCCGGTTTTTTTACATCTACCCACCCAACCATCGTCCAAACCACACTGTTGGCGCGGCGCGCTAGGAGACTGTCGGGCTTAGGGAGTCGAAGCGAAACGGTCGAGGCAAAAAAACGCTGGACGAGGACAGATTTTGACGATTTCGCAGTGCCAATAGCGAGCTATTGGCCGAGAAAGCGGCGAAATATGGACCGTCCAGCGCTTTTTGCAGCCGACGATCCTAAGTCCGCCAGGCTCCTAGCGCCGCTCGAGCTGCTGCCGGACGTAGGCGGCCGAGACGCCGTTGGGCACCAGCTCGAGGTAGGTGGTGTAGGCCGCCCTGGCCTTGGCGCCCTCGCCCGCGCGCGCGTGCGCGTCGCCCAAATTCAGGTAGGCGATCGCGCGCGAGGGATCGAGCTTGACGGTGTTTTCGAACCAGCGCGCCGCCTCCCTGAACTTGCCCTGCTTGTAAAACACGAAGCCGAGGTTGTTGGCCGCCAGCGCGAAGCCGGGGCGCAGCTTGAGCGCCTCGGCAAATTGCGCCTCGGCCCCCGCGTACCGCTTTTCCTTGTACAGCTGCAGCCCCCGGTCGTTGGCCCGCTGCGCCTGCTGGCGCGCCGACGACGGCACCGCGCCGGCCGGCACGATCTTCTGCTCGCCGCCCTGCAGGTCCCTGACCACCACCGGCGCGGCCGCGGCGCCGGCCTTGGCGCCGCCGTCCGGGCGCGCCGCGTCGAGCTTGACGTTGAGCGCGATCGCCTCGCTCGACAACTGCGCCGTCTCGGGCCCCAAAAATTCGGTCTCGCCGGGCAGCTCGAACACGAAGTCGCCCCCCTCCGAACCGGGCAGGCTGCCGAAGGCCGGGGTCTGGTCCGACACGCCGGCCACCGCCGGCGCCACGAAGGCGGCCAGCTCGGTGGCCGTGATCAGGCCGTCGCCGTTCAGGTCGCCCTTGCCGCTCAGCGCCTGCAGCAGCGTCCAGGTGAACACCGAGTGGCCGTTGGGGCCGCCGTCGGCCACCAGTTGGTCGGTGCCGCCGGCGGTGAGCATCTGGCGCCCGATGCGCCTGGCGTTGTCGCGCAAAAAGTTGCGCGAGCCGGCCCCGCGCGTGAGCCCCAGCCCGCTGTAGCAGGCGTCCATCACGAACAGGGTGTGCCGGGCGGCGAGGCCCTCGGCGATGTTCTGGATCTCGGTCATCGGGATCGCGTCGGTGGCGAACTGGTCCGGGTCGGAGTCGTACGGCACGATGTAGCCGAGGTCGCGTCCCGAACTGAGCTTGCGGGTGGCGCCATGGCCGGCGAAGAACACGAACACGCGGTCGTTCTTTTGCACGCCGCCATGCCCGAGTCGGTCGTGGAACGCGGCCAGGATGCCGTTGCGGGTGGCCTCGGCGTTCTTGAGCGTGATCACGCGCGCGGGGGCGAAGCCGAATTTGTCGATCAGCGTTTCGCGCACGCCCTCGGCGTCGCGCACCGCGTACTCGAGCTTGGGCCACTTCGGGTAGTCGTCGATCCCGATCACCACCGCCCACGAGTTGGCGTAGCCGGCCGAGACCGGCTTCTCGGCCGGCGCCGCGGCCGCCCTGGCCGCCTTGAAGCCGGCGCCGTCCCAGCCGGCGAACTGGTAGCCGTCGGCCACCAGCCGGTCGAGGATCGCGGGCAGCGCCTTGACGGTGCGCTCGTGGATGTCGTGGAACAAGATGATGCCGCGTCCCTCCTTTTGCACCGTGCGCAGCACGCGCTCGGCGATCGAGCTCGGCACCGGGTCGGCCCAGTCGAGCGAGTCGATGTTCCACATCACCGAGGTCAGCTTGGCGCCGGCCAGCGTGGCCATGCCCTCGCTGTTGCGCGCGCCGTAGGGAAAGCGGAACAGCGGCGCGCGCGCCGCGTCGACCTCGCGCAGCACGCGGTCGCTGTCGAGGATCTCGGCGCGCAGCGCATCGCCCGACTGTTTGGCCAGCTGGGCGTGCGTCATGCTGTGGTTGGCCAGCACGAAGCCGGCCGCCTTGAGGCGCCGGCTCACCTGCGCGCCGGGGTTCAGCGCGACCTCGCCGGCGGCCCCGAGCTTGCCCATGTTGTGGCCGACGCTGAAGAACACGCCGGGCACCTGGTACTGCTTGAGGATCGCGGCGATCTCGTCGCTGTAGCGCTTGTGCGGGCCGTCGTCGAAGGTCAGCACCAGCGTCTTGGGCGGCAGCGCGCGGCCGAACATCTCGCCCTCCTCGGGCGCCGGCGGGGCCGGGTACGGCAGCACCACGCCATGGTCCCTGAGGATGGCCTCGCGCGCGTACAGTTTTTTGAGATGGCCGACGTAGGCCTCCCACTTCTCGCGCCCCAGCGCGATCGCGCGCGGCGCGAAGCGCCCGAACACCTGGGCGATCTCCTTCTCGTAGTTGCGCTCGATCTCGGCGAGCGCCTCGAGGTCCTCGGAAATGCGGCGGTGCAGCTTGATCGCCGGCAGCGACGAGTCCCTGGCCACCTCGCCCAGCAGCGCCTGCAGCAGTTCGCGGAAGGCGAGCCGGTCGGCGTCGTACATGCCCGGATCCGATTCGATATACCCGAGCAGGGCGCCTATGGCGTCGTGGCGCGCCGGGTTGCCCGACCCGGCCAGCGCCGCGAGGGCCGCGTTGAGGGCGCCGGTGCGCGCCTGGTTCTCGTGGAACAGCCCCTGCCCGACCCGGTTCACGTGGGCCAGCTCGGCCGGCGTCATGGACTGCTCGTCGGCCACAAGCACGATGATCTTGCGGAAATTGGCGAGCAGCGCGTGCAGCTGGGCGTCGGCGGCGCGCACGTCCATGCTGGTGGCCACCGCGCCGATGGCCGGCGCGGCGGGCGGCGTCGCGGGCGCCGGCGGCGCGCCGGAACGAACGCCGAACAGCAGGGCGCCGCCGACGGCCAGCGAGGCGGCTACGGTGGCGGCGATTTTTGGCAATTTGGCGGTCAAGGCGGTCCGATGGGTCGACAGAATGATCTGCTGATTGTATTGCAGACGTTGCAAATACGAAAGGAAGGTTAATGGACTTTCAAAGAAACTATGCCGGCGCCTCGGCGGCGATGTAGCGCTGCACCAATTGCGCCGCCGTGCCGGCCGCGAATCCGGACGGCATCACGCCGGGCGCCGCGCTGGCGAGCTGGAACGCGCCCTCCATGAAGGCGAGCAGGGCCGCCGCCAGGAAGGGCACCTGGCCCAAGCGCCTGCCCTGCTCGCCCATGCAACCGGCCAGCAGGCTTTCGATCAACACCAGTTCGGCGCCCACCGCCTCCTGGTAGACCCGGCGCACCTCGGGCTGGCGCACCGCCTCGGCGCCGATCACGACCCAGGCCGCGACCGCGTGGCCGTCGGCGCCCTCGCCCGTGCCCAGCCGCGCCGTGATGTAGGCGAGCAGGCGCTGCTCGGCCGTCAGCGCGCCCGCGGCCAGGCCCTCGTAGCGCGCGCGCGACAGTTCGGCCAGCGTCGTGACCAGCTCGACGAGGATCTCGACCTTGGTCTTGAAGTGGTAGTGCAGCAAGCCCGGCGCGAGCCCGGCCTGGCGCGCGATCAGCTGGATGGTCGCCTTCTCGTAGCCGTGTTCGGCCATCGTGCTCAGCAGGGCGGCGACGATCTGCGCGCGCCGCTGTTCGGAATTGGGTCGCCTGGACATGGCTTTCGCCCTCATAATTTGGTTGAACGACCAAATTATACTTGCGGCCCATCGCGTTGTACACTAAGCTCGCAAATATTGGTTATACAACCAAATATTCAACCGGAACGCCACGGAGCCAGCGCATGAAAAAAATCGCCTTTTCGGGAACCCTCGATCCGATCACGAACGGCCACATGTGGGTGGTGCAGGAGGCGCGCGCCCTCGCCGACGAGGTCGTCATCCTGATCTCCGAAAACCCCGCCAAAAAGCCGCAGTTCCCGGCCGCCGAGCGCAAGCGGATCGTCGAGCAAAGCGTGGCCGGGCAGGGCTGGACCAATGTGAGCGTGATGCTCATCAAGGGCGACTACACGGCGCGCGCGGCCAAGCGCCTGGGCATCGACTACCTGATCCGCGGCATCCGCAACACGTCCGACTTCGACTACGAAAACCTGATCCAGCAAGCCAACGTCGACGTCCTGCACGGCGCCAAGACGCTGTTCGTGATGCCGCCGCGCGACCTCGGCTCGGTCAGCTCGAGCTTCGTGCGGGCCCTGCAGGGGCCGGTGGGCTGGCACTGGACGGTGCGCAAATTCATGCCCGCGCCCGCCTACCAGGCGTGGATCGGCGAATTCCTGCGCAAGGAGTGGGAGAGCCTGTGGCCGGCCGGCGCCAACAGCGATCACTGGTTCGCGCGCCTGACCGGCCCCGAGGGCTATGGCGGCCCCGGCCGGCACTACCACAACCTCGACCACCTGCTGCACGGCCTGAGCGAGATCGGCGTGTGGGCCGCCAACACCGACGCCTCGCAGGGCGACATGCAAGAGCTTAAAAAGGCGTTCTGGTTCCACGACGCGGTCATGCGGGGGCCGGACGGCGCGCAGCCGGACGCGCAGTCCGACGAGGAGCGCAGCGCCGCCCTGTGGCTTGGCGCCGAACTCGACGCCGCCGACGCCGACGGGCCGGCCGCGCTGATAAGGGCCACCGCGCACCTCGGCGGCGGCGCCGCCGCGCACCGCCTGAAGGGCCTGATGCTGGGCGCCGACCTGGCGATCCTGGGCCAGGCCGACGGCGTCTACGACGCCTACGCGCGGGCGGTGCGGGCCGAATACGCGCACCTCGACGAGGCCGCCTACCGCGGCGGCCGCGCGCGCGTGCTGCGGCACTTTTGCGACATGGCGCGCGCCGGCACGCTCTACCGCGCGCCCTACTTCGCCGGGCTGTACCAGCACAAGGCGCTCGAGAACATGACGCGCGAAATCGCCGGCCTGGACGGCGATTGCTAAATGGTAAATATTCTCCGGCAGTAGTGCTAGAATCCGTCATCCCATTTCGCCCGAGACGCGATGACACTGACGGCAGAACAAATTCTCGCACTCGCGCCCGATCCGGCCTCCGCAAAGGCCGGCAACGCCCAATCGAGCCCCTCGCACTGGTCCGGACTCGGCGGCCACGAACAGGCCCTGTGGGGCTTGTGCCAGGGCAGCGGCAAGGAGCCGTACAAGGCCCAGATCGATCTGGCCGGCCCCGCCTTCAAGTGCAGCTGCCCGAGCCGCAAATTCCCCTGTAAGCACGGCCTCGGGCTCTACCTGCTCTACGAGAAGCAGCGCGCCGCGTTCAGCGACACGGCGGCGCCCGCGTGGGTGACCGACTGGCTCCAAAGCCGCGAACAAAAAATCGAGAAAAAGGCGGCCAGGCTCGCCGAAGCCGAGCTGGCCCAAACGCCCGAAGAGATCGAGGCCAAGGCGCACAGCCAGCAAAAACGCCAGGACAAGCGCGAGGCCAATGTCGGCGCCGGCTGCGACCTGCTCGAGACCTGGCTGGCCGACCTCGCGCGCGAGGGCCTGGCCGGCCTGCGCGCGCGTCCGGCCGGCGATTGGGAGGCGATGGCCGCGCGCATGGTCGACGCGCAGGCGGGCGGACTGGCGGCGCGCATCCGGCGCGCCGGCATGCTCGTCTACGGCTCGAGCCAGCCCGGCTGGGAAATCCCGCTCGCGCGCGAACTGGCGCAACTGGCGCTGCTGGTGCGCGGCTACCGCCGCATCGCCAGCCTGCCCCGCGGTTTGCAGGACGACGTCCGGGGCGCGCTGGGCTGGGTCTCGGGTGTCGACGAGGCGCTGGCCGAGCCGGGCGTGGCCGACCTGTGGCGCGTGTGCGGCAACCACACCCAGGAGGACGAACGCATCGGCCGGCGCGCCTGCTACCTGCGTGGTCGACAAAGCGGGCGCTGGGCCATGCTGCTGCAGTTTTCGGCCGGCGCGCAGGCGCTGCCGCCGCCCCTGATCCCGGGCACCTGCCACCAGGGGAGGCTGCACTTTTATCCCGGCGCCAATCCGTTGCGGGCCGCCTTCGGCGCCGACATGGCCCTGTGCGAAGCGGCGCCGGGCGAGGCGGGCGACGCGGGCGCCGCCGCCCCGGCGGCCCTGCTGGGCGACTATGCGCAGGCGCTGGCCCGCAACCCCTTCCTTGAACTGCAGCCGATGCTGCTCGACCAGGTCGCGCCGCACTACGCGGGCGGGCCGTCGCCGCATTGGCTGCTGCGCGCCGCCGACGGAACCGCGCTGCCGCTCGAGGGCCGCTTCCGCCACGGCTGGCAGTTGCACGCGCTGGCCGGCGGCGCCGCGGCGACCGTGTTCGGCCTGTGGAACGGCTACGCCCTGCTCCCGCTTGCGATCACGGTCGGCGCGCGGCTGCACGGCTTCGATGGCGAGAACCCGCAATGAGCGCGCACCCATGAGCGCGCACCCATGAGCCCGAACCCATGAGCCTGCACCCATGAACCTCCACCCCCAATTGCACAAGGCCTTGCTCGCCGGTGTCGAGCGCGCCCCGCTCGGCGCCGGCATGGGCGCGAGCGAAGAACTCGACGTCTTGCTCGCCGCCGCCAAGGGCGAGCACCTGTTGTGGCAGGCGCTGGCCGCGAACGACCTGTGGCAGCGCGCCGGCTTCACCCCGCCCGCGCTGGCGCGGGCGGCCGGGGCGGCCCCGGCCGACCCCGCGCGATGCCCGCGCGCCGCCGAACGCGTGCTGCAACTTATCCTGCGTGGGATCCACCCGGAATTGCTCGACCAATGGCTGGCACTGGCGCGGGCCGCGCGGGTGCCGCTGCCGCACGCCTGCATCGTGCCCCTGCTCGAGATGGGCATGCAGAAACCGGCGCTGCGGCACGCGCTCGCGCCGCTGCTCGGCGAACGCGGAAACTGGCTGGCCGCGCAAAACCCGGCCTGGGCCGAACGTTACGGCGTGAGCGCAGTGGCCGGCGAATCGGTCGACACCAAATGGCAACTGGGCAGCATCGAGGAACGCGGCTTCGCGCTCGAGGCCATGCGGCGCGCCGACCCGGCCGCCGCGCTGGCCGCGCTCGAGGGCGAATGGGCCAACGAGCCGCCCGAACACCGCGTCACCCTGCTGCCCTGCCTCGCCACCGCGCTGACCCTGGCCGACGAAGCCTTCCTTGAACGCGCGCTCGACGACAAGCGCAAAGAGGTGCGCGCCATCGCGCAGAACCTGCTCGCGGGCCTGCCCGGCGCCCAACTGGGCGCGCGCTGCGCGGCGCGCCTCGAGGCGCTGTTCACGTTCGGGCGCGCCGCCGGCAAACTGGAGGTGCGATTGCCCGACGTGTGCACCAAGCAGATGAAGCGCGACGGCATCGGCCTGCAGACCCACCATGGACTCGGTGAAAAGGCCGGCCTGCTGCTCGACATGGTCAGCTGCGTGCCGCCGGCGCATTGGAGCGGCGCCTGGGACCTTCCGCCGGCGCGGGTCATCGCCCTGTTCTCGGCCCACGAATTCAACTTCGCGCTGCTGACCGGGCTCGCCCGTGCGGCGGGACGGGCCTTGCGCAACACCCCCGGCGAGGCCGCGTTCGACTGGTTCCTCGCCCTGATCGGCGCCGGCGGCGCGGGCGGGGTCGATCTGGTGGCCTCGCTGCTGCCAGACATCGAACTGCTGCCCCCCGCCCTTCAGGAAAGCGTTCTGCAACGCTGGTTGAGTGACGCGCGCCAGGGCCGCGAGGGATACCGGCAAATCACCCACCTCATCGAGCATAGCGCGGTGCGCCAGGCGCGTGCGCTGTCGCCCGCGCTGTCGCGCCTCGCCCTGACCCAGGCGCAACGCCAGATGCTCCACGACGGCGCCTCCCAGTACAGCGCGCGCGGATTCTTCAGCGTGTTGCGGCTGGCGCTGGACGCCGGCGATTGCGCCTATCTCGACGACAACTGGCCCGCCGACGGTTGGGAACACTGGCCGCACTGGCGCCCCGCGCTCGACGAATTCAAGGAAACGATGCACTTCCGCCACACGATGCAAGGCAGTTTTTTGGAGAACGACGCATGACCACAACACCCATCAACAACGTGATGCGGCAGCACGCCGAGCAAGAGTACGCCCACGAGCTCAGCGCGCTCAAGGAAATGGACCAGCGCCAGCGCCCCCCGAACTGGGAACTGTCGCCGTGGGCCGTGGCGACCTACCTGCTCGGCGGCACGCTCGACAATGGCGTGCTCATCAGCCCCAAATACATCGGCAAGCGCCGCATCATCGAGATCGCCGTGGCGACCCTGGCGACCGACCGCGCCCTGCTGCTGCTCGGCGTGCCGGGCACCGCCAAGTCGTGGGTGTCGGAGCACCTGGCCGCGGCCATCAGCGGCAACTCGACGCTGGTGGTGCAAGGCACCGCCGGCACCGCCGAAGAAACCATCCGCTACGGCTGGAACTACGCGCAACTGCTGGCCAAGGGCCCGAGCATGGCGGCCGTGGTGCCCAGTCCCGTGATGCGCGCCATGCGCACCGGCAAACTGGCGCGCATCGAGGAACTGACGCGCATCCCGGCCGAGGTGCAGGACAGCTTCATCAGCCTGCTGTCGGAGAAATTGCTGCCGATCCCCGAGCTCGACGAATACGTGCAGGCGGCCAAGGGCTTCAATGTGATCGCCACCGCCAACGACCGCGACCGCGGCGTCAACGAGTTGTCGAGCGCGCTCAAGCGCCGCTTCAACACGGTGGTGCTGCCGCTGCCCGACAACGCCGACGAGGAGGTCAGCATCGTCGAGTCGCGCGTGGCCAGCCTGGGGCGCGCGCTCGAACTGCCGATCGAAAAGCCGGCGTTGCAGGAGATCCGCCGCATCGTCACCATCTTCCGCGAGCTGCGCGCGGGCCAGACCGACGACGGCAAGATCAAGCTCAAGTCGCCCTCGGCGAGCATGAGCACGGCCGAGGCGATCTCGGTCGTCACCAACGGCATGTCGCTAGCGGCCCATTTCGGCGACGGCACCCTGCGCGGCGGCGACATGGCCTCGAGCATGGTCGGCGCGATCGTCAAGGACCCGGTGCAGGACCGCCTGATCATGCTCGAATACCTCGAGACCGTGGTCAAGGAGCGCGAAGGCTGGAAAGACCTGTACCGCGCCTGCCGCGAGGTGCTCTGATGGCGCGCCGCCGTTCCTGACATGGCCGTTCATTTATTCGGCATCCGGCACCACGGCCCGGGTTGCGCGCGCAGCCTGGCGCAGGCCCTCGATCAATTGCAGCCCGACCTGGTCCTGATCGAAGGCCCGCCCGAGGCCGACGAGCTGTTGCCGCTGGCCGGGCGCGACGACATGCGCCCGCCGGTGGCGCTGCTGGTCTACGCGCCGGCCATGCCGCAGCACGCGGTGTACTACCCGTTCGCCGAATTCTCGCCCGAATGGCAGGCGATCCGGTTCGGCCAGGCGCGCGGCGTGCCGACCCGCTTCATCGACTTGCCGCTCGCGCACACGCTGGCGCAGGGCATGACCCTGCCGGCCGAGGCAGCGGACGACACGGACGCCGCGCCCGTGGCCAGGTCCGACGACGAGGCGGCGGGCGCCGACGACGCGGACCAAGCCTCCGACCAAGTGGCCCGCGAACCCGAGCGCGAGCGCGAAGACGTGCTCGCCGGACTGGCGCGGGCGGCCGGCTTCGCCGACACCGAAACCTGGTGGGACCACCTGGTCGAGCAGCGCCACGACAGCCTCGAACTGTTCGCCGCGATCGAAGAGATGATGACGATGGCGCGCGACCAACTGGCGCGGACGCTGTCGCCGCGCGAAGCCCGGCGCGAGGCGCACATGCGCCAGATGATCCGCCTGGCCCTCAAGCAGGGCCACCAGAACATCGCCGTGGTGTGCGGCGCCTGGCACGTGCCGGCGCTGCGGACCATGCCCACGGCCAAGCACGACAAGGATTTGCTCAGCGACCTGCCCAAGGCCAAGGTCGCCGCGACCTGGACCCCGTGGAGCTACGGGCGCCTAAGTTTCAGCAGCGGCTACGGGGCCGGGGTGCAGGCGCCCGGCTGGTACCACCACCTGTGGAACACGCCGCACAAGGCGTCCCTGTACTGGCTCACCGACGCCGTGCGCCTGTTGCGCAAGCACGGGCTCGACGCGTCCTCGGCCCATGTGATCGAAGCGCTGCGCCTGTCGGACACGCTGGCGAGCATGCGCGAGCGTTCCCGCCCCGGCCTCGAGGAACTGCTCGAGGCGCTGCAAAGCGTGCTGTTCGGCGACAACGACGCGCCGCTGCGGCTGATCGAACGCGAGCTGCTGGTCAACGACCGGCTCGGCGGCGTGCCGGCCGACACCCCCACCCTGCCGCTGCCGCAAGACGTGAGGCAACTGCAAAAGCGCTACCGGCTGGCCCCGCGCGCCGACCACACCGAGCTCGACCTCGACCTGCGCCAGCCGGCACACCTCGAAAAAAGCGTCTTCCTGCACCGCCTCGCGCTGCTCGGCATCGCGTGGGGCCGCACCCGCGCCACAAGCGGCAAGACCGGCAGCTTCCACGAGCTCTGGGTGCTCGAGTGGAAACCCGAATTCGAGCTCGCGCTGATCGAGGCCAACGTCTGGGGCCCCACGGTGGAGGTGGCCTGCAACGCCCACCTGTGCCACCAGGCCCGGCAATTGCAGCAACTGCCCGCGCTGACCGCCCTGGTCGAGCAGATGCTGCTGGCCGACGCCCGCCCCGCCGTGCCGGTGCTGATGGCGCGCATGCAGGCGCTGGCCGCGGGCACCCAGGACGCCGGCGTGCTGCTGGCCGCGCTCGCGCCGCTGGCCAATGTTCTGCGCTACGGCAATGTGCGCGGCACCGACACCACCAGCGTCGCGCTCGTGCTCGGCGGCCTGGTGCAGCGCGCCTGCCTGGCGCTGCCGGTGGCCGCGCGCGGCATCAACGAGGACGCCGCGCACGTGTTGCTGGCGCAAATGATCCAGGCCGACCGCGCCATCGCCCTGCTGCAACGGGAGCGGCACAAGGCCGACTGGCTCGCCGCGCTGGCGCAATGCGTGCGGGTGCAGGTGCACGCCCTGATCGCCGGGCGCGCCGTGCGCATTTTGCTCGATCAGGAACACTGGAGCGTCGTGCAGACCGCGCAGGCGCTGTCGCTGGCCTGCAGCAACCCGATCAACCCGCTCGCCACGGCCGAATGGCTCGAGGGCTTTCTGCAGGGCAGCGGCTTGCTGCTCGTGATGAACAACGCCCTGTGGCACATCCTCAACAGCTGGGTCGCCGGCCTGCCCGAGGCCGCCTTCACCGAACTGCTGCCGCTGCTGCGGCGCACCTTTGCCACGTTCGAGGCGGCCGAGCGGCGCCAACTGGCGCAGCGCGTCTCGAGCGGCGGCGTGCTGCTGGCCGCGTCCGGCACCGAGAGCGAGATCGATGCGCGCCGCGCGGCACTGGTGCTGCCGATCCTGGCGCGCCTGCTCGGCCCCACCACCACCACGCGCGAGGAACCGGCATGAGCACCGCGCCGCAAAAAATCGACCAGGCCGCGCTCGAGCGGCGCTGGCGCCTGATGCTCGGCAGCGACGCCGACAATCTCGCGCTGCCGACCGGCGACGCGCCGCTCGAGCGCACCCTCGGCGCGCTGTACGACAAGCAGGAGCGCAAGGGCGGACTGCAGGGCTCGGCGCCGTCGGTGGCGCGCTGGCTGGGCGACATCCGCGAATACTTCCCGTCGAGCGTGGTGCAGGTCATGCAGAAAGACGCGATGGAGCGGCTCGGGCTGCAACAGATGCTGCTCGAACCCGAGATGCTGCGCAGCGTGCAGCCCGACGTGCATCTCGTGGCGACCCTGCTCTCGCTCAACCGCCTGATGCCGAGCAAGACCAAGGACACGGCGCGCCAGGTGGTGCGCACGGTGGTCGCCGAGCTCGAACGCAAGCTGGCCAACCCCTTGCGCCAGGCCGTCGCCGGCAGCCTGAACCGGGCGGCGCGCAACATGCGCCCGCGCCACAACGAGATCGACTGGCTGCGCACGATCCGCGCCAACCTGCGCCACTACCAGGCCGACTACCAGACCATCATTCCCGACACCCGCATCGGCTTCGCGCGCAAGACCCAAAGCCTGCGCGACATCATCCTGTGCGTCGACCAGAGCGGCTCGATGGCGCCATCGGTGGTCTACGCGAGCGTGTTCGCGGCGGTGCTCGCGAGCATCAAGGCGGTGTCGACCCAGGTGGTCGTGTTCGACACGGTCGTGGTCGACCTGACCCCGCTGCTGGCCGATCCGGTCGACGTGCTGTTCGGCACGCAACTGGGCGGCGGCACCGACATCGACCAGGCGCTGGCGTATTGCCAGGGCCTCGTCAAGCGCCCGCAGGAGACGATTTTTGTGCTGATCAGCGATTTGTACGAGGGCGGCAACGCGGCGCAGATGCTGGCGCGCGCGCGCAGCATGGTCGACAGCGGCATGCAGATGATCGCCCTGCTCGCCCTCGACGACCACGGCGCGCCAAGCTACGACCATTCGCACGCGGCCCATTTCGCCAGCCTCGGCATTCCGTGCTTCGCCTGCACGCCCGACAAATTCCCCGACCTGATGGCGGCGGCGATCCGCAAGCAGGATATGACGGCCTGGGCCGCGAAAAACGACATCGCCGTTGCGCGATAATTTAGAATACACCCCTTTCCGACCAGGCCCACCAGCATGCACACACGCTTCCTTTCCTGCCTGTTGGTCCTCGCGCTCGCGCTCCCGGCCGCGGCCGCGCCCACGCTGGTGACCATCGGCGAGGCGAACATCAAATTGCCCGAGCCGGCCGGCTTCATCGATCCGACCCCGTTCTCGGCCGAAGGCGCGCAGCGGCTGCGCGCCCTGGTCGACAACGACAAACAACGCTTCGTGGCGACGTTCTTCCTGCAAGGCGACGTCGATGAATTGAAGCTGGGAAAAATGCCCGGCATGGCGCGTGTTTTTTCACTGCGCACGATGCGCGCTATGGAAGAAAGGAAGTTCGGCCCGGGCGAGATCAAGGACATCAAAGAGACCATAAAGCGCAAGCACGAGGAACGGCGCGGCAGTTTCGAGATCGGCGGCGGGGCCGGACGCAAGCTGGCGGCCGACCAGATCGACCTCAGGGTCGGCGAGTTGGCGCCGCTCGGGGTGTTCAACGAAACCGCCAATTCCGTCAGCGTGGCGTTTTTGACCAAAAAGGCGGGCGCCCCCGGGAACGGCCACGAAGTGCTGGTCCAGACCTTTATTTTCTTGAAGGGAAAAAACATGCTGATGCACACGATCAGCAGCTTCCGGTCGGATGACGACATCGCTTGGGCGCGCGCGGCGTCGGCCGAGTGGGTCGCCGCGGCCACAAAAATCAACTGAGCGATCAACTGAGCGATCAACTGAGCGGCGGGGCGTCGCCAAGTTGCTCGCGCAATTGCTTCGCGTTCAACTGGGTGTAGTCCTTGCTGAGCTCCTCGCGCATCAGCGCGGCCACGCGCGGATCGAGCATCTTGCGCAGCAGGCCAAGAAACTGGGGCGACGCCGTCAGGCGCAATTGGTCGAAGCGGCCCTCCTGCCACGCACGCAGCAGGAAGGCGGCGACATCTTTCGCGAACAGTTCGGCGGCGATTTGATCGGGCATTTTGGCCGGATCGTAGCCGCTCGGCTGCACCGGCGCCCCCGTGTTGTGCCCGCTTTTGGACGCGGCCAGCTGGCCGATCTGGTCGCGCTCGGTCTCGGACGGACGCAAGCGCTCGGCCGAATTGACCATGTCGTTGATTTCCTCGAACGGCGCCGCGTGGCGCGCCTGCGAAAAAAAGCGCGCCCGGCCCGCGTTTGCGCTCACGATCCATACGGTGTCCATGTCGTCCCCGGTCGGTGCTTGGCGATGCAGGTTCGATGCCGGGGGCCCGCATTCGTTCCACGCCAGGCGCAAAAAAACCCCGCCGGCAACAGCTATAATTTAACCATTCCCTTCCGCGCGCATAGACAAAAAATGATTGAAAGTAATAGGACGATGGAGCAGGCCAAACGCGATTTCTCGGCCGGACGCCTGACGTCGGCGATGCTGGTCAGGGTCCCCATGAGCGCGAACGCGTGGACCGTGCGCCTGTCGGGCATCAAGGGCGATTCCGGCATGCTGCTCGAGGTGCAGACGCTGGACACGCGCGTCTTCACCAGCCTCGACGGCGCGGTGCGGGCGCTCGAGGAGATCGGTTTTTCGTTCACCCAGCTCAAGGTGCAGTGACCAGCCTCAAAAAACGGGTTTGAACACCATCAGATAGTAAATGCCGAGCATCGCCAGGAAGGCTGGATAGCCGAGCAGCTCCCAGCGCTTCGCACAGCGCCAGTATTGCTCCGGCAACGGCGTCCTTTCCGCGGCGGCCCGGGCGGCGAACGTGGCCATGCGCAGTTGCAGCCACACGACCGGCAGCCAGCACGCCCCCGCCAAGCCGTACAGCGCGAGCGACCAGAGCAGCCAGCTTTGCGACAAGGAATAGCCCGCCATCATGACCATCGCGAACCCGGTGGCCGGCTGGAGCACGATCGCCGGCGTGGTGAACCACCAGTCGGCCCGCACCACGAGGCGCACGACGTGCGCGATGGCCTCGACGTTGCGCGTGCGGTTCGCAAAATACAGATAGAACGCGCTGCCGAAGCCGGTGCCGACGAGCAGCACGCTCGACATGATGTGCAGCCACTTGAGCAGCAGATAGGTATTCATCGGCCACCACTTTCGTGTTTGTGCAACAGCCAGATGATCGCCAGGATCGGCAGGTTTTTGAGCAACGGCCCGAACGGGTGGATCCAGAATTCGGGCAGCGCCACCGTGATGATCGCGCTGTAGACGAGGATCACGGCGGCCTGAAAGCGCCACAGCCAGCGATGCGGCCGCCACAGGGTGAGGCCGCCGAGCGCCAGATCGAGCAAGGCGCCGCCATACAGCGCCAGCAAGGCGGGCCCGCCGTCGAGGCCGGCGCGCGCGAGCATGGCGAGGCTGTCGGCGCGCGGATAGACGCCGAGCACGACCACGCCGGTGGCGATCCAGACGCCCGCCAGCGCCCAGCGCAACACCCTCAGGTCGGCCCGGACCGATTGTTCAGCTTTCCCGTTCAAGGTGCATTTCCTCCGACAGCTTCATTTCCCTCAACAATATCGGTGAGCATGCCCCATTTGGCGAACTCGGGTTCGAACTCGGCCAGCGCCAACTGCCCCATGCAACTGTGGCTGCCGGTCGCGCCCCAGCCGCCGGCCAGCCTGCGCGCGAGCAAAATGGCCGCCATCGCCGGGATCTCGGGGCCGTGGTCGTTGTCGGCCGCGATATGCCAGGCGCGCGCGGCGGGCGCGCCGGCGGCGTCGACGCCGCGCACGCGCACCACCATGCCGCCGAGCCGGGTGCCGAGGAAGTCGGCGCCGCGCCCGGCCACGTGCATCAGCTTGGCGAACCGCTCGGGCCGCGCGATCAGGCCCTTGCGCCGCAAGGTGGCCAGCAGGGCGAACGCGGCCTGCCCGAGGCCCACCTCGAGCGCGGCGCGGAACATCACCGTGCGCACGCCGGGATAACGCGCGGGAAACAATTCGAGATCCGGGATGTCGCACAAGGCGCCGGCGCGCGGGCGCAGGCGCCGGAACGCCACCGGCGCCCGGTCGGCCCAGCCGTAACGGACGACCCAGGCGCCGTCCTGCCACACCTTGATGGGCGCGCCGCAATAACTTAGCACCGAGGCCAGCGTGGCCAGGCCGCGCGGCGCGCTCTGGGCCGGCGCGATGCAACAGTCGATCGAGGCGACGCCGCGCCAGCCTTCGGTCAGGTGGTCGACCACCGCGCTCGACAGCGCCGGCACGGTGCTCGCGCCGGTGATCGCGAGCCGTCCGGCGCGCCTGAAGGCGGCGTCGGTCGCGGCGGAAAAATCACAGACGAAGCGCCGGTTGTCGGCCAGGTCGACATAGTGCGCCCCGGCGGCGGCCGCCGCCAGCGCCACCGCGTAGTCGCCGGGCGCGAACGGGCCGGCCGTGTGGATCACCAGTTGCGCGCCCGCATCGCGCAGCGCCTGCGCGAGGTCGGCTTGCGCCACATCGAGGCGCAATGCCTGCGCGTCGCCGCCGAGTTGCCCGGCAAACTGCCTGGCCTGCCCCAGATCGCGCCCCGCCACGATCAGGCGCATGTCCGCGCGCCGGGCGAGGGCGCGGCACAGGCGCGCGCCGAAATTTCCATATGCACCGATTACGACAATATTCATTGCAACTTTCGATTTTGCTTTCTGTCACCGCGACGGCGCTGCGCGCGCGTGCGGGCCGGATTTAAATAGTGAACATGCTAAGCTTGCCTTATCAAAGAATACATGAAAAAATATTTTTCGCATCCCTGTCGATTTTCCCGAAGCCCGGACGTCGTAGTCATATACGCGGCGCACCGACCGCGTTTTAGAGGAGAAACAACCATGCTCGACACGCCACAGATCACCGAAAGCCCGGCCCGGCAGGCGGCCGTGATCCACCTGACCATCCCGCGCGCCGAGATGCAGGCGCAGATGGGCCCCGCCATCGACGAGTTGATCGCCGCGGTCGTGGCGCAGGGCGTCGGCCCGGCCGGCCCCGTGTTCTCGCACCACTTCCGCATGGAACCCGGGCTCTTCGATTTTGAGGTCGGGGTGCCGGTCTCGGGCCCGGTCGCGCCGGCCGGCCGCGTCAAGGCCGGCGCCCTGCCGGCGGCGCGCGTGGCGCGCACGGTTTTACACGGCGGCTACGAAGGCCTGCCCGGGGGCTGGGGGCAATTCATGGAATGGATCGACCGGCAGGGCCTGGGCAAGACGGACGATTTGTGGGAGGTCTACGTCGCCGGCCCCCATTCCGACCCCGACCCGGCCGCCTGGCGCACCGAACTGAACCAACCACTCAACTAACTTTTCCAAGGAGAACGATCATGAGCACGAACGTCAAACCAATTCCCGAAGGCATGCATTCGATCACCCCGCACATCGTCTGCGCCGGCGCCGAGTCGGCGATGGACTTCTACATCAAGGCCTTCGGCGCCATCGACGGCGGCCGCCTCAAGGGCACCGACGGCAAGTTGATGCACGGCGAGATCCGCATCGGCGATTCGAGCATCATGCTCGTCGACGAGAATCCCGAATGGAATATGCGCGGCCCGCTCGCGCTCGGGGGCACCCCCATCACCCTGCACATGTACGTCGAGAACGTCGACGCCGCGTTCGAGCGCGCCGTCGCCGCCGGCTGCGCGCCCACCATGCCGGTGGCCGACATGTTCTGGGGCGACCGCTACGGCATGGTCACCGACCCGTACGGCCACATGTGGTCGATCGCCACCCATATCCGCGACGTCGCGCCCGACGAGTTGGAGGCGGCCATGATGCAAGGCTGCGGCCCCGAAGCGACGTAACCACCAACACCGAAAGGAGAGCACCATGCGATTCATGATCATAGTCAAGGCCACCCCCGAATCCGAGGCGGGCAAGATGCCGAGCGAGGCGCTGCTCACGGCGATGGGCAAGTACAACGAGGAACTCGTCAAGGCCGGCGTGATGGTCGCCGGCGAGGGCCTGCACCCGAGCTCCAAGGGCGCGCGGGTGCGCTTCTCGGGCGCCAGCCGGACCGTCGTCGACGGCCCGTTCGCCGAGACCAAGGAGCTCGTCGCCGGTTTCTGGCTGTTCGAATGCAGCTCGCGCGAGGAGGCGATCGAATGGGTCAGGCGCTGCCCCAACCCGATGGAGGGCGACTCAGAAATCGAGATCCGGCAGGTGTTCGAGGCCGGCGACTTCGGCGCGGAGTTCACGCCCGAATTGCGCGAGCAAGAAGACCGGCTGCGCGCGACCATCGCGGCGCAAACCTGAGCGGAGCACGGCATGAAATTCATCATCTTCCGCAGGGCAGACGCCGGCACCGAGCAGGGCGCGATGCCGGACGAGCAGTTGCTTAAGGATATGGGCGCCTACAAGGCGCAACTGGTATCCGCCGGCGTGATGCGCGCCGGCGAAGGCCTCAAGCCGAGCGACCAGGCCGTGCGCGTGCTGCTAAGCGAAGGCAAGGTGAGCGTGGTCGGCGGCCCGTTCACCGAAACCAGGGAGCTCGTCGCCGGCATCTCGGTGTTCGAGGCGGCCTCGCGCGACGAGGTCGTCGAATGGATCAAGCGCTGGCCGGCCTCCGACGCCGGACCCGACGGCAAGGTCGGCATCGAGATCCGCGAAGCCGGCTGCCCCGGCGGCTGCGCCGAGGTCCACCCGGACCCGGCGGCGGCGGTCGAGGGTACGCGCTTCGCCATCTTGCTGCGCTCGAGCGCCGAACTCGAGGCCGAAACGCCGGTCCCGCAAGAAGTGCTCGACCGGCTCGACGCCCACAACGCGGCCGAGGCGAAAAAAGGCGTGCTGCTCGCCGCCGACGGCTTGCGTTCGAGCGCGCTGGGCACGCGCGTCAATTTCAGCGCCGGCAGGGCGACCACCGTCGACGGCCCGTTCACCGAAATCAAGGAACTGGTCGCCGGCTACTGGATGATCAAGGCCCGATCGATGGCCGAGGCAATCGCCTGGGCCGCCGCCGTGCCCTACCCGTGCGGCGCGCGGGTCGAGGTCGAAATCCGCCCGATGGTCGAGCCGGGCGACCTCGACCCCGCGTTCACGCCGCCACTGCGCGAAGCCGAGCGACGCATGCGCAGCGAGCAGCTCGAGGCCGGCATGCTCGCCCGGCTCGCCTCGGGCGCGCCGACCTGGTGATGGACGGCGCGTCGACAGGCGCGGCCGCGCGCGCCGCCACACACCGCGTCATCGAGGGTGTGTGGCGCATCGAATCGGCCAAGATCATCGGCGCGCTGGCGCGCATGCTGCGCGACGTCGGCCTGGCCGAGGAGCTGGCGCAGGACGCGCTCGTCAACGCGCTCGAGCGCTGGCCCGGGGCCGGCATCCCCGACAATCCGGCGGCCTGGCTGATGGCGGTGGCCAAAAACCGCGCGCTCGACCACCTGCGCCATGCAAAGCTGCACAACGCCAGGGAGGCCGAACTCACCCACGCGATCGAAACCCAGCTCGAGGACGCGGGCCCAAACCCCGAGGCGGCGCTGGCCGGCGACATCGGCGACGACATGCTGCGCCTGATGTTCGTCGCCTGCCACCCGGTGCTGGCGACCGAGGCGCGCGTGGCGCTGACGCTGCGCCTGCTCGGAGGCCTGGCCACCGCCGAGATCGCGCGCGCCTTCCTAGTCTCCGAGGCCACCGTCGCCCAGCGCATCGTGCGCGCCAAGCGCACGCTGGCCGAGGCGCGCGTGCCGTTCGAGGTGCCGCCCGCCGACCAGCTCGCGGCCCGGCTCGGCTCGGTGCTGCAGGTCGTCTACCTCATTTTCAACGAGGGCTATTCGGCCAGCGCCGGCGACGCCTGGCTGCGCCCCAAGCTGTGCGAGGAGGCGCTGCGGCTGGGCCGCGTGCTCGCCGAGCTGGTGCCGGGCGAGCCCGAGGTCCACGGCCTGGTGGCGCTGATGGAGATCCAGTGCTCGCGCAACCGCGCGCGCGTCGGACCCGGGGGCGCGCCGGTGCTGCTGCTCGACCAGGACCGCAGCCGCTGGGACCAGTTGCTGATCCGGCGCGGGCATGCCGCGCTCGAGCGCGCCGCGCAGCTTGGCAAGGGCTTCGGCCCGTACGCGCTGCAGGCGGCGATCGCGGCCTGCCACGCGCGCGCGCTGGCGCCGGAGCAGACCGACTGGCTGCGCATCAGCGCCCTTTACGACGCGCTGGCGCAACTGACGCCCTCACCCGTGATCGAACTGAACCGGGCGGTGGTGCTGTCGATTGCCTACGGGCCGGCGGCCGGGCTGGAACTGGCCGACCGCCTCGTGCGCGAGCCCGCGCTCGAACGCTACCACCTGCTGCCGAGCGTGCGCGGCGACCTGCTGGCCAAGCTCGGCCGCAACGCCGAGGCGCGCGCCGAGTTCGAGCGCGCCGCCGCGCTGACCAACAACACGCGCGAGCGCGAACTGCTGCTGGTGCGCGCGGGCGCATGCGCCCGGGGCTGACCGTCCAAGGCCATCGACGACCGCTCGCTGGTGGTGCACGAATTGAACGGCTGCGGCACCGACGCCTCGCAGCTGTACAACGATGGCCTCGGCAATTTTTTCCCCGACGACGTGTTCGAGTACAAGGCCGCCCCGCGCCGACCACGCCGACCACGCCGAGCATCCCGGCCGCGACGCGCCTCGGCGGGCGCATGTTCCGCGCCAATATCGCCTTCGACGACCACCCGTTCGGTCGCCGCATGGCCGGCCAGATCGACACCGTGACGGTCGAATCGATCGTGCGCTTCATCCGCGCGCGCGACCCCGACATGAAACAGCTCGAGGTCGCGCTTTTTTGACGCAGCCGTTTTGAACGGTCGCTTAGTCGCCCGCGCGCACGCTGCCGATGCCCTGCACCGATTTGTTGACCTTCTTCGGATTGCCGTAGTAGTTCAGCGACCCCATGCCGCTGACGTTGAGGTCGAGCCGCTCGCTCGCATACACCTTGACCGAGCCGACGCCCTCGAACCTGACCTTGGCGTCCTGCGCCAGCAGCGCCTTGGTGTCGATCGCTCCGACGCCGTTGGCCTTGACCAGGAGCTGGCGCACCTTGCCGTTGGCGACCAGCCTGCCCGCGCCCTCGAAGCCGAGGTCGAAGCGCTCGGCGTTGATGTTGTTGACCACGGCCTGGCCCGCGCCCTCGACCTTGAAGGCGCGCAGGGTCGGCACCGAGATTGTGATTTTTTCATCGTCGTCGAGCTTCATGCCCTTGTCTTCGCCCTGGAACGTGATAACCAATTCTCCGTCGACGACGCGGGTCCCGACCTTTTTGATGAATTTCTCGTCGCCGGCGATCTGCACCGCCTGCGCGGCGCCGACCTGCACCACCATGTTGACGGGACCTTTGATGCTGATTGCGTCGAACGGCGCGACAGTGCGCGATTGCTCGGCCGCGTTGGCGGGGCCGCCAAGCAGGGACAGGGACAAGAACAATGGAAGAACAACTTGGCTGCGCATGATATTTCCTCAAAGTGGTGGAGAACTGACCCCATGGTAGCGGGCGGCGCGCAGGGGTGGCGGCGCTTTGTGACGAACCGCCACATTGCGGCCTTGGGCCGCTAAATCACGGGATTGGCCGGGTCGCCGCGGCGTCGAGCTGGTGCAGGTAGAGCGCCATTGCCGCGTACCAGTGGCTGGCCGCGGCCCATTTGTCGGTGAGCGCGCCGGCGCACAGGCGCGGGCGCAAAAAACGCTGGTTCAGCAGCGTCGACGGCGCGCACCCCAGCAGTTCGCGCGCCAGTTCGCGCCCGAAGCCGGCGCGGCACGCGCGCGCGTCGGCGGCGGGACCGTCCTTTTCCTCGTAGCCGATGTGCGCGAACTGCGGGTAGGCGCGCGCGATCGTATCGTTGTGGAAGGCGCCGTCGGCCAGCATCGCGAGCGGCAAGGCGCCCAGAAAGTCGACCAGCGCGTGGTCGAGGTAGGGAGAGAACACCTGCGGCATGGCGCCGAGCAGGCCATACGGCACCAGCGCGATCTCGCGCCGCGTGCGGTTGGCGAAGTAGAACGCGCCCACCGGATTGGGCCGCCCCAGGTGTTTCGCCAGTTCGTTCCCGAGGTGCTCGAGCGCACGCTCGCGTCCGACGTCGCGCTGGAACGCCGGCGCGAGCAGGCGCGCGAGCACCGTCTCGTCGGCGTTGAGCAGGTGCGCGGCGATCGCGCGCGGGTCGCCCGCCTCGAACAAGGCGCGCCGCCGCGCCGTCACGAACAGGCCGGCCGAGAGCACGTCGCCGCCAATGCCGTCGTACACGCCCAGATCCGGGCGCGCGTTGAGGTGGTCCGCCGCGACCATGTACCAGGCGTGTTCGTCCGAACAAAAGCTGGTCAACGGGTTTTTGCGCCGCTCGGCGGCGAACCACGATTGCCTCTGCGCCAGCACGACGTGCGGCAGGCCCAGCCCGCGCGCGAGATTGGCGGCCACGCGCACGTCCTCGCCGCCGCGCGGCGGATAGTGCGCGGTCGTCAGGCAGTGGTACGGGCGGTGGCCCTGGCGCAGCAGCTCGAACAGGATGTGGCGCGAATCGCGCCCGCCGCTAAGCGGCACCACGAACTGGCCGCCCGGGGCGCGCCGTTCGAGCGCCGCCCGGAACAGCGCGATGTAGGTGTCGATCGCCTCGTCGCGCGCCAGCTGGTCGTGGCGCGCGGTCGGCGACGGCGCCACCTTGGCGATGCGCAGCGCGCCGTCCCACTCGAGGACCGCGCCGGGCGGCATGGCGCGGATATGCTCGAACGGCGTGTCCTCGCCGATGAAAAACCCCAGCCGCAGAAACACCGACAGCGCGCGCGTGTCGAGCATGGCCGGCGCGCCGAGCGCCAGCAGCCGATCGATCGACGGCGAGATCGCAAAGCTGCCATCCCAGCTCGCGTAAAACAGCGGATAGAAGCCGTGCCTGTCGTTGCCCGCCGTGAGGCGCTGGCCGACCCACGTCCAATGGGCGAAAACGCCGTCGGCGCCGCCGACGCGGTGGCCCAGCGTGCGCGAGGCGCTGCCCGCGGTTGTGAAGCGCGCTCCGCGCATCTTTGCGGAAAAATAAGAATCATCCATCCCGTGATTTGACACGAAACAAAGTATCCGCTTATGAGATTGCTCAATGGAATGTGTTACAGGACGAGTAATTATTCCTCGTCCGTGACGACGCAGTTGCGGCCGCGCTCCTTGGCCCGGTACAGCGCCATGTCGGCGCGGTACAGCGCGGCGTCGACGCCCTGGTCTTCGGGGCGCATCGCCGAGACGCCGATGCTGACGGTGACGGCGAAGGTGCGCCCGTCGTCGACCAGCGGCGCGGCCGCGAGCCGCTGCTGCACGCGCGACGCGAAACTGGCGGCCGCGGCCAGGTCGGCGTTGGTCAGCATGACGGCGAATTCCTCGCCGCCGATGCGGCCCACGTGGTCGACCTCGCGCATCGCCTTGGTCAGGATGGTGGCGAAATGCTTGAGCACGCCGTCGCCGGCCGCGTGGCCGTAGCTGTCGTTGACGCGCTTGAAAAAATCGATGTCGAACATGAGCACCGCGGTGCGGGTGCCCGCGACCCGGCGCGTGCGCGCCAGTTCGGTCTCCATGCGCGACATGAAGCAGCGCCGGTTGGGCAGGCGCGTGAGCGTGTCGACGTCGGCGAATTCGCGCAGCTGCGCCTCGATGTTCTTGCGCTCGGTGATGTCGGTGATGAAGCCGTGCCACTGCGTGCTGCCATCGAGCATTTGCCGCGTCCGCGCGCTGCCCTCGCGCCAGCGCAGGCCCTGCCGCGGCAGCAGCACCCGGTATTCGAGCTGCCACGGGCGCAGGCTGGCGGCCGACGCGGCCAGCGTGGCGCGGTAGGCATCGTAGTCGTCCGGGTGGATCAGGGTGCGCAGAATCTGCGGGTCGGCCGCCAGTTCGGCCGGGGTCAGCTCGAACATCTCGCGCACGCCCTCGCTGACATAGGTGAAGCCGGCCACGCCGCCGCTGTCGAGGGACATCTCGAACACCAGCGCGGGCACCTCGTTGGTGAGCCGCGTTACCGTCCGCGCGCACTCGTGCAGTTGGGTGGCCATGCGGCGCATCACGGTCACGTCGGTGGTGATGCCGATCATGCGCAGCGGCTTGCCGTCGGCGTCGCGGCTGACCACCTTGCCGCGGCTCGAGGCCCACTTGTAGCTGCCGTCGGCGCACAGCAGCCTGTGCTCGACCACATAGACTTCGCTCTTTTGTTCGAAATGCGATTCGATGGAGGCGCGCACCTGCCCCAGGTCGTCGGGGTGCACGCGCAGGTAGGCGTCCTCGATGCGGTCGCTGACCTGGTCGTCGGCGTAGCCGAACAGCGCCTTCCAGCCGCGCGAATACAGGATTTGGCCGGTGCCCACGTCGCGGTCCCAGATCCCGGTGCCGCTGCCTTCGACCGCCAGCGCCATCCGCGCGTGCTCGTCGTCGCGCAAGAGCGCGGCCTTGAGCGAGGCGGTGTGGGCCCTGGCGCGTTCAAGCGCCACCGTGGCCAGCGGCGCGTAGACGCGCACCGACTGCATGAACAGCGCATCGGCCCCCGGCGCGGGCGGATCGCCGCTTTCGGTGTGCGGCACGAACAATCCGAGCGTGCCGCCGGTGCTCGAACGGATCACCAGCGGCGTGTGGGCGCGCAGTCCGAGCCGGTCGGCCGCGGCGCCCAGCTCGATCCAGAACCCGGTGCCGGTGAAGTCGGGCGCGTCGCCGCCCTCGGACCAGGTTTGCCATTTTCCGTCGCCGGCCCCGGCCCCGGGCTGGTAGCCGGGCGGCAGGCCGGCGCCGGCGCCCAGGGTCCAGCACCCGCTTTCGGCGTCGAGCAGCAAGATGGCGGGCGCGAAGGCCGGGTGGCGCGCGCGCAGGGCTTCGGCGATCTCGGCCAGCGTCTGCGCGAGCGGCGCGCCGCGGGCGAACGCCGACAGGATCCGATGCTGTGATTCGAGCAAGCCCGGGCCGGGCGCCGCGCCGGAGCAATTGCTGGGAACATCGAAAGTCATTGGCATCGCCAGCGCAAGCGCGTTATTCATATCGGTTGAAGGCAGAAATATATTTCAAGCAATTTTTCCCAAATGAGTAGTTTGCTTGCTGCATTAGAACACCTTTTTCCGCGCGCGTCACGGCCCGCGCCTGTCCCGGAAACGACACCGGCCGCCGATCGCGCCGCGGCCGGCCGGGTGGAATGCCATGAAGGCATTCAAACCCTAGATCAAATCTGCCACGACAGCTTCACGAACAACTCGTTTTGCTGGCGCCGCGGCGCGTGGCCCGGGGTTTCGCCCTTGGACAGCGTGACGCCGACGTAGGCGGCGCGCCCGAGCGTGGCGGTGTGGCCGTACACGAACGAGGTCGTGCCGCGGCTGCTCTCGCCCTCGACCGGATTGGCGTACAGCGACGGGTCGCGCTTGGTGCGCGCGCGCTGCAAGATCATGCGCACCGTGTCGCGGGCGCCGATATGGTAGATGCCCTTCAGTTGCAAGGCCTGCTCGGTGTAGAGGCGGCGCCCGTCGACCAGCGCGCCCCTGCCGTCGACCCAGGTCGCGCTGTAGGTCGGCTCGAACTCAAGCCATTCGAACGGACGCAGGCGCGCGTACAGCATCGCCAGGCCGCCCCTGCCCAGGCGCGCGCCTTCGATGTCGATCTGGTCGCCAAGTTCGAGCTCGGCCGACACGCGCGCCAGGGTGCGGCCCGGGCTGGCGTCGATCCGCGCCCAAACCTGGGCCGTCTCGAACAGCTCGCCGTGCTGCTTGACGCGCATCTTGTTTTTCGGTTTGAGGCGGATGTTGAATTCGATGTCGCGCGGGCCCTTCATCCAGGCGCCGATGGTGGTGTCCTCGACGATCGCCGCGCCCAGGGTGTCGGCCTTGCGCTCGGAATGGAAGTACAGGTTCAAGTCGTTCAAAGGCCCCCTCTTGCCCAGCTTGGCGGAAAACTCGGTCACGTACAGGCGGTAGCCGACCTGCGAGAAGAAGCCGTTGTCGGCGCGGAAGCCGTCGCTGACCTCTTCGACACTGGCCCAGGCGCCCCACTTCTCCTCCTCGCGCGACCATTCGAGCACGCCCGCGTGGCCGGTGGTCCGGGCGCCCTTGACCAGCTTGCCCGCCGCATCGGGCTGGGCCGTGGTGGCGCTGAGCAGCAACTGGCCGCGCACGCGCTCCTCGTCGCTGCGCTGCCAGGTGAAGTCCGGCCCGAGCACGCGGTTGTAGCCGCGCTCGTCGAAGAGGGTGCGGTCGGTGCCTGTGACGCCGAGCGAGAGCTTGCCGCGCTTGAAATTGGCGCGCGCCACGGTCGCCTGCGAGGCGAAGTCCTGCGCCGCGAAATCGGTGTGGTACGCGTTCGGCAATTGGACCAGCCCACCGCCGGCGTCGCGCGTGGTCAGCACCGTCAGGTCGCGCCCGGCGTCGCGCCGGGTGTAGCGCGCGCCCCAGGCCGGGTCGCTCATGGTGCGGGTGCTGATGGCGCGGAACGGGGTTTGGAACATGTCGCTGCCCTCGAGGAAGAAGGGGCGTTTCTCCTGCACGAACAGGCCGAAACGGGTGTTGCCCGACAACTGGGGCGCGTCCAGTTCGATCTGCGAGAAATCCGGATTGATGGTCGCGTCGATCACGGTGGCCGAATCGGGCTTGATCTTGACGTCGAGGCTTAGCGCGATGTCGCTGTTGTTTTGGCGCGGCGCGCCGGCCACCGTGTCGGTCCCGCGGCGCATCACCAGCTGCGGCGTCGCGCTCCAGTTGAGGCCCGTCGGCAGGCCGGCGAGGCCGTTGATCGGTTCCGAAAAGCACAGCAGGCAGGCGCTCGAGCGCGTCACCTGGCCGCTCCACATCTTGTAGCGGGTGTCGCGCGTCATGTTGCGCATGACGAGCAGGTTCCATGGCGCGCTCTGGCCGGCGACGTACGAGATCGAGGTGAACGGGATGCGCAGCTCGGCGCTCCAGCCACCGTCGAAGCGCGCCGTCGCGATCGAAAAATCGAAGTCCGGCGAGACATCCTCGCCATTGGTGTTGGTGAAATTACCGTCCGTGAACGCGCCGCGCGGATTGAAATAGATGATCTGGGCCGCCTGCCTCGACGCGCCCGGGTCGATGAACAAGCCGATGAAATCCTGGTCGCCGGAGATCTTGTCGCGCCGGCCGAACGGGGCCCGGATCTCGTGCGGCTTGGGGTCGAACGCCTTGACGGCCACGTACATGTACTTGGCGTCGTAGGCGATGCGCACCTCGGTGTTGACCTTGGCGGCGATCTTGTCGGCCGGCTGGCTCTCGAAAAAGCCGCCGCGGGCGGCCGCCTTGCCCCAGACCGCGTCGTCGACCACGCCGTCGAGTTTGACGCTGTGCGCCGGATCGGTGATCTTGTACGCCTCGAAGGCGGCCAGCGCCGGGTTGGCGGCGAGCGTCAGGCCAAGGCAGAGCGGATAGAGTAGTTTCATGTGAGGCGTGGGGTTGGGTTGGTCGAATGCGCGCGCATTCCACAAGGAATTATGAATATACATACCGGCGCGGTCCGGCCGAGGTCCAAAGCGACGAACTGCAAAATCGGGCCGCCCAAAAGCAAACGGCGCCGCTGCGCGGCGCCGTCGCCTAGGAATCTAGAATGAACAAATTGCCGCGCGCGGCCTACGCCGCCGGGCTGCTGCCGGCCACCGACAACATGCGCTCGACGTAGCGCGCGATCAGGTCGATCTCGAGGTTGACCTTGGCGCCGGCCTGAAGATGCCTGAGCGTGGTCGAGGCGATCGTGTGCGGAATCAGGTTGATCGAGAAGCGGCAGGCGCGCGCCGCCTCGGGGCCGAGGTCGTCGACCCGGTTGACCGTCAGCGAGACGCCGTTGACCACCACCGAGCCCTTGAAGGCGAGGAATTTGGCCAGTTCGCGCGGGGCGTCGACGACCAGCTCCCACGATTCGCCGACCGGCGCGAAACTGTGCACCCGCCCCAGCCCGTCGACATGGCCCGACACCAGATGGCCGCCGAGGCGCTCGGCCAGGGTCAGGGCTTTTTCGAGATTGACTTCGCCGGTGGCGTCGAGGCCGGCGGTGCAATTGAGGCTCTCGCGCGAGACGTCGACGCAAAAGCCGCCCGCCGACTTGGTCACCACCGTCATGCAGGCGCCATTGATGGCGATCGAGTCGCCCAGCGCGACGTCGTGCAGCGGCAGGCCGCCGGCGTCGATCTCGAGGCGCACGCCCGCATCCGGCCCGCCTTCGAGTGGATGGACGGCGTTGATTTTGCCGACGGCGGCGACGATTCCAGTAAACATGCGGCTTTATTCCTGCGGTGGGATGAATCTGGCAAGTATACGCAAATCCGCGCCAACCTGCCCGACCTCGTGAAAAGCGAGCAGCCGCTTGTGCGACAGGTGCGCCGGCGCGGCCAGCGCGAACATGCCCTGCGCGTCGCCGATCAGGCACGGCGCCAGGTACACCAGCAGCTCGTCGACGCAGCCGGCGGCGATCAGCGAGCCATTCAGTTTGCCGCCCGCCTCGACGTGCAGCTCGTTGATCTCGCGCCGGCCCAGTTCGAGCATGAGCGCGGGCAGGTCGGCCTTGCCGTCGGCGTTGGGGAGCATGATGATCTCGTGGCCGGCCGCGCGCAGCAGCGCCTCCTTGGACGGGTTGGCCTGCGCGGCCACGATCCAGCACGGCTCGCCTTGCAGCACGCGCGCCTCAAGCGCGATCTCGAGCCGGCTGTCGACGATCACGCGGCGCGGCTGGCGCGCCGTCTCCAGCGCGCGCACGGTCAGTTGCGGATCGTCCGCCTTGACGGTGCCGATGCCGGTCAGGATGGCGCAGGCGCGCGCGCGCCACGCGTGGCCGTCGGCGCGCGCCTGCGCTCCGGTGATCCACTGGCTCTGGCCGTCGTGCAGCGCCGTCTTGCCGTCGAGGCTGGCCGCGCTTTTGAGGCGCACCCAAGGACGGCCGCGCTGCATGCGCGAGAAAAATCCGATGTTGAGCTCGCGCGCGGCGTCGGCCAGCACCCCGCTGCGCACCGCGATGCCGGCCGCCTCGAGGGTGGCCATGCCCCGCCCCGCCACCAGCGGATTGGGGTCCTCGAGCGCGGCCACCACGCGCGCCAGGCCGGCCGCGACCAGCGCCTGCGAGCATGGCGGCGTGCGCCCGTGGTGGTTGCACGGCTCGAGCGTGACATAGGCGGTGGCGCCGCGCACCCCGTGGCCGCGCGCGGCGGCGTCGCGCATGGCGGCGATCTCGGCGTGCGCCTGGCCCGGCGGCTGGGTGTGGCCGGCGCCGATGACCTCGCCGTCGCGCACGATCACGCAGCCCACGCGCGGATTCGGCGTGGTGGTGTTGATGCCCTTTGCGGCCCAGTCGAGCGCGAGTTGCATGCCGTCGGTGTCGTTCAGTATTTTCACGCGTGCTTCACTTTAGTCTGAATTTTTGGCCTGGACGGGTAGGCCCGCCTCAGGACGACTCGGCCGCCCCGGTGCAGGCGGCGGCGCCGCGTTCCGGGTCGCACAGGCGGGCGCGCCCGAGCATATTGATTTTAATACGGCGCGTGTGCGGGCCCTGGAACACCGACAGCGTGCCCCAGCGCGCGGCCAGGCTGCTGGTGTGCGAACAGCTGCGCCCACCGCTATTGTAGGCGACATAGTCGGGCTGCTGTGCGCTCGAGAAGCGGCCCTGGATGACCACCCCGGGCGGCACCCGCGTGTGCATGGCGACGATCTCGTCGCCGGCGCCGGGGCGGCGGTTACCGTCGCGGTCGACGAACACGACCCAGCCGCCGCTCCAGTCGGTGCCGCCGGCCTCGTGCGGGACGATCATGACGCGCTCGCCGCGCGCGATGGCCTGCGCGCGCGTCAGCCGCAGCGCGCCCATCAGGTCGCTCGAGACGGCCTTGAGCTGCTGCCTGCGAATCAGTTCGCCCATGTCGGGCATGGCGAGCGCCAGCAGCACGCCGGCGACCGCCATCACCGTGAGCATCTCGACCATCGTCAGCCCGCGTTGGCGGCGCCCGGCCGTCATGGCCAGCACTTGGACGACTTGCCCTGCGCGCGGCGGGCGCCGGCGCTGTCGAGGCTCAGCGTTTCGCACTCGGGATCGCGAAAGCTTGCGTTGACCATGGCGGTGCCCGGCAGCGCCTGCAGCTCGACGCAATGCGCTATCTGCGCGCCCTGGCAGGCGCGCCCGCGCAGCTCGTAGGCGCTGGCGGCCGGGGTGGCGCCCAAATACCACTTGAAGCGTTTTTCGTCGGCGCTGGTCGAGGCCGACGAGAACGCGCTGTACGAATTGTGCTGCGAATAGTGGCGCTCCTGCTGCTGCATCAGATCGAGCAGCGCGATCTGGGCCTCGATCCGGCGCGCCTTGGTGATGTAGCCGACGTAGCTCGGGTAGGCCATCGCCGCCAGCACCGCCACCACGAGCAGCGTGACGAGTATCTCGACCAGGGTGAATCCGGCACTACGTTCCATATCAATCTCCTTGGGGTGGGTCAACGGGTGGCCTTCGCGTGCAGTTCGCGCCAGTTGCTTACTTCGCGCCAGCTCAGGCGCCCGGCCAGCGCGCCAAGGCTGAAAACGATGGGCGGATCGGCCCCGCCTCCCTGGCGCCCGACGATGGCGAACCGGTGGCTGGTGCGGGTGCGGCCGGTGGCGTCGCGCGGGCCGACCGCGCTGCCCGTGCGCACCAGCAGCGGCGTGGCGGCGGCCACGCCGGGGGTCGGGCGGCCGGCGGCGATGCCGCTGCGCGCGCTGCCGTCGGCGTCGAACGCAAACCCGCTTAGCGCGTCGAGCACATAGGTGCGCGAGGCCGGCGCGGCGCAGGCGTTGGGGCCGGCCAGCGCGGTGTTGAAAACCAGCGCGCCCGACGCCGCCAGCACCACCCCGGCGAGCTGCTCTCCGCCGGAGCGCGCATGGCCGAAGTCGAGATACCAGCCCTTGCGCGCGCCGCCGAAGTCGAACGCGGGACCGTTGATGGTCCCGGCGCCGGGGCCGGCCCCGCCGCGCGCGGCCAGCTCGGCGCGGCCGCCCACCAGTTCGGGCGGCGCGGCGAGGCTGTCGTGGATCGCATACAGCGACTGCGCCGGCGCGTCGCCGGCCGCGCGGCCCGCGGTGCCGATCACCACCAGGTGGCCGCCGCCGGGCGCATGCAGGACGGTGGCGCGTCCGGTGATCGACTGGCGCTGGCCGCGCGCGTCGCGCGCCACGAACAGCGGGCGGGCGCCCGCGCCGGGCCCGACCGCCCTGGGCCACGGCGCGGCGCCGGTGAAATCGAAGCGCCACAGATTTCCCTGCGTGTCGCCGGCGTAGGCGTAGCGCACGCTGCCATCGGGCCCGAGCGCCAGCGCGGGCGGCGCCAGCGCGTTGTCAAGCGCGGGATCGGAGGCCGGCGTATTGAAGCGGTAATAATTTTGGCCCAGGCGCCAGGGCGCCGACGCCGGTTTGTCGAGCGCCAGCAGGAACAAGGCGCCGGGCGCGCCGGGCACGCTCGCCGAGCCGCCCGCGAACAGCGCGAAGTGACGATACTGGGCCACGCCGCCACGGGTGCCGGTGCGGAACTTGGCCAGCAACGGCGCGGCCCCGACAAAACCCATCTCGGAATCGTCCTGGTCGGTGAATTCCCACAGCGATCCCATGCCCTGTCCGAAGGCGGACGGATCGCTGATGTCGAGCGCGAAGACGCCGCGCGCGCCCTGCCCCATGCCGGCCGCCAGCACGCTGCGCCAGCGCCCGCCAAGCAAAGCCTCGGCGTGCCCCGCGCTGCCGTCGACATAGGCGCGCGGCCGGTACTGCGGGCTGCTCAGGGCGGAAAGCGCCGGGAACAACACGGCCGGCACATAGGCGAACAGCTCGGCGCCGGTGGCGGCGTCGAAGGCGTGCAGCATGCCGTCGTTGGCGCCGATGTAGACCGCGTGGCGGCGCGCCTTGTAGCGCGCGTGGAACGTGGCGTAGTCGGGCCCGGGCTGCGAGGCCTGCGGCGCGCCGACCACCAGCGGCACGCTGTTGGGCATGTCCCCCAATATGCTGGCGCGGCGCCGGAACACGCCGCCGGGGTTGCCGATTTCGCCGCTGCGCGCGCCGCGCAGCCAGGCCAGGCGCTGCTCGCCCAGGCCGTCGCCCGCCGCCGATGTGTACGGCGTGGTATCGAGGTCCGCGCGCTGGCCGTCGCTTAAAAACGGCCAGGAGAACGGCACCGTGGCGCCGGCGCTGTTCAATGTGAAGATGGCGCGCGTGAGCGGCCCGTCCACGCGCGCGTCGAGCAGGGTCGCGGCGTCCCACACCGGCAAGAGGGCCGTGCTGACGCCGGCCGCACTGAAGTCGAGCGCGCTGCGTCCGATGGTGCCGCTCACACCGTCGCGCGCCAGTTTCGAGCGAACCATGTACTGCCCGCCGCCGACGCCGCCGATGACGGCGCCGGCATCGCGCCAGGCCGGCACCGTGGTGGCCGGGCACGCGGGCGCGGCCACCGCCTGTCCCCATACGGGTGCGGCCGCGAACAACAGCAACAGGGCGAACACGGTTTTCATCATGGCGCCAGCGCCACGGGCAGCTTGCGGTAGAGGCTTTGCAGCACCACCTGCGTGTGCGCGCGCATGCCGAACCCGATCGCCGTGATCCGGTAGACATTGCCTTCGCGTTCACCCGCGTCTAGCCCGGCGCCGGGCACGTGCATCAACTCGATGATGTAGCGCGGGGGCTGCGCCGGCAGCGCGCCGCGCCCGGCCGGCATCGATGCGCCGGTGAACGCGCCAAACGCCACGGTGTTGGCGGCGGCAGAGTCAAGCCTGGCCGTCTGCCAGGCCGGCGCCGCGCCGGAACCGCTGTTGACGCACAGGCCGGCCTGGTCGCCGCGTCCGCCGCAACCCTCGACGAAGCCGAGCGCGCTGCCGGGCGCGAACAGGGCCGCGCGCGCCGACGCCGGATCGCTGCCGCCCTCGATGTCGCGTTCGGCGTCGGCCAGCGCCGCCTCGGCCGCCTGCAGGGCGATCTGGCGGTCGCGTTCGTTGCGGGCCGATTTCTCGGCGTTGAGCGCGCTTTGCGCGGCCGATACGCCGATCGCGAGCACCGCCACCATCATGCACAGCGCGATTATCAGCGCCGCCCCGCCCTGGCGCCGTGGCCGCGACCGCTGCCGCCAAACGCCGCTACCCGCGCGCATGGTGGTCCCTGCATGGTGCTCCCTCATGGTGCTCCCTCATGGTGCTCCCTCATGGTGCTCCCTCATGGTGGTCCTTTACTGCGCCGGATTGCGCAAGGTAATGGTGTGCGAGAACTGACGCCGCTCGCGCTTGGCCAGCGCGATCGGCAGTGATTGCTCGCTCAGTCGGGTGCCGATGTCGGTGGCGCCGTGCGCCATGCTGTAGCCGGGTCCGAAAAGGTCGAACACGGCCGGCTCGCTGTCGGCGCGCGCGAACATCGGCCCGTGCAGCACCAGCGCCACCTTGATGCTGGCCACCCGCTTCCAGTGCGTGCGCCGGTTGCGCTCGCGCGCGCGCTCGCCCGCGTTGCTGCCTGCCAGCGCCATCGCGTCGTCGAGCGCCTGCACCGCGCCGGCGCTAAGGTAGGTGTTGGCCAGGCCGTCGGACGGCAGGTCCAGGTCGAGGCCATACAGCACCTGGAACGAGTCGACCCCGCTGACGATCGCGTCGGCGCTCCAGCCGCCCTGGCCGCGGTACTTGCAGCGCAATTCGGCCACCCCGCCCGGACCGGCCGCCACATAGAAAATGCTCCAGCCCTCGGACGCGCGGCCCACGCCGAAGCCGGCGCAACTGCCCATGCTGCCGTCGCCGCCCGACGACGCGCCGCTGCCGTCGAAGCGCACGGCCAGCACGTCGCTGCCGTTGACGGCGCCCGGCCGCGGCGCAGACAGGCCGGGCGCGCCGTTGCTCAGAAAGTGGTTGTCGAGCCCCGCGACGCGGGCCGGCGCGTAGGTCGACAGCGGGGCTGCCATGCCGTCTTGGTCGAACTCGGTGTAGGCGGCCTGGCGCACCGCGCGCGCCATGATGTCGAGCGCGTAGCGGCCGGCGTCGTCGACCGCGGCGGCGTCGATCTGCGACACATAGGCCTTGTTGGAGGCGGCCAGCAGGGTGCCGGCGGCCAGCAGCACGAGCATGCCAAGCGTGATGGCGACCATCAGTTCGGCGAGCGTGAAACCGCCCTCCCGCCTCGCTGCCAGCCGCCGTTTGGGCGCGCGCGCCAAGCCATGGCGCCCGCACGCCCAAGTGTGGTGGAGCGTCGCCCGCGCGCCGGCGCTGTGGTGGACTTCGCGTGCCGGCGTCGTCGCCGGTGTCGCCGGTGTCGCCGGTGTCGCCGGTGTCATGACGCCTCCCTTGGCACCATGATGGCCACGCTCGGCCCGAACCGCCCCGCGTTGTCGCGCGCGTCGGTGCCGTCGGTGTTTTTGGCGCGCCAGCCAAGCTTGATGACCAGCGGCGCCGCCGCGCCGCCGGCGCACTGCCAGGCCAGCGCCCCGGCGCCGGCATCCCACAATTTGCTGTCGCGGCAGACCAGCACGCGCCCGCCTGGAAAGCGCGCGTGGAGGATTTGTTTCAGCTCGTGGAGGTCGAACTGCGCCAGCTCGGCGCTGCCGCAGACGGCGCGCCCGTAGCACAGCGTCGGGGGCGCCTTGGGCGCGCCTTCGGCCTGGGCGTCGTACTGCAGGCGCGCATAGGGATTGGCGCCGTCGGCCAGGCGCATTTGCGGGGCGTTGGCGCGCATGCGCTCGGCCAGGCCGACGGCCAGTTGCACCGCCTCGGACATGAGCGCGGACTCGTGGCGCGTGCGCATGGCCGTGATGTGGGCGCCCGACGCGCCGACCACGCCGATGGCCAGCACGAGCACGGCGATGAGCACCTCCAAGAGCGTGAACCCGCCGGCCGGCCGCATCTGCACCACCACCTCCGCAACGTTGAATGCGCGGCCGGGAATGCATTGCTACTAGGCAGGTTTAACTGTTGAGTTTGGCTGCCGCGTATTGACCTGGATCGCTTGGACACCAAGTTATCAGGCGAAACAAAAGCGGCCGTGAGCTGGCTCAACTGTGCGAGGGGAACGCCATACGCCCGGGAACGGTCGCGAGGTGGCGCACGGCCGGTGCGAGGTGGTGCACGGCCGGTGCGCGATGGTGCCGGTGGCGCCGGCGGTGCCGGCGGCGCTACTTGCGCGGCTTGCGATCGTTCCCGACCTCGGCGATCGCGTCCTGGAATTCGGCGAGGTCTTCGAAGTTCTTGTAGACGGAGGCGAAGCGGATGTAGGCGATTTTATCGAGCCGTTTGAGCTGCACCATGACGAGCTCGCCGACGAAGCCGGTGTCGACCTCGCGCTGGCCGCTGGTGAGCAGGCTTTCCTCGATCGCGGCGACGGCGTCGTCGACCGCCTCGGCCGACACCGGCCGCTTGCGCAGCGCCAGCATCAGGCTGCCGCGCAGCTTGTCCGAGGCGTACTCGGTGCGGCTGCCGTTCTTTTTGACGATGACCGGCATCGACAATTCGATCCGCTCGTACGTGGTGAAGCGCTTGTCGCACTTGGCGCAGCGGCGCCGGCGCCGCACGGCGTCCCCCTCCTCGGATACGCGGGTATCGAGGACCTGGGTGTCTTCATGCTGACAGAACGGACATTTCATCTTGATGACGCCGGTGAGCTGCTGCTGAAAATGAGCAGGCCGCCCGCGCGCGGCGGGGGCCTGGGGTGCCGCGGCTTAGGCCGCGTAGACCGGGTACTTGTCGGTCAGCTTCTTGACTTCGGCCTTGACCCGCTCGACGACGGCGGCGTCGCCCGGATTGTCGAGGATGTCGGCGATCAGGTTGCCGACCGTGGTCGCGTCGTCCTCCATGAAGCCGCGGGTGGTGAACGCCGGGCTGCCGAGGCGGATGCCCGAGGTGACGAACGGTTTTTGCGGATCGTTCGGGATGCCGTTTTTATTGCACGTCATGTGCGCGGCGCCGAGCAGGGCTTCGGCTTCCTTGCCCGTCAGGTTCTTGGCGCGCAGGTCGACCAGCATCACGTGCGACTCGGTGCGGCCCGACACGATGCGCAGGCCGCGCGCGATGAGCGCCTTGGCCAGAGCGTCGGCGTTCTTGACGACCTGCTGCTGGTACGCCTTGAAGCCCGGCTCGAGCGCCTCCTTGAACGCGACCGCCTTGCCGGCGATGACGTGCATCAGCGGGCCGCCCTGGATGCCGGGGAAGATCGCCGAATTGATGGCCTTCTCGTGCTCGGCCTTCATCAGGATGATGCCGCCGCGCGGGCCGCGCAGCGACTTGTGCGTGGTCGAGGTGACGAAGTCGGCGTGCGGCACCGGGTTAGGGTAGACGCCGGCGGCGATCAGGCCCGCGTAGTGCGCCATGTCGACCATGAAGTAGGCGCCGACCGCCTTGGCGACCTTGGCGAAACGCTCGAAGTCGATCTTGAGCGAAAACGCCGACGCGCCTGCGATGATCATCTTCGGCTTGTGCTCGTGCGCGAGGCGCTCCATGGCGTCGTAGTCGATGTCCTCCTGCTCGGTCAGGCCGTACGAGACCACGTTGAACCACTTGCCCGACATGTTGAGCGCCATGCCGTGGGTCAGGTGGCCGCCCTCGGCCAGCGACATGCCCATGATGGTGTCGCCCGGCTTGAGCATGGCGAAGAACACGCCCTGGTTGGCCTGCGAGCCCGAGTTGGGTTGCACGTTGGCCGCCTCGGCGCCGAACAGCTGCTTGACGCGGTCGATCGCCAGTTGCTCGGCGATGTCGACGAATTCGCAGCCGCCGTAGTAGCGCTTGCCCGGATAGCCCTCGGCATACTTGTTGGTCAGTTGCGAGCCCTGCGCCTGCATCACGGCCGGCGAGGTGTAGTTCTCGGAGGCGATCAGTTCGATATGGTCCTGCTGGCGGGTGTTTTCCTTCTGGATCGCGCTCCACAGTTCCGGGTCGACGTTGGCGAGCGTGTGATCTTTTGCAAACATGAAAAAACTCCAATTGAAATGGTGCGTGGCACCTGGCAGAGATGGATCGAATGAGGTGAGCCGGGCAAACGGAGAGGCAGCCTCATCGAGCGTTTCCATTGATGGCTGCCCAGGCGAACGGCTGATGAAGTCTCACGTTCCCCGGTGGATGCCCACCTTTCGCCGCCAATCGACCCCGCGGGGCGGAATCGGCGCAACTTTTCGCCAGTTACGTGAGATGTAATGGAGCCCAAATTGTAAGTTAAGTCCCCGATAAGGGCAAGGAACCCGGTTGCGACAATGACCAGTGAAACGTCCAGACCGGCCGTTTCGGCTACAATTTCGCACGTTTAATTTCGTTTCAGGAAGAATCATGATCGTTTTCATCACTGGCGCATCGTCGGGCTTTGGCGCCGAAATGGCGCGCACCTTCGTCAAACACGGCCACCAGGTGGTGCTTGCGGCGCGCCGTTTGGAGCGTCTGGACGCGCTGGCGGCCGAATTGGGCGACTCCGCCCTGCCGTTGGTGATGGACGTGACGGACAAGGATGCGATCAACGACGCGCTGGCGCTGCTGCCGCAGTCGTGGCGCCAGATCGACGTTCTGATCAACAACGCGGGACTGGCGCTGGGCACCCAGGCGGCCCACGAGGCGCCGCTGGCCGACTGGGAGACGATGATTTCGACCAATTGCACCGGTTTGGTGGCGATGACGCGGGCCCTGCTGCCGGCGATGGTGGCGCGCGGCGGCGGGCTGATCATCAACATCGGCTCGGTCGCGGGCAGCTACCCCTACCCGGGCGGCAACGTGTACGGCGCGACCAAGGCCTTCGTCGAGCAGTTCACGTTGAACCTGCGCGCCGACCTGGTCGGCACGGGCGTGCGCGCGACCAACCTGGCGCCGGGGCTGTGCGGCGGCACCGAGTTTTCGAACGTGCGCTTCAAGGGCGACGACGCGGCGGCGGCGAAGGTGTACGAGGGCACGCAGCCGCTGACGGCGGGCGATATCGCCGAGACCGCGTACTGGCTCGCCACGCTGCCGCCGCACATCAACATCAACCACATCGAAATGATGCCGACCTGCCAGGGCTTCTCGCCATTCACCATCAAACGCCAATAATTCACAACCGGGGGGCTTAGCAGGGAATTGGTGTGGCAAAGCCGCACCACTGCGGAGCGAATCCGCCCTGCAAGGCGGATTTCCTCATCGAGCCAGGAGATTCTTTGGCGAGTCCGACCCGGGGTCAGACCCCGCATTTCGCGCATTTTGTAACCGGGGTCTGACCCCGATATCGGAATTAATTGCCGAATTCATGGTCTAGCAAGGGCTGCGGCGTGGTCTGATGCCAATTAATTTTGTAAGTGGGGTCAGACCCCGGTTAAGAATTGGCACCAACTTTTTGGTTGCGGATTGGGGCCTATGGGCATCAATTGTTAGCAAATGTTAATTGTCTTGGCCCGCTGCCGGACTTGGCGTCTACTCCGGGAGCGCTTCTTGATGAGCGTTATGTGCCTTAGCGTACGTAAATTTTCGTCAAATCGCGTAAAATGTTTCTTTTGTTCTTGTTCAGTTTACGATAAGTCAACATGGCCTCAGCTTTCACCTGGTCCGTCCGTGTCTACTACGAGGACACCGACGCTGGCGGTATCGTTTTTTACGCCAACTACCTGAAATTCTTCGAACGCGCGCGCACAGAATGGCTGCGCGCGGCCCAAGTGCATCAGCACGCCCTGCTCGCCCAGCATGGCGCCATGTTCGTCGTCAAGAGCACCAGCGTCGACTATCATGCGCCAGCAAAACTTGATGATGTACTAGAATTAACGCTTAGTATCGAAAAGCTGGGCCGCGCATCGGTCCTGTTCGCGCAGCAGGCCTGGTGCGGCGGAAACCTGTTGGCCAGCGCCAAGGTCAAAGTCGGCTGTGTCGACAGCACCTCCCTGCGCCCCCGCGCCCTGCCCGACGACGCGGCTGCTAAAATGCGGGCCGCCTGAGCGACCCTGCCATCCATCCAACCCATTCGAGTCCAATGAACGTAGCCCAAGACCTTTCCTTCCTGGCCCTCATCAGCAATGCCCACCTGATCGTGCAACTGATCATGGTCCTGCTGGTGGTCGTTTCGCTCACGAGCTGGACCTACATCTTCCGCAAGACCTTCGCGATCCGCGCCGCGCGCGCCCAGACCGAAAAATTCGAACGCAGCTTCTGGGCCGGCGGCAACCTGCACACCCTGCACCAGAGCGCCAGCACCGACCGCGACCAGAACGGCGCGCTGGCCCGCATCTTCGAGGCCGGCATGGGCGAGTTCATCAAGGGCAAGGCCGCCTCGGCCTCGCGCGATCCGCTCGACACCGGCGCCGTGCTCGACGGCGCGCGCCGCGCCATGCGCGCCGCCTTCCAGCGCGAACTCGACGCCCTCGACGCCCACCTCAACTTCCTCGCCTCGGTCGGCTCGGTCTCGCCCTATGTCGGCCTGCTCGGCACCGTGTGGGGCATCATGAACGCGTTCCGCGGCCTGGCCAGCGTGCAGCAGGCCACCCTCGCCGTGGTCGCGCCCGGCATCGCCGAGGCCCTCATCGCGACCGCCATCGGCCTGTTCGCGGCGATCCCGGCGGTGGTGGCGTACAACCGCTTCACGCACGATATCGACCGCCTCGCGATCCGCTTCGAAAGCTTCGTCGAGGAGTTCTCCAACATCTTGCAGCGGCAGTCGCGCTAAGCGCGCCACGCACCAGAGAAAGGAAGGCATGGCCTCATTTTCCAGCAGCCTGCGCGGCGGACGGGCGCGCAAGTTCAAGTCCGAAATCAATGTGGTGCCCTACATTGACGTGATGCTCGTTTTGCTCATCATCTTCATGGCGGTGCCGTCGGCCAACAACCCGAACGCGATCAACCTGCCGAGCGCCGAAAAAACCGCGCAGCCGCCCGACGACTACATCCAGATCACGCTCAAGCCCGATGCGACCCTGAGCATCGGCGTCAACGGCAAGGTGCAACTCGCGCCCGAGGAGCTGCCCAACCGCACCGCCCTGCTACGCCGCTTGCGCGTGCTGCACCAGGAGCACCCGGACCATCCGGTGATGATCGCCGGCGACAAGGACAGCAAGTACGACGATGTGATCCAGCTGGTGTCGGAGGCGCGCAAGATGGGCATCACCCGGGTCGGGCTGGCCACCAAGTGACGAGGCCGACGTGTCCACGCTGACTCCCGCTTCCCCCAACGGCGCACCGTACCGCGTGCCACCCGAGCCGAGCCGCTGGCCGTCGATCGCGCTCGCGGCCCTGGTGCACGCGGGCTTGCTGCTGTTCCTGTGGATCGGCGTGAGCTGGCAGAACACCGAACCGGTCGTCATCGAGGCCGAGGTCTGGGACATGAAAACCCAATCGGCCGCGCCGGCACCGCCGCCGGCGTCCGAACCGGTGGCCGAGCCGCTGCCGCCGCCCGAGCCGGTCCCGGAGCCCATCCCCGAACCGGTCCCCGAGCCCGTCGCGCGCCCGATCGAGCCGCCGAAAGAGCAACCGGCCGCGCCGAAGCCGCCCGACATCGCGATCGAGAAGGCCAAGCTGAAGGCGGAAAAACTCAGGCTCAAGGAACTCGAGGAAAAACAGGTCAAGGAACTGGCGGCCAAGGAGAAGGCGCGCGAGCTGGCCGAAAAGAAGAAACTCGACGACGCCAAAAAGGCCATGCTGAACAAGCTCGCCGCCGCCGCCAAAAAAGCGACCGATGACGAAGCGGACCGGCTCGAAAACGCGCGCCAGAATGCGCTCAAACGCATGATTGGCAAGGCCAGCGACACGGGCTCGGCCGCGCAATCGACGGCGTCGGTGATCGACAAGAGCTACCTCGCGGACATCAGGCGCAAGATCAAGGGCGAGACCTCCTACGCCGGCAACACCAATGTGCCCAGCAACCCGCAAGCCGTGTTCACCCTCGCCCAGCTGCCGACGGGCGAGATCCTGCCCGGCTCGGTGCGCATGAAAAAGAGCAGCGGCGTGGCCGCCTTTGACGAGGCGGTTGAAAATGGCATTATCAAATCGTCACCACTTCCTAAGAAGAAAGATGGTACGGTAGAGCGAAACCTCGTGATCGCCTTCTCCATGAAGGATCTCGATTAGGCCTTTTTGGGCCTCGACGAACTTTGCAAAGAGCCACACACATGAAAAAACAAACCCTCTTCCTTTTCACCGTAGCGATGCTGGCGGGCGCCTCAGCGCAAGCCCAGTTGCGCGTTGAAATCGCCGGCGTCGGCAACAACCAGATCCCGATCGCGGTGGCCGCGTTCGCCGACGAGTCGATCGCGCCGGCCCAGATGTCGGCCATCATCAAGGCCGACCTCGAGCGCAGCGGCGCCTTCAAGGTCATCGACGCCGGTGTCGTCATCGGCGAATCCGACAAGGTCGACTACGCCCAGTGGAAGTCGCGCGGCGCCGACGCGCTCGTCGTCGGCTCCGTGCAGCGCCTGGCCGACGGCCGCTTCGACGTGCGCTACCGCCTGCTCGACACAATCAAATCGGGCGAGCTGTCCCAGCTCAGCGTTGCGGCCGCGGCCAGGCACACGCGCCTGTCGGGCCACAAGATCGCCGACGACATCTACCTGAAGATGACGGGCAACCGCGGCGCCTTCGCCACCCGCCTCGCCTACGTCAACGAGAACCGCCGCGCGCGCGACTACCGCCTCGAAATCGCCGATTCCGACGGCGAAGGCGTGCAGGTCGCGGTGCGCTCGAACGAGCCGATCATCTCGCCATCCTGGTCGCCCGACGGCACCAAGGTGGCCTACGTCTCGTTCGAGGCGCGCAAACCGGTGATCTACGTGCAGAACCTGGTCACCGGCGGGCGCAAGATCGTGGTCAACCAAAAGGGCAGCAACTCGGCGCCGTCCTGGTCGCCCGACGGCAGCAAGCTCACGGTGGCGCTGTCGAAAGACGGCAACACCCAGGTCTACTCGGTCAACGCCGACGGCAGCGGCCTGCGCCGCCTGTCCAACAGCAACGGCATCGACACCGAGCCGCACTACTCGGCCGACGGCCAGAGCATCTATTTCACCAGCGACCGCAGCGGCGGACCGCAGATCTACAAGATGAGTGCGAGCGGCGGCAACGCCACGCGCGTGACCTTCAAGGGCGGCTACAACATCAGCCCGCGCGTGTCGGCCGACGGCAAGACGCTGGCCTGGATCTCGCAGCGCGAAGGCGGCTTCTCGCTGTACGCGATGGACCTGGCCAGCGGCCAGGAGATGCGCCTGGCCGAGGGCGCGAGCGAACCGAGTTTCGCGCCCAACGGCAAGTACATCATGTACGCCAACAAAGGCGGCGGGCGCACCACGCTGTCGGTCGTGTCGGTCGACGGGCGCACCAAGCACCGCCTGTCGACCCAGGCGGGAAGCATCCGGGAGCCCAGCTGGGGTCCTTTCATCAAGTGATTTTTTCGAGTACGACTCAAGTACCACTCACCACCAAGCCCAGGAGAAAAACCATGCGCAATACTAAAAGCCTCGCCTTCCTCATCGGCAGCGCCGTCCTTCTCGCAGCCTGCAAGACGCCGATCCCGCTGTCGGAGCCGCCAAAGATCGAAGAACGCACCCCGGTCGCCCCGCTCGCGACCAAGCAAGACAGCAACGACGTCGCCACGACGGTCGTCAATGTCGATCCGATCGACGATCCAAAAGGCGTGCTGGCCAAACGCAGCGTCTACTTCGACTACGACAGCTACGTGGTGCGCGAGGACGGCCAGGCGGTCGTGAACAACCACTCCTCGTACCTGGGCAAGAACCAGTCGCGCAAGATCCTCATCCAGGGCAACACCGATGACCGCGGCGGCACCGAGTACAACCTGGCGCTGGGCCAGAAGCGCGCCGAGGCCGTGCGCAAGGCGATGTCCTCGCTGGGCGTGGCCGAGAACCAGATGGAAGCGGTGTCGCTGGGCGAAGAAAAGCCGAAAATGATGGGTTCGGGCGAAGAGGCATGGGCAGAGAATCGCCGCGCTGATATCGTCTATTAATTCCCGGCCAGCGCCGGCGGATTGAGACGGGGGCACAAGGCAGCGGCCTGTGCCCCGTTCCATATCAGCCACGGCACTCCGGCCAGGCTGTTGCAATAGATACTGAAAGAGTCCCATGATGATGACATTCTCCAAGACCCGCCTCGCCGCCGCCTTGTTCGCCCTGGCCGCCTGCCTGCCTTTGGGCGCGAGCGCCGGCATACTCGACGACAACGAAGCGCGCAAGGCGATCCTCGACCTGCGCGCCAAGGTCGACAATCTCGCGCGCGAGGTCAACGCGCGCATCGACACAAAATCGGACAAGCACGCCGCGCTCGAGTCGCTCAACCGGCACGAGCAGACGCTGCAGACGATCGCCGAGCTGCGCGGCCAGATCGAGGTGCTGGCCAACGAAGTGGCCAACACCCAGCGCCGCCAGAAAGACCTGTACGCCGACCTCGACGCGCGCATCCGCAAGATCGAGCCGCGCCAAGTCACCATCGACGGCCAGGAAAGCTCGGTCGCGCCATCGGAGCAACAGAGCTACGAGGCGGCCATGGGGCTGTTCAAGACGGGCGACTACGCCGGCGCCGCCAGCGCGCTGAGCCTGTTCGTGCGCCGCTATCCGGATTCGCCCTACGCCGCCAACGCGCAATACTGGAGCGGCAACGCCTACTACGCGCAGGGCGACTACAAGAACGCGATCACGGCGCAGCAGGCGCTCGGCGTGGCCTACAAGGACAGCCCGCAGGCGGCCGACGCGATGCTCAACATCGCCGACAGTTACACCCAGTTGAAGGACAAGAAGAACGCCAAGAAAACGCTGCAGACGCTGGTCTCGCGCTATCCGGGCACCTCGGCCGCGCAGACCGCAAAGGACCGCCTGGTCACGCTGAAGTAAGGGAAATTTCCGAAATAATGGACGGGGGCATTTGACAGGACCGCTGCCAGCCCCTATAATCTTGCTTCTTTCGGGGTCGTTAGCTCAGCTGGTAGAGCAGCGGACTTTTAATCCGTTGGTCGCAGGTTCGAATCCCGCACGGCCTACCACGAATAAGCAAGAAGCCCACGAATTTAGGTTCGTGGGCTTTTTTATTTCTGGTCGCCCTCTGGTCGCTTCGGAAAACGTCCGGTCGGTGCCGTCCCCATCAAATATCTATACTTTGCCCTCACCTTTCGACACCTACGATTGCTTTCAGTGGCGTGACCAATATCATCACGGAAGCCTCACGCGTATCAAGCACGATCCTGCTGCCGGAACATTACTGACCTGGCATCAGTTCGCCACGCAACAGGTCTGACGACCCGCCACCCCGACCGGAAATGGACCGGGCGCGGCCAAACGAGCCCTGGATGACAGGTCTCGCGCGCCGACACGACGACGGGCGCCGCTGCATTTGACCATGTCACGGCCAAGCTGCGAAAAGTCATCGACCACGAGTCACACACAAGGCCAAGCGTGGACAGCCCCATGGTTCCGGGAAATTATCCAATTCTGCATTGACAACTATCAACCATCATGAGGTATGCGGCCGTCATCTGGCAGCCTGCCGTATAATCACCAGACTATGAGTACCGTCCTATCACCGATTGAGTCCGAGTTCGCCACGGTCGCAGAAGCCGAAGCTCATGATCGCTGGTTTCGAGCGAAAGTTCAGGCATCGCTTGACGACCAGCGCCCGTCCCTGCCGCATGATCAGGTAATGGCCAAGTTGCGCGATATCATCGAAGCGAAGCGCCAGGCCCATGCTTTCGATCCTGTGGCGCGCTGAAGCACAAGCAGATCTTGCGGCAACCCTCGAATACATTGCGGAGCGCAACCCTCAATCCGCGCTCGACCTATACGACGACATCGAGCGCGCCGTTTCGCAACTACCACACCATCCGTATCTGTACCGCCTTGGGCGGGTATCCGGCACGCGTGAACTCGTTGCCCACCCCAATTACATTATCGTATATCGCGTCAGCGCTATCGCGATCGAAATAGTCTCCGTACTGCATTCACGGCAGCAGTATCCTTGACCACCAAGGAAAACTTCCAAGGAGCACTCGGCACTCCCAGGGACGCTGCCGGGCTTAGGATAATCCGCGGGGCCCTGGTTCGCGCCCAAGTCGGGGAGCCGGAATATGCAATGGCCCGTGAGAAATCACGGGCCATTTCGCATTTGGCGGGACAAACTCCAACCTCACGCGGCCAGGTCAGCCTGGCCGCGCGTTTTCTTCGGCGCCCGGGTTCAGCGCGCCGCCACCACGCTGCCTAGCTTGGACTGGTCACGCGACAGTTCCTCGCGCGTGGTCAGGCGGCGGAACCAGACGGTGATTGCGGACGAGGTCAGCACAATGAACAGCGAGTACAGGACCGGAATCAACAATACCTGCTGCTGCTCGGGGCCGGGGAATGACAGCAGCACGATCAATACCGCCAGCGGGCCGTTCTGGATGCCGGTCTCAAGCGCGATGGTGCGGGCGCGGCGCGCATCCTGGCGGAACAAGCGCGACAGGCCATAGCCAAGCGCGAATCCGATCAGACCCAGGCCGATCGCGCCGGTGTAGATCGCCGGGCCGGTGTCGAGCAGCAATTGCCAATTGCGCGGCACCCATGACACGAGCAGGAACAAGATGACGAATACGCCGAGCACAGCACCGACCAGTTCGATCACCGCGCCGATATTGGCATTTAACTTGCGCAGCGAAAGGCCGATCAGCGTGGGCACCAGCAGCACCGCCAGCACCTGCACCAGATTGCTGCGCGGGATTAGCCATTGGCCTTCGATGCCTGAGGAATACAGGCCGAGCGTGAGCGGCACCATGACGATGGCAACCAGGGTCGATGACATCGTCATCAGGATCGACAACGACAGCGTGCCCTTGCTGAAGTAGGCGAAGATGTTCGAGGTGGTCCCGCCCGGCATGCAGCCCATCAAGATCAGGCCGATTGCCATCGCCGGCGGCAGGCCCAGCACCTTGGCCAGCGAAAAAGCGAGGAACGGCATGATGCCGTACTGGCACAGCATCCCGACAAGCACCCCTTGCGGCTTGCGCAGCGCGATGGCGAAATCCTTGAAGGTCAGCGAGGCGCCCATGCCCAGCATGATTACCATCATCAGCACGCCCAGTAATCTGGTTTCGGCTTCAGTCAACATTGTGAGGTCTCCTTGTCTTGGTTTTATCGATGCGGGCCTTAGGCCGCGCTCTTGTGATGTTCGGCCAGCGCTTCCGTGCGCAAGTCCTTGCGCAGGATCTTGCCGATCGGCGTCTTGGGCAGCTCGTCGCGGAACGTGAAGCGCACCGGGACCTTGTAGGCGGCCAGGTTCTGCCGGCAGTGCGCCGCGAGCTCCTCCTCGGTCAGCGTGTCGTCGCGCTTGACGACATAGGCGCGCACCGCCTCGCCGGTGCGCACATCGGGCACGCCGACGATCGCCGCCTCCATCACCTTGTCGTGCGCGGACAGCACTTCCTCGATCTCGTTTGGATAGACATTGAAGCCCGACACCAGGATCATGTCCTTTTTGCGGTCGACGATGCGGAACGTGCAGTCCTCGTCCATGACCGCCACGTCCCCGGTATGGAACCAGCCGTTGCGCAGCACGTTGGCCGTTTCGTCGGCTTGATTCCAGTAGCCTTGCATGACCTGCGGGCCGCGCACGATGAGTTCACCCGGTTGGCCCGGCGCCACGTCGACGCCATCGTCGTCCACCAGGCGGATGTCGGTGTGCGGTGCCGGGACGCCGATCGAATCGGTTTTCGACGGGCCGCCGTGCAATTGCGAACACACCAGCGGTGCGGTTTCGGTCAAACCATAGGCTTCGAGCAGGCGCCTGCCGGTCATCTTCTCCCAGCGCTTGACGACACTGTGGTGCATCGCGGCGCCGCCGCCAATCGACGCTTTGAGGTGTTTCGGCGGGAACGCATTGAACCACTCTTCATTCATCAGCGCGTTGTACAAGGTGTTCACACCGGAAATCCAGGTGATCTTGTAGTTTTCAACCGCGCGCTGCAGGTTTTGGATCGGACGCGGGCTCGGAACCAGGATATTGCGCCCGCCGGTCTTGTAAAACATCAGGAGGTTGGCGGTGAATGCATAGATGTGGTACAGCGGCAGCGCCGTCAATACCACTTCCTTGCCGTTGTCGATGTTGGCGCGCCCGACGGCCATGATCTGTTCCATGTTCCACAGCAGGTTCCCGTGGCTGAGCATCGCGCCTTTGGCCACGCCGGTGGTTCCGCCGGTGTACTGCAGCACCGCAAGGTCGGCATGGCCGAGGTTTTTCCAATACTGGCCCACGTCGATCTTCTTGGCGTCGCGTACACGCTGGCCAATTGCAACAGCGGCTTCGAAACGGGTCGCTTTCACCGAGGTGCTTGGAATCACGCGGTTCCACCAGCGCATGATGCCCTTGATGATATGCCGCACAAGTGGTGGAAAGAAGCTCGGCACGGACGACATCAATACATGCTTGACGCCAGTCTGGCCCAGGATTTCGGCTAGCTTGTCGGCGAACATATCGACGATGACGAGCGCTTCGACGCCGGCGTCGTTGAACTGGTGCTTCATTTCTTTTGCGGTGTACAGCGGATTGACGTTAACCAACACGCAACCGGCCTTCAGGATGCCGAAGGCGGCAACCGGCGTAACGAGCGAGTTTGGCGACTGCAGCGCGACCCGGGCGCCGGCCTGCAAGCCGAGCGTCTCGCGCAGATAGACGGCGAAGCCATCGCTCATGCTGTCTACTTGTTCGTAGCTCAGCGTGCCGTACATACCGTTGGGCATCACGCAAGTGAATGCCTTGTGTTTCGCATACGTGCGGGCCGCGGTGGCGAGCATGGCCGGCAGGCTCGCATCTGTCGGACCATTCAATTGCCAATCAATTTCCTTGCTGTAACGCGCCACCCACGGCGCGTTGTCTTGAACCATTTTGTCGTTCATTGGGAAGTCTCCTCCTTGGGCTGAATTTGTTCGGCCGCTGCGGTCTGCAGTTGCGGTAGTGAATTGATCAAAACCTGTGGCCCGCCTTGTTCCAGGCTTTTGGACAACAACGGATACTTTACATGTACCCATAGGAAATGCGAAAAAATTTTATTTGGAGCAATCCCTCGGGATGCCGATCACCACCGCATTTTTTTGCTGTGCTGACATGGGGGGCGTGTGGGGGCCGGTCCCAATCCACCGGACTTAAGCGCATAAGAAATTTTTAGATCAGCGCGGAAAAAACTTGACAAAC
>NZ_PXWF02000221.1 GCF_003011895.2 Massilia glaciei | reverse complement strand
GAAAACACTTGACAAAACACGCGCTTCGCGCGGCCGCCGCCCTGCTTGCGAGGCTTTTTTCGCGGGCAGGGCGGCGGCCAATAGAGACCTTTTTCTCTCTATTGGCCGCCATGTCAGTCCAACAATTGTTCCTCGACTTCTCCGCATATCTGCATTCCAGCCACTTCCGCGATCTGGCGCGCAATCCAGAATTCCCGCAACACGCACTGATGCTGAGCTGGTCGGGCCACACGGCGATGTCATCGATCAGCGCGGGGCGCAGCTCGGTCTGCGCGCGAGGTGTCTGCGCGATGCACGCCGCGGCGGGTGCTGCCAGGCAGGCCAGCACCAGCGCGTGGGCCGCCAGTTGGATCGTTGAAGGTGGGTGCAGCATGGAGCAATCTATCAAAGGCGCAACGCCGCTGCTGACTGGTGCCAGCAGCGTCTTCAAGCGCGTCAGGAAACTCGAAATCCGCAGGGTCATCAGTTACTTGCAGCGCTTGATGTTCTTGTAATAGGCATAGACACCGCCGTAGTCACACAGATACGCGATCGCCTCGTCCTGATCAAAAACTCGCCACATTGGATGCATCTTCATGTGGTGGGAGTAATCCAGTGCGGTCATGCCATACGTGTTCTTCGCGTTCAGCATCTTGACGAACAGGCCTTCGCGCCCCTTTGCGATGAAGTATTTGCGGAACTCATCGAGAATTGCTGCAGGTGAGCCCTTATCCATCGCGATGTGCGAGATCGGCGCATACGCCCCACTGCTTGCAGGCACATCAACCAGTCCGCCGATGTGCTCGGGACTACAGCCGGCCTCGACGTAGATCATGTCGATGTTCTTGTTCTCAACCGCGGTTTCCATTTCCTTGATCCAGATCAGCCGGATGGTCTTGCGAACACCTTCAACATTGCTTGAGGACTGTTTGGGACTGATGTCTCCGAGGCTCAGGCAATGTCCATAAAGCGTCATCATGAACGTGTAGTCCTCATCGGCCAATAAAAACTCTTTCTTATGGAGGATTACGGATTCACGCTGCAGCTGGCCGAGAGTTTTCCCGTATGCGACTTCCGACCCTGCAACGTGCTGGCCTGTGCAGGTGACGCATGGAATCGGCTGGGCGCCCACTCCGGTAGAAAAGTGTGCAGCGAGTACCAGAAGGAGAATCCGCAGGATGTTCGTACCGCAGTGTTCGCTTGCTTTCTTCGTCTCCTGCTCGATGGGCGCGCACAGTGTCGCCCGCAGCAGGGGTTCGGTCGTAGAACAGGCTGCAAGTGATTTTTCTGATGCCCCCAAGGGGTAGATGTCGCGTCCCATGTGATCAGAACTCTGGAATGATGATGGTCTTCATGTCGGCTGGCTTGGCAGAGAAGTCCTTCATCAGATGCGAGCGATTCAACGCAAGAAACCTCGTGCGCGCTTCCGCGTGGCCGGCCAGGGCGGCTTCCGCGTACAGCGTTGCGGCACCGTCGATATCGGGCGCGCCGTTCGCACCAGCCTCCAGCAGTTTGGCTAACAGAAACTTTGCATCCATGACATTGTTATCACTGGAGCGGCGCAGCCACCGAATTGAAGCTGCAATGTCCTGCCCTATCGCCAAACCCTGGAAGTACATGACGCCAACGCGATACTGCGCTCCAGGATGGTCACCTTGCGCGGCCTTCAAATACCATTTGAAGGCTTCGCTGCCATTCGCCGGGACGGCGTCACCAACTTCGTACATGTTTCCCAAGTTGAACGCTGCATTCATATTGCCGCCGGTCGCGCCCTTGGTGGCCCAGTAGATCGCCTTCTCACCATCTTTCGCCACACCGTCGCCGGTGCGATAGAACACGCCCAGATTCGTCTGCGCATCGGCCATTCCCTGCTCGGCGGCCTTGGTGTGCCAGGCGACCGACTGCGCCATGTCCTTGTTCACGCCGACGCCGCGCATATAGAGTTGCCCGAGTTCTTGTTGCGCTTCCTTGTCGTCTTGCTCGGCGGCCTTGCGCAACCAGACTGCAGCTTCCACATAGTCCTGTCCGGTCCCTCGGCCGGTCTTGTAGAAGTGCCCTGACATGGACTGACCACCGGCGTTACCTTGGTGTGCTGCCTTGAGGTACCACTCCAACGCGACTCGGTCGTTTTGTCGGACGCCCTTGCCTTCCTCGTACGCCGCCCCCAGGCGGTACTGGGCCGGGGAGTACCCCTGATCGGCAGCCTTGCGCAGCCATTCGAGCCCCAGTGCCTCGTCTTTCTGCACGCCAAGCCCTTGGCCGTACATCCGCCACAACTCGTACTGCCCCATCGCATTGCCTTGCTCTGCCGACTTGCGGTACCAAGTGACGGCTTCCGCCATGTCTTTCGGCACCCCACGTCCCAGTTCATAGGAGTTGCCCAGTTGTTTGTAGCCGTCCGCGTTCCCCGCATCGGCGGCTTTGCGGAACCAGGCCGTGGCTTGCGCCTCATCCTTCATCATGCCCCAGCCTTCCAGATGCATGGTCCCCAGGTGGTGATAGGCCTTGCTGTTGCCCTGCGCCGCGGCTTTGTTCAGCCAGAGCAGGGCTGTCGCGAAATTCTTCTCGACCCCTTCGCCAACCATGTAGCTGAAGCCCAGCGCATTCTGGCCATTGGGGTTGCCCTGCTCAGCCGAACGCTGGAACAGACGTGCACCCTCCGCCTGGTTCTTCTCGATGCCCAGGCCATCGCTGTGCAGCATGGCGACGTAGTAAAGGGCTTGCCCATCGCCCGTGCGCGCGAGCGGATCGAGCTTGGCGAAGGCGGCGAGGTAGTCCTTGCTCTTGTACGACGCAATGCCTTCCTTTATGCCAGCCATGGCAGGAAGTGCAGCCAGCAGAACAAGCACTGTGGCCAGGGAGTGTAGACGGAGTTTCATGCGCTTGACCTTAAAGAATGTGAAATGAAAAAAGCGACTGGCGCGCAGGCGCCGATCACGGCGCCGCACCCACGGTGAAAGTTCCGACCGTGACGTCGTCACCGCGCCCCGACAGGCGAAGCACGATGTCTTCGTCTTTCTGCGCAGGCGTGCCGAACCCGGTGCTGAGCTTGAGCATCAGCGTGGTCGAGGGCGCCACGATCTGCTGGCGGTGGCCGTAGAACTGGGCCTTGACGGTGTAACTGCCGGGCTTGGCCACGCGCAGTGAATACTCTTCCGGCCCGTAGCCCCCCGTGAAGTCGGGCGACATGCGCCCGCCCTGGTACGTCAGCCGGTTGCCGTAGTAGGAACGTTCGCCGTTCGGGTCGATCAACCACAGGTCGATGTCGGTGTTGTCCGCATCCCAGGTCAGTACGGCGCGCAGCTCGAGCGGCAGGTTGCGCAACAGGCGCGCATCGATGCGGCGCGTGTCCATACCCGGCTGGCGCGCGACGATGGCATTGAGCTCGGCTAACGCGATCAGCTCGACACCGGGAAAGCGGTTGTTCCAAGGCCGCGACACCACCTCCCAGAGACGGTCGATTGCCTGCTGCGACTGGCCGTCGGCAGCCAGCGCCAGACCGAGGTCGCGATACGACTGCGGCTCGTTCGGGCTCAGCGCCAACACCTTCTGCAGCACTGGCAAGGCCGGCTTGACCTGCTTTGCGAGCAACAGCCGGTAGGCCAGGATCCGCAGCACATGCCGGTTCTCAAGATTCATCTCGGCCAAATTCGACAGCACGCGCGAGCCGAGCTCGGGCTGCCCGCGCTCGAACAGGATGTCGGCGACATCGAGAAAGAAAGCCGTGCTTGCTGCATAGGCGGGGCGCTCATCAAGGTAGATGGCGTACAGGTCTTCGCTCTTCGCTTCACGCAGGCGCCGCGCGTAGGGCTCGTCTGGCTGCCACTTGCGCAGCTGGATCGAGGCCGACTGCGATGCCGCATCGGCCACGCCGGGTCGTCCGGCCGAACTCGACCGTTGGGTGCTTTCGTTGCGCGCCCGCTCCGCAGCTGCGGCTGCAGCTGCCGCCGCACCCGAGGGCATGGATGCCGGTGCTGGCACCGGCGCTGGAGGCGGTGCAGCCATGGTCGACACCGGCGCCCCACCAGGCATGGCTGCCGCCGGCTTGGGCGGCGCAGGCGGCTCACCCTTCGGAAAGCGCTTGTCCCACCAGCTTTGCTTGTCTGCGAAATCGGCCGCGACGCGATCAATGTGGCGCGCCTTGGCGGTCGCATCGGTTTGGGACTTGCTCGCCATGAGATCCTGCCATTTCGCCCGCAGCGATGTCGGCGGCTCGATCTCGTAGCGCGCATAGTCGGCCACGTTGTCGAGCACGATCAGCGAGGTTTCGCGGCTCAGCATGCCAAAGTCCAGGCCCAGACGGCGGATCGCAGCCTTGTTGCGCTCGTAATCGGCCTCGAGCACGGCCAGCCGCAGCGTGGCCCAGCGGCGCGCTGCCAAAGCGGTAGCGCCCTGCGCCGAAGCCGGAGCTCGGGCCTTGAGATGAACGGTGCGGGTGCGTCGCACGCCGCCCGGTGCTTGAATCTCGAGCACCATCTCTGCCTCGGGTTCGGTCAGAATGCCTGCGACCATGAGCCGCCCGTTCTGCACATAGACCGAGGCGGTTTCGAGGTCGCGCACACCGGTGCCCCGCATCGCCACCAGTCGCGTGCGCTCGGTGCCGAGTGCCTGCACGGCGCCGGCCGAGGTCATGTTCAATAGATCAAGGTAAGCGCCGCCGCTTTGCTCGGCCACTCGCCGCAGCAGGCCGGCATCGGCGCTGGACGCGGCATTCACCGCGTAGAGCGGAATTGGGGCGACAGACAACGGCGCATCGCCATAGTTGCCGAGCCCGTCGGTAAACAACAGCGCGAGGTCGGTGCCTGAGGGCGGCTGCATCGCCCCGAGCTGGGTGGCGCCGTCGTAGACCATCGTCTCGAGGCGCTGGCGCAGGAGTTGCCAGTTACCGCCGGCAATGGCAAAGGTCTCGACAGGGGCTGCCGTGTCGCGCACCGTGAGCAATTGCACCTGCACTTGCCCAATGCGTTTGAAATACTGGTCGAGCACGGCCAGCTCCTTGCCATGGTCACGCGCGGCGCCGGAGCCCGACGCATCCCATATCAAGGCGATGTTGCGCGGCTTAGCGCGCGGCGCACTGTGCATTACCAAGTCGAACTCGGCATAGAAGTAGGTCTGGCCGCGAAACTCCTGCACGCTGAGCGTTAGCGGCACGGCAGTGGCCGGCAGTGCGACATGGAGCACCCCGCTGCCGCGGTAGTTGCTGCGGGTGAAGGTGAGCGACGCCATCCCATTCTCATCTTTGGCGCGCTGCATCGGCAGCACAGCCGAACCGAGACGGGCCGACAGCGGTGCGGCGCCGGCAAAGCGCACTGCCACATCGAGCCGTCCCACCGGGCTGCCGAACTGCAGCGGCAGCCGCCAAGCCAAGGCCGAGGCCGACGTGCCCGCCGCAGTCGAATTGCCAGCCGACAGGATTTCGGCAATCTCGAGCACCACGCGCCGTGCGCCCCTGCCGGGCAGCGGGTAGAGGCGCAGCTTGTAGTTGTTGCCCTGGGTTGCCTCCAGCAGCGCCGGATCGACCCGTGTGCGCGTCACGTCCTCGAAGTCTTGCTGGCCCTTGGCCTTCTCGACTGGCACGGCGGGCCGTAGTTCGCCATCGATATCGAGCGCGAAGCCGGCGATGCTCTGGCCTTCGAGCAGCGGGAACTGCAACTCGCCTTCGAGCACGCGCTCGTTCGGGTTGTAGAACTCGAGTTCGATGCGGGTAGCGACGGCCAGCCCTGCAACCTCGGCTTGTACGGCAACGTGCCGCAGTTCGATCGGCAGGCGGGCCTCGGGCACCACGAGCCTAGCTGGCATGAAAGGCGGAACTGGCGTGGCAACCCGTGGCTGCGGCGCAATGGCAGCAAAGACAGTGGTCGCAGTGAGCGCCACGATCCCCAGCAACACAGTACCTTCCAATAGAAGTGCCGAAGACCGCCGGCGGAAAAAACTGTCTTTGCGAACGGGAAAGGCAGGCATGGGTAAGCTAAGCGTCATCGTCAGTCCTAAAGTTTCAGGGTTCATTTCCAACTCGGGGTGCCGTGTCCGAATGTCAGCCCCCCAACGCGCAGGGCTATAGCTCATATCGTTACACACAACGCCAGGA
>NZ_PXWF02000220.1 GCF_003011895.2 Massilia glaciei | reverse complement strand
ACAGCGGCGCCACCAGCGCCGGCAGCAGCGCCGGCTCGCCGCGCGCCAGGCCGGCCTCGAACGCGGCCAGCGCCGCCGCCAGCGCGTGGGCGCCGAGGTTGGCCGCGCCGCCCTTGAGCTTGTGGGCCAGAAAACCGGCCTCGTCGAAGCGGCCCTCGAGCACCGCCGCGGCGATGCGCTCGGCGCCGTCGTCGTTGTGGCGGCAGAACTGGACCAGCAGGTCGCGCAGCAGGCCGGCGTCGCCGTTGCAGCGCCACAGCCCGGCCGTCATGTCGACCCCGGGCAGGCGCGGCGGCAGGCCCGCGGCGGCCCCGGCCGCCCCGCCGGGTTCGGCCGCTTCGGCCGCCTCGGCCCGGCGCAGCGGGCGCGGGCGCAGCGCGGCGTCGGCCAGCCCGCGCTCCCCGGACACCTGGCGCAGCTTGCGCACCATCAGGTCCGGGTCGATCGGCTTGGGCAGGTGCTCGTCCATGCCCAGCGCCAGGCAGCGTTCGCGCTCCTCGACCATGGCGTGGGCGGTCATGGCGACGATCTTGACGGCGCCACCGTCGGGGTG
>NZ_PXWF02000022.1 GCF_003011895.2 Massilia glaciei | reverse complement strand
ATCTCGCGCGTCGAGGTCTTGGCGAAGCCCTGTTCGGCGAACAGGCGCATGGCGGCCAGCAGCAGCCGTTCGCGCGATTGCGCGCCGTCCGAGCGCGTCTTGCGCAGCTCGTCGGGTTGCTGGTCGGTGGGGAGTTTGTTTTCCATGGCGCGATTAGACCATATAAATCAAACGATTGATATAACTTAATCGTCTGTTTAATGTAATCACTTGCCGCCGCGGCGTTACAGGGTGGGTTTTGGCCTACGTAGTTTTACCGTATTGCACTGCAACATAAAGGGCGCTATATTGAGTCTGTCTCCTCCGGTTTTCGCTTGAAGATTGGAATTTCGCCCGCGCCGCAAGGACCGCGGGCGTTTTTTTTAGCGCGGCTTTTTCAGCGCCAGCGTGAACGTGCTGCCGCTGCCGAATTCGCTCTCGAAAACCAGCTTTCCGCCCAGCAGACTGGCCAGGTTCTGGCACAGGTACAGGCCCAGCCCCGCGCCCTCGGCGTGCCGGGTCGAGGTCGAGTCGAGCTGCGAGAAGGCCTGGAACAGCTTGGGCTTGTCCTCGGCCCGGATCCCGGCGCCGGTGTCGGCCACGCTGAATTCGGTCACGAGCGCGCCGTCCTCGCTGCGCTGCGTCAAAGCGACCCGCACCCCGCCCCGCTCGGTGAACTTGATCGCGTTGCCGACCAGGTTGAGCAGGATCTGGGTCAGCGCGCGGCGGTCGGACTCGAGCATGACCGCCTCGTCCGGCAGCGCCAGCGTGAGCGCGAGCCCCTTTTGCTCGGCCAGCGCGCGCAGCGACTCGCATGCCTCGCGCACCACCTCCTGGCACAGCAGCTTGTCGTGCGTGAGCGTGATCTTGCCGGCCTCGATCTTGGCGACGTCGAGCATGTCGTTGATCAGCGAGAGCAGGTGGCGCCCGCTGTTGCGGATCGTGTTGAGCTGCTTGTCCTGGTCGACCGTGAGCGGCCCGGGCAGGCGCATCAGCAGCGCCCCCGTGAAGCCGATGATGGCGTTGAGCGGGGTGCGCAGCTCGTGCGACATGTTGGCGATGAACGCCGACTTCATGCGGCTGGCCTCGGCCAGCTCGAGGTTCTTGAGGGCGATCTCGCGGTTGATCGCCTCGAGCTCGGCCGCGTGCTCGGTCAGGCGCATGTTCAGCTCGATCACCTGGCGCTCGCGCGCGTGCAGCTCGCCGTTGACCTGCACCGCCTGCTCGTAGGTCGAGATCAGGAGGTCGAGGATCTGCTGGCGCTCGGCGTTGATGAAATGCTTCTGGTTGCCCAGGTAGAGCGCGATGCCGATTTCGACATTGGTGTCCTTGCGCAGCTTCTGGTTGACCAGCATCTGGCCGATGCGGTTGAGCAGGTACTCGTCGGCGTAGGGCTTGCGGATGAAGTTGTCGGCCCCGCATTCGATGCCGCGGATGATGTCCTTCGGATCGTTGAGCGAGGTCACCAGCACCACCGGGATCTCGCGCAGCGCGGGGTCGGACTTGATCGCCCGGCACAGCTGGTAGCCGTCCATCTCGGGCATGACGATGTCGGACAGGACCAGGTGCGGGCGCCGCTCGCGGATCGCCGCCAGCGCCAGCTCGCCGTTGCCGGCCACCCGCGTGTGGTAGGCGCGCGAGCCGATCAGGCGGCGCAGGCGCTCGGCCTGGGTCGGACTGTCCTCGACGATGAGGATTTCGATATCGTCAGCTTGAATCCGGTAACTCGCTTCCAAGTCCATCTCCTTTAGGCGCGCCTTGCAACGTTCCCACGACTATATCGGATTTGCCCGCCGAACACAGAAAATCAGGCGTCCGGGGCGCCGTCGCCCTGGAAGGCGCCGGCGCGCCAGGTCAGCACCAGCGTGTCGCGGTGGCCGCCGGGGCCGGCCGGCTGGATCGGGGTGGTCTCGTGGATCACGGCGGCGTCGTCGAGCAGCAGCAGGGTCCACGGCTCGAGAAGCGTGAAGCGCTTGCCGCCGGGGCCGTCGGCCTCGAAGACGCGCGTCTCGCCGCCCTTGATGTTGGCGCGCCCGACCAGCAGCACGGCGACGAAGTCGACCCCGTCGCGGTGCGCGCCCTCGGGCGTGGGACGGCCGATGCCGCCCTCGGTGTCGATCCGGAACTGGTGCGCCTCGACGTACCAAGCCGGTGTCGGGCGCAGCGCCGCGCAGGCCTCGCCGAGCGCGCCGAGCAGCTTGCCCCAGCCCGGCAGCGCCAGCGTGCTCGGCTCGACCGGGTCGAACAGGCGGTGCATGCCGCCGTGCAGGGCGTTGTATTCGAGCGGCTGCCAGTGGGCGCGGTGCGCCACCTGGGTCAGCGCGCCGCCGCGTTGCACAAAGCAGGCGTGGCGCCGGCGCCGGTAGCGCCCGCCATCCTTGAGGAATCGGTCGGGCGGCAGCGTGTTCCAGCTGGCGCCGAGGGCGGCGAGTTCGGCCGGGGTGCAGCCGGCCAGCGCGCACACGTCGGCCGGGCGCAGCAGCGCGTAGCCGTGCTCGCGCAGCGCGGGCGCGAGCAGCGCGGGGTCGGTGTAGGGGGGGGCGGTGGTGGACATTGCTAAACGTTCAATTGGTCAGGCGGCAAGCGTAGCATTTTTCGGCGCGCGGCGTGGCGACTAGGAGTCGTCAAAAATAACTGTAACAATTGGAGCGGTCCTGGCGGGCGCGCTGCTGCGTTGTTCGTCGTCGCCATAGCTCGCTATGACTCCTTCTCGCGCCTTGCATCGCGGCGCGCCAGAGCCGCCCAATTGTCACACTTATTTTTTCACGGCTCCTTAAAAGTTTTTCACCAGCGTCAGGCGCAGCGCGCGCGGCGCCAGCGGATGGAAATGGACGTCCTCGCGCGCGGCGGCCTCGCCGTCCATGCGCGAGGCGTAAAAATAGGCGCTGGCGGCGCCTTGCCGGTTGCCCAGGTTGATGCCTTCGAGTTCGAGCCGCAGGCCGCCGCCGAGTTTGCGCGCGAGGCGGCCGCTCAGTGTCAGGCCGCCGCCGGCGCGCACGCCGTTGTCGTCGGTCAAGGGGCGCGGCCCGGCGTAGCGCAGCCGCAGCGCGCCCGACCAGGCGCCGAGCCGCTCGAACACGAGTCCGAACTGGCCGACCCCTTCGACGGCGCCCGGAATGAAGCGCGCCCCGGGATCGTGCGAGGGGGACTGCGCGCCGGACTGCAGGCCGGACCGCGCGCCGGAGCGCGCCCGCGCCCGGGTGTAGGCGAGGTCGAGGTCGGCCGATAACCACTTCGCGATCTTGTAACGCGCCGCCAGTTCGATCCCCGCGCGCCGGCTCGGGCCGCCGGCTTGCGTGGTGCCGGCGTCGCCCGCGTAGGCCAGCTCCGAATCGAAATCGAGCCGGTACACGGCCAGCGCGCCCTGCAGGTTCGGCGTGAACACGCGCCGCATGCCGGCCTCGGCGCCGCGGGTGCGCACCAGCCCGGGCACGCTGTCGGCCGGCAGTCCCGATGCCGGATCGACCCGCGCGACGGTGGCGCGCGCGTCGTTGCTGCGAAAGCCGTTGCCCAGGTTGAAATACAGCTCGGTGCCGCCCCAGGGGCCGAGGACCAGGTTCAGCGAGGGGCTCGCCAGTTGCGCGCGCGCCTTGCCCGAATTGGCGGCGCGGTCGCTGCGCACGTCGAAGCGGTAGTGGTCGTGGCGCAGACCGGCCACGCTGCGCAGCACCGGGCTCCAGCGCGTGTGGGCCTCGAGGTACAGGCCCGCGCTGGCCTCGCGCACGTGGTCGGCGCGGGTGGTGGCGAGGCGGCGCCGCGCGCGCGTGGTGTGCAGGGCGTTGATGATATTGTCGTTTTGCAGCTTCAGCCCGAGCGTGACCTCGGTGGCCCGGCCGGCGGCGTGGCGGTGCCAGGTGTGGCTGGCGTTGACGCCGCCGGTGACGCGCCGGTCGGGCTGGTTGAACTGGTCGCCGTCGACCGGGTCGTTGAGGAAGTACGTGAAGTTCGAGTACAGGTCGAGCCGGTTCTCGATCAGCCAGGCGCTCACGCGCGACGCGGCCGCGTCGCCGCTGCGGCGCCAGTTGGCCGAGACGCTGGTGCGGCGCGCGCCGCCGCCGGCGCTGGCGTCGAGCGTGCCGAAGCGGTCGACGAGCCCGCCGTCGACGGCCCGTTGCGGCACCATGTCGCTCGCGTTCCAGTGCGCGCGGTAGGCCATCGCGCTGACACTGAAGCCGTTGTTGGCGAAGCCGCGGCTGTAGCGCAGCACCGCGTTGGCCTTGCGGTAGTCGTCGGGGCGCTTGAACGGCCCGTCGTTGCGCAGCAGTTCGAGCGCGTACAGCAGCGCGCCGCCGCCGAGCGCGGGCGAGTCGGCGACCAGCGCGCGCGCGAAGCCGTCGCTGCCCACGGTGGCGCTGGCCACGCCCCCGGTGAGCCGGTTGGCGTAGCTGATCGCGGCGCTGCCGGCCGAGGCGAAGTCGCCCTCCCTGGCCGAATACGGGCCCTTTTTGTAGTCGAGCCGCGCGGCCAGTTCGGGGATCAGGAAATTGAGGTCGGTCCAGCCGTGGCCGTGCGCGTGGCTGCGCTGGTTGACCGGCATCTCGTCGAGCGTGGTGCGCAGGTCGGTGCCGTGGTCGAGGCTGACCCCGCGCAGGAAGAACTGGTTGGCCTTACCCTCGCCGCCGCCCTGGCTGACCACCACCCCGGGCACCGCCTCGAGCAGCTCGCCCGGGCGCGCGAGCGGGCGCAGCGCGAGCAGCTTGTGGCCGACCGTGCCGGCGCTGCCGGCGTCGTGCACCCCGAGTTCGCCCGCGCGCGCGCCCTCGACCAGCACGCGCTGGAGCAGCGGGTCGTCGGCCCGGCACGGCTGGTGGGCCAGCACGGCGGGCAGGGCCAGCACTGCCGCGAGCGCGATCGGCCTGATGGGGGCTGACGCTGCCGTCATTGCGTCAGGGCAGGTCGGCGCTGCGCTGCTCGCGGCCGAAGGTGAGCGTGCTGCTGGCCGCGCCGCGCCGGATGTTGACGGTGTTGACCTGGCCGGGCAAAAAATCGGTCAGCACTTCGTCGTGGATGCGGCGCAGCTCGGTAGGCGCCACGTGCGCGAGCTCCTGGTAGATCATCACGCGCTCGGTGTCGACGCGCACCCCGACCCATTGTAGTGGCAGGCGCCGCCCGTCCGCGCCCTCGAGCGCGAAGCGCTGCTCGACATAGGCGCGCAGCACGGCCTCGTCGTCCGGTTCGGCCAGGTCGAACTGGCGCTGGTACAGGTTGGCCAGCAGCGCCTCGACGTCGTGCGTCATATAGGTGTGCACGATCTCGGTGCTGCCGGTGGCCGGGTTCAGGCCGATGTCGGTCATTCCCACGTGGAAGCGGTGCGCCTGCGCGCCCAGCGCCGCGCACAGCAGCGTGGCCGCGAGCGCGGCGCGCAGGCGGGTCGCCTCCATCTCAGTCGGCCCTCTTGTCGCCGTCCTTGTCGCCGTCCTTGGCCGCGTCCTTGGTCTTGAGCGGCGTCTTGAAGTCCTTCATCAGGTCGCCCTGTCCCTTCTCGGTCTTGAACAGCTCAAGGCGCGACGGCGTGATCTTGCGCGGCCAGGCGTTGTTGCTGGTGTCGATGTCGGCCGTCTCCCAGTACGGGTCCTGGGTCAGGCCCACCATCGGCTTGTCGGTGATGATCAGCTTGGTGATCTTGGCGGGCGAGTAGCGCCACACCTCGGCCGGAATGCGCTCGATGTATTTCTTGCCGCCCGCCAGTTCGATCTCGAGCACGAGCGGCGTCACCAGCCCGCCCAGGTTGCTGAAGTCGACCAGGTACAGGTGCTTGCCCTGCGCCAGCAGCGCCTTTTCCCAGTCCTCGAGCTCGGCGACCGTCTGCTGGTATTTGTTGCGGTCCTTGTTGGTGACGGTGAAGTCGTCGTGCGCGTTGTAGAAGTCCTTGAGCTCGGGCCGCGTGTCGACGCGCCGCGCCATGCCCTTGTTGCGTTGTTCGGTCAGCGACACCGGCTCGGCGTCGCGCTGGGTCCTTTTCCAGGCCTTCTCGGTCTCCGGGTTCTTTGTGCTCACGCCATACTCGGTGATGCCGTCGACGCTCACGTCGACCGGGTCGGTGGTGTAGAACCAGCCGCGCCAGAACCAGTCGAGGTCGGTGCCCGAGGCGTCCTCCATGGTGCGGAAGAAGTCGGACGGGGTGGGGCGCTTGAACTTCCAGCGCTGGGCGTACTCGCGGAAGGCGAAGTCGAACAATTCGCGTCCCAGCACCGTCTCGCGCAGCACGGTCAGCGCGGTGGCCGGCTTGGCGTAGGCGTTCGGGCCGAACTGGAGCACCGACTCCGAATTGGTCATGATCGGCACCTGGTTCTTGCTGCGCATGTAGTCGACGATCTTGCGCGGCTCGCCGCGCGGGCGCGGATAGTCGGCCTCCCAGGCCTGCTCTGCCAGGTCCTGCACGAACGTGTTGAGGCCCTCGTCCATCCACGACCACTGGCGCTCGTCGGAGTTGATGATCATCGGGTAGTAGTTGTGGCCGACCTCGTGGATGATCACGCCGATCAGGGCGTACTTGGTGCGCTTGGACCAGGTCAGCTCGCCGGTCTTTTTGTCCTTGGTCGGACGCGGGCCGTTGAACGAGATCATCGGGTATTCCATGCCGCCGACCGGGCCGTTGACCGAGATCGCGGCCGGATACGGGTAGTCGAACGAATACTTGTTGTACTGCTCGATGGTGTGGATGATCGCCGCCGTCGAGTACTGCTCCCACAGCGGGTTGCCCTCCTTCGGGTAGAAGGACATGGCCATGGTGTCGGTGCCGTCCTTCTTGTAGCCCTGCGCGTCCCAGATGAACTTGCGGCTGGTCGCGAAGGCGAAGTCGCGCACGTTTTTGGCCTTGAAGTGCCAGGTCTTGGTGGCCGTGCTGCGCGACTTCTCGGCCGCCTCGGCTTCCTTCTGGCTCACGATGATGACCGGCTTGCTGGCGCCGCGCGCCTGGCGCAGGCGCTCGCGCTGGGCCGCGCTGAGCACCGCGTCCGGGTTTTGCAGCTCGCCCGTGCTGGCCACGATATGGTCGGCCGGGACCGTGATGCGCACGTCGTAGTCGCCGAATTCGAGCGTGAATTCGCCGGCGCCGAGGAACTGCTTGTGCTGCCAGCCGGTCACGTCGTAGTAGGCGGCCATGCGCGGGAACCACTGCGCGATCTCGAACAGGTCGTTCTTGTCGTCCTTGAAGCTCTCGTAGCCGGAGCGCCCGCCGAGCACTTTGGCGTCGTTGATCTTGAAGTTCCACTCGACGCTGAAGCTGGTCTTGGCGCCCGGCCCCAGCGGCTGCGGCAGGTCGATCCGCATCATGGTCTTGTTGATCATGTGCCGCAGCGGCTGTCCGCCGGCGCCCTTGACGGCGGTGATGTTGAAGCCGCCATCGAAGCTGGCGCTGTCGAATATGCGGCGCAGGCCGTCGAACTTGAGGCCGTCCTCGTCGCTCTTGGCGCGCGCCCAGGCGTCGCGCGACTGCACCGTGCCGGAGGTGCGCGCGTCCGAGTCGGCCCTGAAGATGTTCTGGTCGAGCTGGAGCCACAGATAGCGCAGCGTGTCGGGCGAGTTGTTGTGGTAGGTGATGGTGCCGGCGCCGCTGATGGCGCGCCCGGGCTCGTCGAGCGTGGCGCGGATGCTGTAGTCGGCGCGCTGCTGCCAGTAGGCGTGGCCGGGGGCGCCGGCGGCGTTGCGGACCGTGTTCGGGGTCGGCAGCAGCTCGTCGAGCTGGCGGAACTTGTCGTCGAAGGGCTCGGCCGCGACGGCGGCGGACAGGGCGAGGCACAGGGCGGCGAAACCAAACGGCAGACGTATCATGGTGACCAGGTGGTGGAGGGGGTGGATCGGGCTTGTGAAAAGTGCAGCATGGATTCTAGTCTTAGCCGATGGGCAATAGTTGTTTGGATTTGTAAAAAAGCTGAAACATCGGGACGGGGCCGCCGGGGACGCCGCTTGAAAGAGGGGCGGCATTGTCAAATTGGCGATTTCGGCGCGGGCGCCAAACGGTTATACTCGACCCGGTCGGCCGCCGGCCGCCCACTCTCCCGGAACCTCGATGCGCACACAAGGGTACCTCGCGTTTGTCTGCGGCTTGGTCGTCACGGCCGCGACCTGCCTGCTCGTGCTCGGCGAGCAGGACGCGCGCATGCGCGGCGACTTCCAGCGCGACGCCGACAAGGTCGCCAGCGACGCCAGCGTGCGCCTCCAGACCTATTTCGACATGTTGCTCAGCATTAAGGGCATCTTCTCGGTCGACGAGAACGTCGACCGTGCCCAGTTCGCCCGCTTCGTCGGTGAGCTCAACCTCGCCGAACGCTACCCGGGCTTCCAGGCGATCCAGTTCGTGCGCCGGGTGCCGGCGTCCCGGCTTGATGCCTTCGCCGCCGGCGTGCGCGGCGACACCTCGCTCGAGCCGGCCGGCTACCCGGCCTTCGAGATCCACCCCAGGGTCGCGCGCGGCGAGCATTACATCATCGAATACAACGAGCCCATGAAGGGCAACGAGAACGCCTTCGGGCTCGACCTGGCGGCGCTGGCGCCGCACCTGCGGGCCATCGAGATCGGGCGCGATACGGGCGCGGTGGTCGCCACCGAGCGCATCACGCTGGTGCAGGACGCGCAAGGCAGTGCCGGCTTCGTCGCGCGCGCCCCGATCTACCGCCGCGGCGCGCCGCTCGGCAGCGTCGAGCAGCGCCGCGCCGCGCTGGTGGGCATGGTCGCGATCGTCTTCAAGGTCGACCATCTGATGCGCGAGGTGGTCGATCCGGCGCTGCTCGGGCACATGGCGCTGCGCATCCACGACGCCGGCAGCGTCAGCGACGGCGCACGGCTGGCCGCCGGCCCGGCCACGATGCTGTTCGACACCTCCGGCGGCCGCGTCGACCCGGCCGAGCTGGCCACCAGCGCGCGCATCAAGGTCGGCACGCGCGAGTGGGAGTTCAACTTCAGCGCGCGCCCGGGCAGCCGCTACAGCGGCGAGCGCGGCGTCGTGTACCTGCTCGGCGCGGCCGGCGTCGTCGTCAGCGCCCTGATCGCCGCGCTCGTGCTCGCGTCCATGCGCGGGCGCCGCCTGGCCGCCAAACTGCGCCTGACCATCGACGAGCAGCGCGCCTTCCAGGACAGCGCCGGGGTCGGCATCGCGCTGTTCTCGGCCGGCACCATCATGCGCTGCAACCGCGGCATGGAGGAAATCACCGGCTGGCCGATCGGCGAGCTGACCGGCCAGCCGAGCACCCTGCTGTGGCCCGACGACAGCGCCGGCCCGTTCGCGCACGACGCCCACATCTGGCGCTGGCAGGGCGAGCTCGAACTGACCCGCAAGGACGGCACCCCGATCTGGTGCCTGGTCAACGGCAAGGCGCTCGACCAGAGCGACCTGTCCAGGGGCGGGGTGTGGGCGATCCAGGACATCAGCGACCGCAAGCGCACCGAGGCGGCGCTGGTGCGCGCGCGCGACGGCCTCGAACACAGCCTGTTCGAGCTCGAGCAGCAAAAGGTCAATGTCGAGACGGCGCACCAGGACCTGTCGTCGGTGCTGGGCACGCTCAAACAGGCCCAGACCAACCTCATCACGTCCGAAAAAATGGCCTCGCTCGGCTCCCTCGTGGCCGGCATCGCGCACGAGCTCAACACCCCGATCGGCAACAGCCTGCTCAGCGCCACGGCGCTGGCCGACATGGTCGTCGAGTTCGAGCGCAAGTACGCCGAGGGCGGCATCAAGCGCTCCGCGCTCGACGCGCTGCTGGCCGACGCCCGCACCGCCTGCGGCATCATCGCCAACTCGCTGCGCCGCGCCGCCGACCTGATCACCTCCTTCAAGCAGGTGGCGGTCGACCAGGCCAGCGACCAGCGCCGCAAGTTCGACCTGTGCGACGTGGTGCGCGACACGCTGGCCACCTACGCGGCCCAGCTGCGCCGCGCCAACTGCGAGGCGCGCGTCGACGCGCCCGCCGCGCTGATGCTCGATTCCTATCCGGGCAGCGTGGGGCAGGTGTTGTCGAACCTGATCAACAACGCGCTGCTGCACGCGTTCGAGGGCCGCGCCGCGGGCGTGATCGCGATCAGCGCGCGCGAACAGCCCGACGGTCAGGTCGCGCTGGTGTTTCGCGACGACGGCGTCGGCATGGGACCCAAGATCCTGCACCACGTGTTCGACCCGTTCTTCACCACCAAGATGGGGCAGGGCGGCTCGGGGCTGGGCATGAACATCGTCTACAACATCGTCACCGGCATGCTGGGCGGGAGCATCGAGGTCGAGTCCACGCCCGACAAGGGCACCAGCGTGACGCTGCGCCTGCCCAGGTCGGCGCCCAAGCGCGACGCCGAGGGCATGGAGCTGGCGCTGCTGGTGCGCTGAAGCGGCTGCCGGCCCTACTCGAAGCCGCGCACCGGCAGGCAATCGCCGCGCTGGATCCAGTTTTGTGGCGAATACGCGCAGCGGGCGTCGGTCGCGTGCAGGGTGTAGGCGTGGCGCGACACCGCCGAGCGGTTCGGCGCGCTGTAATGGGGCAGCAGGCCATGGAAGCACACCAGGCTGCCGGCCCTGGACTCGAGCGCAACGGCCACGCTGTCGTCGGGCCACGGCGTGGCGTCGAGCTTTTCCATGCGCACCGCGTCGCCCTCGCGCACGAAGCGCTCGCGCATCGGGCCGCGGTGCCCGCCCGGTTCGACCCACAGGCAGCCGTTGTCGACGGTGGCGTCCTCGAGCGCGAACCAGAACGTGGTCACGCTGCCCGGCGTGGTCTCGAAATACGTCGCGTCCTGGTGCCAGCGCACCTCGCCGCCGATGCCGGGCTGCTTGAAGATGTACATCGACTGCCACACCAGCGCCTCGGCCAGTCCGAGCTCGCGCGCCACCTGCGCGATCGCCGGCCCGCGCGAAAAGGCGTCGAACACCGGGTCGAGGTCGTGCAGCGCGTGGCCGATCTTGTTTATCGACAGCGCCTTCGACTGGCCCAGCTGGCCGTGCTGGTCGAACGCCTCCTCCTCGAAAAAGCAGCGGATCGTGTTATCGGAGCGCAGGAAGTAGTCGTCGGTGGTTTTTTCCTGTTCGCGCGTGCTGAACACGGAGCTGGTTTGGGCCGGATCGAACTGCTCGACGATTTGCTCGGCGCGGGCGCGCACCAGCGCGATCTCCTGCGCGCTCTTGAAGCCGGGCAGGACGATGTAGCCGTCGCGCGCGAATTGGGCGCGTTGGTCCGTGGTCAGCATGGTGGCACTCCCGCAATGATAGATCCAGCATTGTATTGCCTGCGGCGCTCGCGGCTTAGTTGGTCGCGGCTATAGGGCTTATACGAACCTAAGCGCGTCACACAATCCAGCCGCCGTCGCGGTACACCAGTTGCTGGTCCAGGTAGACCGCCTCGGTCACGGCGAAGATGTCGACGTGGTAGCGCGCGTCCTTGCGCTTGAAGCCCGGCTTGGTGTACACCCCGTGCTTGGCGCCGAGCGACAGATGGATGCCGCACATGCGCTCGTAGGTGCCGATGTCATTTACGCGCAGCTCGCGCGTGAACGCGCGGTTCATGCCGAAGCCCAGTTCGCGCACCCAGACCTCGCCCTCGTCGGCGGCGATGATCTCGAGCAGGCGCGCAAATTCCGGCGTGGCGTTGTCGGCCCCGGTGACGCGGCCCTTCTCGATGGTCAGGGTGATCGGGGTCTCGGGCCGGTTGACCATGTAGGCGGTGTCGCCGAACACGTGCACGCGCACGCGGCCGTTGACCGCCTCGAGGTCCTGCGCCTCGGTGAACACCTCGCCGATCGGGAACTGGCCTCCCACGTTGTGCATGTCGCTGTAGTCGCCCACATTGAGCTTGGCCGGTTCGAGCGGCGAATCGAACACCAGCGTCTCGCCGCCGCTGTCGACCCGCGCCGAGGTGGCGCTGTCGATCAGCGCCTTGAGCCGCCTGCCGACCCCGCGGTAGTAGAGCGGGTCGTAGGCCAGCGCGGCGATGTAGTGTTCGCCTTGTGATCCGGGCATGCGCGACAGGTGCACATGCTCGATCACCTTGAGGCCCAGCTTGAACAACTCGACCCGGATGCGGAACGCCTCGAGCCGGAAATTGGTGGACTGGATCAGCACCACGAGGTCGCGCGCGGCCATCGCCTTGAAGGTGGCCAGCACCTGTTCGGGGGTGACGTTGTCGAAGTCGACGAAGGTGGCGCCGGGCAGGTTGCGGCGGTAGCCCTCGGTCAGCGCGCGGGCCAGGTCGGAGCGGGCGTCGTAGACCACCAGCGCCGCGTGTTGCGGCCCGTGTTCGATGGCCACCGTGAGCACGTCGCGCAGGTGCGCGGCGGCCGCCTCGACCGCCGCTTCGGGAATGTCGCCCCAGGGGGGCATGGTGGAGGCGGCGGAATTGGCGGGGCGGGTCATCGGCGTCGAGGGTGTGGGCGGGCAAGGCATCATTATACGTGTCCCCGCCCGGCCCTTGGCCGCGCCAGCCCCCCGGTGGTGCGACTACTGGCAGCTGGATTTCTGGCCCATCACCTTGGCGAACGCGTCGGCCAGCAGGCATTTGTACGGATCGGGCGGAACGGCGTTCGGATCGGGCGGAACGGCGTACGGATCGGGCGGGACACCTTGCGCGCAGGCGCTCAGGCAGGTTGGCGGATTGTGTGCAGCGCGGTACGTCGGTGGATTGTGTGTCGTGCGGGCGGCCGAATTGGCGTCGCGCGCTGACGCGCCCGTTGCCGACTGCGCGCTCGCGGTGTGTGCGCTCGCAAGGGCGCCGATCAGCGCGCCGAGCAATACGAATTTCTTAACGATCATGCTTAACTCCTTTGTTGATGGCGGGCACGAGGGTCCGGTGTTTTCGCTGGAAACTTCATCTCGTCCAAACCATGTTTGGCGACGGATTCCATTGTGTGCGCCAGGCGGCGGGGCCGGCAGATACAGGGCCCGTTCTTCGGCATGGATACAGCGATGAAACCCGCGCCGCGCCCATGCATGCATATATGCATGCCCTATTAACGGCCCGAAATTCGGACCTTGGGGATGCGCCCGGATATACTTGGCAAACGGACGCCCCGGCGACGGCTTTGCGCTATATGATTTGACAAGTAACAGGATCCGGCCCCGTGCCGGTCAATCAATGTCCCCTAAACACCATGGCGAGTGAAATGGCAACACGTTGGGAAACCCCGGCCAGCATCTGGCTCGAGGACGAAAGCAGCGGCAGGTTCGAACTGTCGGCCACCGAAGGACTGGGCCGGGTCGACGGCCAGGCCCAGGCGCGCGCGCGCCTGCCCGATGTCGCCGCGCTGCTCGGCGCCTCGCTGCCGCTCGCCTGCCGCTGCTCGCCGATTTATCCCGAGGGCTTCGCGTACTGCCCGCAGTGCGGCCAGGCGCTCGACAAGCTGGCCGGCCGGGTCAAGTCGCAGCCCGACTGGTGGGGCCCGGCCGCGGACCAGTTCCTGCCGCGCCATGTGCCGCACGGCCTGCCCGTGACCTCGCTCGCGCTCGGCGACAGCCTCGAGGAGCGTCCCGCCGCGCCCGCGCCGGGCCGCGCCGATTGCGCCATGCCGGTGCCGCCCAACGCGCAATGCGTGTTCGCCGCCGCCGGCTTCGGCTTTCCGGTGCAGCGCCTGCTGGCGCTGGCCCACACCCGCAACGTGCTCCAGTACTGGGACCCGGCCGCGCAACTGTGGCATGTCATGGCCGCCGAAGACCACGCCGGCGCGCTCGACTTCACGGCCGGCGCCTACGGCTGGCTGCCGCCGTTAAATCCGCGCCGCGGCGAGGTCGCGCTGGTTCCGACCAGCGCCGGCCTGCGCCGGCTCTGGATCAATCCCGTCACCGAAACCTACCGCACCGAGGCGGTGTTCGACGCCGCCCTCGCGAGCGCGCCCGGCGCCGTGCGGCGCCATGTCGCCTGCCTGTTCAACAGCGCGGCGGGCACGCGCCTGTGGACCGCCCACAGCGATGGCTCCAACGTGGCGCTGCTCGACTGCGCGGCGCCGGCCGGGCGCTGGTCGCGCCCGATCGCCTACGACGGCGCGCTGCTGTGGTTGCAGCCGCTGGGCCAACTGGTCTGGCAGCCGGGCCAGGCCGCGCGCTGGATCGCGTGGCCGCGGGGCTGGTCGCCGCGGCTCGATTTCGGCGGCCCCACCCAGAGCCGCGACGGGCGCCTGTGGCACATCGGGCACGACGGCCAGGCCTACTCCTTCCTCGAACTCGGCGTCGACGGCGCCGAGCAGCAGCCGATCAGCGGCGCGCGCCTCGGCTTCGCCAACCTGCTGTTCCGGCGCGGGCACGCGGTGGTCAACGAGCCGTGGGAGAGCGAGCATGTCGAAGACCAGCGCGAGGACGACTCGCTGGTGCTGCCGCTGCTGCGCAGCTTCAACAACAACCGCAGCCAGCCTAGCGGGCTGGTGCTGCGCCTGCACAACTACACCGGCCGCGCCGAGGAGGCGCTCGGCGAGCGCGTGATCGGCCGCACCACGGTCGAATGGATCGGCAAGCGCAACGTCGTGCTCGACGAGGTCGTGCGCCTGGCGCGCCCGCTCGAGTGCGTCCCTTTCGTGTACGACAACTGCCTGTGGCTGCACCACCCCGACTGGAACCAGATCCGCGGCTGGCGGCTGGAAGAAATGGCATGACCGGCGACACCCCCAAGCTGCTCGCCGGCGCCCTGCTCGCCGGCGCCCTGCTGGCCGCCTGCGGGCCGGCGCTGGCCGTCTCGCAGGTGTTCCTGGTCCAAAATTCCGGCTGGATGGACCCGTTCTACACCGACCCGGCGTCGCGCTTCAAGCCGCTGGTGGCCGAACTGGTCATGGCCGTGAGCGCGCCGGGCGACCGCATGGTGCTCGCCGCCTTCAACCAGAGCCTGCCCGGCGCGCCGTCGCCGCGCGCGCTGCTCGCGCTCACCGTGGGGGCCGAGCCGCCGCGCGCGCGCGTCGAGGCCGCGCTGGCGCGGCTGCAAACGGCCCGAAAGCCGGGCGCCAGCACGCTCGCCGACACCGACCTGAACGAGGCGGTGAGCGCGGCGATCGGCACCGCGCTGGGCGGCAAACCCGGCCTGGTCTGGTTGTTCACCAACAACCGCAACAGCCCGAACAACGACCTCGCCACCGACCGCCGCAACCGCGAATTCTACGATCTGATCCACCGCGGCGACGCCATCGGGAAGGCGCTCGCGTTCCCCCTCAAAATGCCCGTGCGGGGCGAGCACTACAGCGCCAACGGCCTGATGGTGTATGTGTTCGCGGTCGGCGGGCAGGGCGTGCGCGAACTCGACGCGCTGCTCGCGACGGGGCGCATCGCGCGCGTGATCACCGAGCCGGCCGCGCGCCTCAAGCCGCTCGACCAGGGCAGCGTGCGCCTGACCCCGCGCAAGGTGGTCGACGCGCCCGGCCTGCGCTTTTCGGTGGGGCCCGGCGGCAAGCTGCGCGCCGACATCGACTCGAACGCGCGCGCGCCGCGCGCCAACATCGAATGGAACCTCGAAAACACGATGTACCCGTACACGATCACCGAGGCCACGCTTGGCGCGCGCTCGGTGCTGGCCGGGCGCGAACGCCCGATCACGCTCGCGCGCGCCGAGGTGCGCGACCTGGCGCCGGGCCGGCCGCAGCCGCTGTCGTCGGTGATGCAGCTGCCGGCCGCCGAACTGCCCGGAAAATGGTCGCTGCAGGCGCTGCGCACGGCCGGTTCGGCCTATGTGCTGCCGGGCCGGATCGAACTGCGCCTCAGCGGGCAGGAGTTGGCGCTGTCGCGGGACTTCCGGCGCCGCATGGCCGAATTGTTCCCGGGCGACCCGCTGCCCGAGATCTTCACGCCACCGGCCCGGATCAAGGGCTCCGAGGCCAGCCTCGAGCTCGAGGTGCGCGTCCATTACGGCATCGGCCCGCTGCTGGCCCTGATCGGCGCCGCGCTGGCCGTGCTGGCCGCGGCCGGCGGCGCCGCGCTCGCGTACGGGCGCCCGCGCCGGGTGCTGGTCACGGTCGAGGGCGAGCAGCGCACCGTGCGCACGCGCGCCGGCCTGACCCAGCCGCTGTTCGACAAGGCCGGCAACAAGGTCGCCGAGCTCCGATCGACTCTGTTCGGCAACCAGTTGCTCGACCTGCGCGAGGGCGCGCAGGTGCGCCTGGGACGCTGAGCCGCCGCGCCGCCGCGCCCCCGACACCACCGACATCACCGACAGCACCGACACTACCGACACACGATCGCCATTACAATAGCCACCACCACGACCACCAGCCCCGGGACCGCCATGCAAGAGAGCGCAATGAAAAACACGAACGCCCAGACCCCCGCACCGGACGCCGATCCGGGCTTCAAGCTGCCCGGCGAGGACGCGCCCGCCAAGCCGGCCGAGCCGGTCGACGGCATCAATACGATCGAGGTGGCGCCCGTGGCCGAGGCGCCCGTGGCCGACACCTCGTCGCGCGACTTGGCCGTGGGCGCCGTCGTGTTCGTCATTTTGCTGGTCGTGTATTTTTTCGTGCGCAACGCGTACGTGCACCACCTCGTGGTGCGGCGCGTGCCGCCGTCGAACGCCGGCAGCGCTGGCTCGCTGATGTTCGTCGGCCTGTGCTTCATGAGCGCGGCGGCGGTGCTGGCCATGATCAACGCGGGCAAATTCCTCACCTTCGCCATCACCGCCCCGCTGGTCGCGGTCGGGCTGATCGCGCTCGTCGCGGCCCTGTTCGTGGGCCGGCGCTGAGCGCCGCTTACCGCCGCTGAACGCCGCTGAGCGCCGCAAACCGCCGCTGGACGCCGTGTCGCCCATCTGGCGGCCCACACCAATTTTCACTAGAAAGACACCACCATGGCAGAATTCCCCGGCACCGCCAACGGCGATAAAAAAGCCGAGCTCAAGGTCGACCTGCGCCCCACGCTGTTCATCGGCGCCGGCGGCACCGGCATGGAGGTGATGCTGCGCATCCGCCGCCGCATCCTGGCCGAGGTCTGGAACAAGCACAATCCGACCCGGGTCGAATCGATCGCCCAGTTCCCGGTGGCGCGCTTCCTGCACCTCGACCTCGACACCAGCGCCATCATCGACGAGGGCAAGTCGCAGCGCACCGACCCCTGGTTCGAACTGGTCAAGCTGAGCGACGAGGAGCGCCTGGTCGAGCCGCTCGACATGCTGCAGTACCACGAGTCCGACGACAGCCTGGCGCGCTTCCCGATGATCGAGAACTGGATGCCGCTGCGCCCCAAAAAACTGCGCTCGCTCGGGATCGACCCGTCCAAGGGCGCCGGTCAGATCCGCGCGCTGGCGCGGCTCTACCTGTACGACAAATACCCCAAGCTGCGCGGGCGCATCAAGGGCGCGCTCAATTTCCTGGGCAGCAACGCCGGCAACGAGCGCAAGGACAACTACCAGCAGCTCGGCCTGCAGGTCGACACCTCGCGCTTCCGCATCGTCGTGATCGCCTCGTGCGCCGGCGGCACCGGGGCCGGCACCGCGCTCGACCTGGGCTGGATCTCGAAGGCGATCGCGCGCCAGGAGGTCTCCGACAACCAGGTCGACCTGGTGCTGTTTTTGCCGTCGGGCTACGCCAAGGCCAACAAGGAGCGCACCGAGGCCAACGCCTACGCGACCCTGATGGAGCTCGAGACGAGCATGCGCGACATGAACGCGCAGGTGCGCTGGATGGACCCCGACAGCGTGGTCGGCAAGGGCGCGCCGTTCGACGACGTCTATTTCGTCGACACCGCCAACCTCGCCAACAAGGCCACCGCCGACATCAAGGATTGCTACCAGATGGTGGCCGACACCCTGTTCGAGGACTTCGCCTCGGCCGATTTCGCCAACCGCAAGCGCTCGGTCGCGGTCAACCAGCAGCAGCACAAGCTTGGCCCGTTCAACCTGCGGGTGCCCGAGCAGCGCTTCGGCGACATGCGATTGTCGTACTCGAAGGTGTATTCGGCGTTCGGCCAGGCCGTGCTCGACACCCAGCAAAGCCTGCGCGACGACATCCGCGCCTACGAGCTGTCGGGCCTGATGGTCAAGGCCTTCTTCGGGCTGGCGGGGCGCGACGGCGCGGCCGCGCGGCGCGCCGGCGACGTCGAGCGCGACACCTTCATGCGCGAACAGATGTCGATGTCCGAGCGCCCGTTCGACGCCTTCCCCGACTTCCGCAAGGGCACCGTCGACGTCACCGCGTTCCAGGAGTACGCGCTCACCGACGAACTGCTGATGGACAAGGACCAGCGCTCGCTGCTCGAGCGCGTCGAGAGCCGGGTGCAGACCGAGATGGACCGGATCATGGGCGCCTACGACCTCAAGCTGTGGCGCGAGAAGGTCGCCGAGCTGCTGCCGCAGCTCGAGCGCGACGTCATCCGCGAGGCCGGCGCCACCGCCGAGACCAGCGAGGACCGCATCAAGCGCCACACCGCCGAGCTGCTGGGCAAACTCAAGGCGCGCGCGCGCAACCATCTGTATGCGCTGCTCGACGACCGCAAGCAGGGCGGGCTCGAATTCGTGCTCTCGCTGCTCGAGCAGATCAAGGCGCGCCTGCTGCAGCGCGACCTCGGCAACGCCGAGCGCAACGGCAAGCGCTACCGCGACATCCGCGACGCCCTGCGCACGCGCCAGGTCGAGGAATCGATGGGCAACCTGTCGCAGGCGGCGGCCAAATTGTTCGGCAAGGACGCGCAGGCGCGCGAGGTCATGACGCACCTCAAGCGCGACATCGCCGACTACCTGCGCTTCCACCTGCTGGCGGTGGCGGCCGGGCAGTCGATCGAGGTCATGCGCGCCGTGTCGAGCTGGCTGGGCGAGCCGCAGTCGACCGACGAGCAGGGCCAGCCGGTGTGGACCGGCATCGCCGGCGAATTCCAGGAGGGCCGGCGCTGCGTGCTGGCCATGCTCGGCGCGGTCGACCAGCGCATCGACCAGCTGCGCTCGGACGCGCGCCACGAGCACGCGACCTACATCAAGCTGGCCAGCGACGTGCTGCCCGAGCCGGTCAAACTGAGCGGCGACGTGAGCGCCTGGAGCGAGGAGGTGCTGCTCGAATTCGGCGGCTCGGCGCGCCTGTTCCCGCAACTGGGCGACGACAAGCTGCGCGCCGAACTGCTGCTCAAGCTGTTCCGGCGCGCCCAGACCCAGCTCAAGGTCGAGCAACTGGGCGAGGCCGAGGCGCCCGACCCGCTGCTCGAGCGGCTTTCCGCCATGGCGCCGCAGGAGCGCGCGCGCATCTTTAGCGAATGGATCCGCAGCGCCATGCCGTGGATTAACGCGCGCTTCTCGGCCGAGTTCACGCCCAACGCCGACCAGTTCAAGTGCTTCATCGGGGTCGGCGACGTCAACGCCTGGCGCAAGATGGAGCTCGAGATCAAGGCGGCGGTGCCGACCGGCTCCTTCCACGGCGACCTCGTCAGCGTGGTCAACACCGGGCTCAAGGGCAAGGCGGTGTGCTACATCGAGCTCTCGGGATTCCCGATGACGGTGCTGCGCGGGCTGCCGACCTGGCGCGCCTCGTACCAGATCGAAAACCAGAAGATCCCGACCCACCTGCATTTCGACGCGACCCGGCTGCGCCATCCGATCGCGCCGTCGATGGACGAGCTGAACCGCCTGGCCGACGACTACGAGTGGTTCCTGCAGGCGAGCGCGCTCGGCGTCATCAAGCGCAAGGCCGACCTGGCCGACCGCGAGGCGACCTTCCAGCCGCGCGGGCAGTACCTGTTCGAGGTCGAACCCGGTTCGGGCGAGTGGCTCCAGATCGGCAACGAGTTCGCGATCCGCTCGAACGGGCTGCCGGCCTACTACCGCGAGCAAATCATCGCCGCCGTGCGCGCGCGCCTGGCCGGCATGGGGCCGCACCGCCTCACGCTGCTAGCGGCCCTGATGCGCCATTACCAGCACCGCGTCTACGAACCCAAGCTCGAGGTCGACGAGACCGGCGCCCAGCTGCCGTCGCCGTCGCTGCCGAACATCACCGCGCGGCGCCTGTACGAGGCCTGGTTCGCGCACGCGCGCGCGCTCGAGCCGGACTTGTCGGGCAGGCATGTCGACGCCGCCACCGAGGGCATGCTCGAATGGACCGAGCCGGTCGCCGGTTCGGCCGCCGACACCTACGCGTGGGAGGTCGAGCAGGCGGTCGACAAGCGCGCGATCCGGCACGACTACCTGCGCGACGAGAAGGCGGCGCAAACGGCCACCATGCTGCGCGAGAAGCGGGCCCCGGCCGCCGCGTTGGCGCCGGCGCGCTACAAGGCCTTTGTCGGCGGCGCGCAGCAGGGGCCGTATTCGGTGCACGAGATGGCCGCGCAGATCGGCAGCGGCGCGGTCGGCCCGGCCACCAAGGTCTGGAATTTGCAGTGGGATCCGAAGGCGGACAAGTGGAGGGCGGCCGCCGAGCTGCCCGAGCTGGCCGCGTTGCTGGGCGCCGCGATTCCCGACCCTGACGACGACATCCCCGATCCAGATTAAGGCGCCACTATCGTGTTGAACAAGGAGAGCGGCGCCGCGCAAGGCGAAACGATCTACCGCTGCATCGCCCCCGGCTGCCTGCGGCCCTTGCCGCGCAGGGTCAAGTATTGCCCCTACTGCGGCGCCGGGCAGCAGCCGGGCGCGCCGCCGCGCGCAGCGGCGCCGCCCGCGCCGGTGGTGCCGGTGCGCGTCGCCGCGCCCATGCCGCAAAT
>NZ_PXWF02000219.1 GCF_003011895.2 Massilia glaciei | reverse complement strand
GGGCGGTCATGGCGACGATCTTGACGGCGCCACCGTCGGGGTGGGCGCGGATGCGGCGGGTCGCCTCGTAGCCGTCCATCTCGGGCATCTGCAGGTCCATCAGCACCAGGTCGAAGTGGGCGTAGCCGGAGCGGGTCAGCGCGGCCAGCGCGCCGAGGCCGTTGTCGGCGATGCTCACCTGCGCGCCCTCCTGCTCGAGCAGCTCGCGCGCCAGGCTCTGGTTGATCGGGTTGTCGTCGACCAGCAGGATGCGCAGGCCCGGCAGGCCGTCGCGCGCGGCGGGCGCGGCCGCCCCGGCCTGGCCCGCCG
>NZ_PXWF02000218.1 GCF_003011895.2 Massilia glaciei | reverse complement strand
GTGCCGGCGCCCTCGCCTGCCTGCGTGCCGGTCGTAACCAGACGCAATTGGTTGGCGCTGACATCGACGTCGACGCTGCCCGAATCGCTGATGCTCGACGCGCTCAGGCTGACATCGGCGCCGGTGCTGATGGCGCCAAGCGTGATGGTGGTCGCGGCCACGTAGCGGATGTTGCCGTTGACCGCGCTGGCGGTGGTGCCGTCGGCCATGGCGACGCTGCCGGCATTTGAACGCAGGTCGATGCTGCCGCCGCCGATCGTCAAAATGTTGGCGTTTTGCGTGATCGAATTCAGGCTAGACAGGCTGATGGAGCCGCCGGCGCTGCTGATGGCGGCCGTGATACCCAGGGCGCCACTGTTGGCTTCGAGCAAGATGTTGCCGTTCGCCGTCAGCGGGTTGAGGACCGTGACCGAACCAGCCGCGCTGCCCAGTACCAGATTGGCGCCCGACGTCACGCCGGACATGCCGAGGTCGCTGACCACGGAACTGCTGCCGTCCGCCGCGAGTCGGTCGACCGTGATCGCATCGACCGTGCCGAGCACGATGGCGTTCGCTTCGTCGAGGTACAGGCCGCCGTTGCCGGTGCCCGCCACGCTCGCCGCCAATGTGGCCACCGCGATTTGCAGATGGGCGGCGCCGGTGCCGGCACCCTCCCCGGCCGCGGTGCCGGTGGTGACCAGGCGCAGCGTGGTGGCGGTAACGTCGGTGTCCCCGCTGCCCGAATCGACGATGCTGCCCGCGATCAGGCTCACATTGACCGCGCTGAGGGCGCCGATGCCAAGCACGCCACCCGCCTCGTAGCGCAGGTTGGTGCCGGCGGTCGTGGCCACGCCGTCGTCCATCGTGACAGCGCCGCCAGCGCTCAATTCGACGCTGGCGCCGG
>NZ_PXWF02000217.1 GCF_003011895.2 Massilia glaciei | reverse complement strand
AGTCGACGCGTATCAGGAAAGCGGAAGTTGAATCGTTGATTGTCGTTTTCTACAATGCACCAAGCTGCAAGCCGGTTAGCCAGTCCGGCGAGGGTTTCCGGAGTCTCGATCGCGCTGACCATTGGCCAGCCACTGCACTTTGCGAGCACCTTCTTCAGTAGGCCCGTCGCTGTGCGAAATGAAATCAAAAACGGGGACACATCCCTGGTCGCGTCGGTGCATCCAGGAAGCGCCTCGAATAACAGAGACAGCGCGTCAGTGCGCTCCATCGTCGATCTGATCTTGCGATACAGGCCCGGAACGAATACGCCATCAATCAGCAGATAGAGGTTTGCTCCCTGCGACAAGCCTGCGGCTTGCTTGTGTAGCCGTTCAAGCCATGCTCCATCAAAGAGTTCAATGAACATAGCCTATTCCACAGAGGTGAACGCGACAGCGGCTGCGCGTGATTTTTTCAAGCACTCGACACAAATGCTCCGCGGCAGCGGCGGCATCGGGTAATTTTTCCTTGCAGGTCCAGTAAAGCTCTTCTTGCCCGCATGAATGGTGATCTTCCCCGGGCACTGCACCGTGATATTCCCGCCCTCGATGGTGATGTTCGCTCCGCCCGCCGTCGACAAGCTAATGCGTTTGGCCGCCGCCCAGTCGATGTGCGCGTTCGCGCTCGTCACATTGACCTCGTCGCGCGCCTGCACCTTGAGCACGTCGCTTTGGGCCTGGATCTCGATCGCGTCCTTGGCCGCGATCAATTGCAGGCCGACCTTGTCGGGGCCGGCCTCCACAACGCCGCCCAACATGCCGATGGCCTGCCCGCTGTGCACGCGCATCTGGCCGCCGACGACAAACTGGCTGTCCTGCCCGCTCATCAACATCACCGTTTCGCCGTTCGCCAATTGCAGGCTCTGGCCGG
>NZ_PXWF02000216.1 GCF_003011895.2 Massilia glaciei | reverse complement strand
CTGCCTTTACAGGCCTTGGTCGCCGTCATGTTGACCGGCATGCGCATGAGCGTCCAGTCCGAACTGGACACCTTTTTCGCCCACCTGCATCAGCAGGCCCAACTGATGCACGAGGTGTCCGAGCAAGCCTTCGCCAAAGCTCGCGCCAAGCTATCCCTGACCGGCATTCCACTGCTCAACGACTGGCTCATTGCCCGTGCAGAGCAGGACGGTTTCGTGCCGCGCTGGCGTGGCCTGCGTCTAGTCGCTGCCGACGCCTCGACCGTGCGTTTCGGACTGCGTGCTAGCCATGTCAAACGCGCCGCTCTTGCCGATCAAATCCTGTTCGGTATGTTTCTGCCCGGCCCCGACCTGATGCTCGCCGCCTCCCTTCACGGCGCCGGCGAACGTGGAGAACGACAGTTCTTGGTCGAACATCTCGACCGCTTGTCTCCTACCGATCTGCTACTGCTCGACCGCGGCTATCCCTGCCGTTGGCTGGTGGCTTTGTTGAACCATCTCGCCATCAAATTTTGCATGCGCGTCGACCAGTCCGAGGCTGGCTTCGCCTGCGTGCGCGAATTCCTGCTTTCTGGCGAGAGCGAGCGGATCGTCATGCTGCGCGCGCCGGACAAACAGGACGCGCTCGACTACGAGTGCCCCCGCAAGCCGCAGCGCGTGCGCTTGGTCCGCCACGTCGCCCCGAATGGCGAGCAGCGAGTCTTGATGACCAATCTCTTCGATCAGAAGCTCTATCCGGCGAGCAGCTTCGGCGATCTCTACACCAGCGCTGGAGCATTGAAGAGGCGTTCAAACGCCTCAAGGGACGTCTCAATCTGGAGCACGTCACCGGCTTGTCCCAGCAGGCTGTGGTCCAGGATGTCGCGGCCAAGATCGTCTGCGACAACCTGCAGGCATTGACCGCAGTAACCGCCCATGCCGCCGCCGA
>NZ_PXWF02000215.1 GCF_003011895.2 Massilia glaciei | reverse complement strand
CTCGTGCCCCCGGGCCGCGTCGACAATGCCGGCCGCGCCGGCGCCGTCGAACATCAGGCGCGCCTCGAGCGCCAGCGGGCGCGGCTTGCGGCGCGCGATGGCGCGGCCGGCGCGGGCGGCAGGGTTCGGGGCGGACGGTTTTGGCGGGGTCTTGGTCATGGCGGGTTCCGGGCTTTCTGGCGACGATGGGGCTATTGCGTTGTTTTTTTGTTGTTCAGTACGTTGTTGTCACAGCACGGGCGGCGCGATCTGGACCCGCCCGCTCATGCCCGTGAGCAGCTCGGGGAAGCGGCCGTCGATGGCGGCGACCAGCTTGATCGACTGGCTCACCGGATCGACCCGGGCGCCGATGCGCTGGAGCTTGGCCGGATAGGTCTTGCCGGTCTCGTCGATGAGGATCGAGAAGCGGTGGCCCGGCTTGAGCCAGACCAGCCACTTGCTGGGCACGAGGAATTCGATCTCGAGCACGCTGTCGTCGAGGATCTCCATGATCGCCTGGCCGGGCTGGGCGTACTGCTGCTCGCGGATCTTGCGTTCGGC
>NZ_PXWF02000214.1 GCF_003011895.2 Massilia glaciei | reverse complement strand
GGCCACGCGCCCCGGGAACGGGGCGGCGATCGTGCACTTGCCCGACATGGTGCTCATCACCGCCAGCTCCGAGCGGTTCTTGGCGACCTCGGCGGCGGAGATGTCGAGTTCGACCTTGCCGATCGAATTGAGCTCGTTGAGGCGGCTGTTGGCCTTGAAGGTGTGCTCGGAGCCGGTCAGGGCCGCGCGCGCCTTGGCCATCTGCGCCTGCTGCAGCGAGCAGTCGAAGCTCACCAGCGTCTGGCCGGCCTTGAAGCGCCCGCCCTCCTGCACCGGCAGGCGCTGGACCCGGGCGCCGATCTCGGCGGCGAGCGTGGTGTAGCGGTGCGGGGCGAGCTGGGCGCGGATTTCGCGCGACTCGAGTCCGGCGCTGGCCGGGCGCTGGCGCGCCGCGCCGGCGGGGGCTGCCGGGCGCGCCAGCGCGGC
>NZ_PXWF02000213.1 GCF_003011895.2 Massilia glaciei | reverse complement strand
GCGGATGGTGCGCGGCAACGCCGCCAGATCACCCACCAAGGCCATGTTTTCCGGAGTCATCAACAGACGAACCTGGTGCAACTGGAACTGGGTCTTTGGCGCGTAAATTACAAGCGGACGAACCTTGTGATAGATCATGTCGGAAAGCGCTTCGGTCAAGGCATTCGGAACGATCTCGGCACGCGGGCGCGGTCCCATGCGCATATCGATGTCAATGCCAGCTGGTGAACGGGGTGGCTCGACGCCAACACCGAAGAATTGTTGCATTTTTTTTCCATAGCTCATGACAGGCTCCGTTGGTTAGGGGCGAACTTCGTGTCCGCGCCGTTATATACGTGCCTGTCTTCATTCGAGGCTCAACATATTCCAGGACATCAAGAGTGGACGCTACTTTTATACGCCCCGGTTCTGCTACTGATCTTTCACCCCAGTCAGAAACCAAGAAAATTTGTAACTATTCAAGCAGCTATGCGGCTGGCTGGATAGGTGTACCCTGGAACATTTGCTGTAATACAGCAAACATACTGTGCCCCTGCTTACGCAAAGTGTCGAGGCACGTCAGCACCGCCAGCTGGTCGATCGCGCCCGCCAACATCGACAACCCGCAAACGCGCCTCGCCTACCGGAACGACCTAGCCCGGGTTTGGTGTGCGCTGAAGGGGCATCTTGCTACTTCGTGTTACGAAATCATCGCTTGATCAATTTTGCACCATCGGGACGAAGTGCTCCCGTCGGCGAAACATGCCGGTACTGCCAAGCGGCAAGAAAAGCGGTTTGTCGCGCTGAGGGCCGCGCCGTTTCAGAAAGCCGATGTCGATCCCGCCCGTGCACGGCGGCTCGGTTCTACCGCGCGCTGGCCCGCCAAGAGCAACTGGCATAAGGCAATTCCTGTAGATTCGCTGCTGCAGGAGATTTTTTAGTAGTCGCCACCGCCCTTTTCGCGCATGCGCACCGACCCGACTGCTTGGTTCCCATTGTCTTGTTTCTGCTC
>NZ_PXWF02000212.1 GCF_003011895.2 Massilia glaciei | reverse complement strand
ATGTGTATAAACCTATGGCTCAAACCCCGGCCTCAAGCATCTTTTAAGAAGCGCTTGATCTCATCTTTCGAAAACGCACGGGCTGGTTTGGTTTTAAGTCATATCGTTATACATAAGTCAGCCAAGCCCTTCGCGCAGTGCACGTAGAGTTTCCGCTGCGGTCATGACTTGATCGAGTCCCCGCCAGATCGTTTTCACACCAGGCTCGCCGTCGCTCTTACGGCCGAGGAATCCGCCAACCTGAGCGATGAGGCGCAAGATCTCGTTGAGCGTGGGTGGCGCCGTGGGCATTTTCTTTTTAGTGAGCAAATAGGCACCTCGGATCTCGTCAGCGTCGAAGAACAGAGAGGCGTCGAGATCCGGGCAGGTCCGCCCCATCCGCATCAAGTAGGTGACACGCCAGGCAACAACCATGAACAGCGCGAGTGCACGCTCGATTCGATCGATGGCCGAAAGCTGCAGTGCTTCGACCTTGCAACCATTTTTGAGGACGTTGAAATAGATCTCGACTTCCCAGCGCGCCCGGTACCATTCGATCAGCTCGATGGCCTGTTCAACTGTCGATGCCTGCCGATTGGTCAGCAAGCGCCACTCGACCGGCTTGAGACCTTTGGGCGCCCCGATTTCACGCGCGACCACACAGGTAGCAATAATGCGGCCGCTCTTGCCGTCCGAAATCTCGACCGTGCGGGCCCAGACTTGCTGACGCACAGTACGCGCCTTTTGCTCTTCACGGGCGCCCATTCTGAAGGTGATTTCCCCCAGCGCTTCGCCTTTGGTTGTGTAAGACCACAACTTGTCGCCGTCGCCATCGGGCAGGCAGCGGTCGTGCTTGGCACGCACCAGCCAATCGGCAGGCGTCCCGAGGTCGCGCGCACGGCGCATCATCGCCACGATGTCAGCTTCGCGATCGGCCAAGTACACCAGCCGCGTGTCGGGCATGTTGGTGGCCATCTCGGCGATGCGCTCATAGCCTTCGGTCCAGCGCGTGCTCTCAATCAGTCCGGGGCGCACTCCGTCCGCCCCGCGCTCCTCGCGCGCCCACATCCACGCATCGAGCACGCCCAACGGTTCGCGCTCAGGCGTCACTGCATAGGTAGGATGAAGATACATTCCGCGCCGCGCCTCATAGTTCAAGGGGCCCAAGCCGTCAGTGTCCTGCCCGTTGAAATCGAGTTCGGTCGTATCTTGAATGCACAACACCACCCGATGCGCGCGCATACGCTCCTGGGTCCGTTCCCAGTGCGGCGCCAGAATGCCTTCCCAGCTCACCTCGGCATTGGAAAGAAACCGGTACGCGGCGCACGTTTCACTCCAGCTATCGCACGCTTGCGGGATGCTGGCTGTCGGCTTTGCCGAAAATCGTTCCATCAATGTCATCGCCCTCTTGTTGAGGCGGGCATCTCCAAGGTTCATTCCTACACATTCTTGATCCGTCCAGTGCTGATTTACCTTAACCAATGCGTCACCCAAAGTAAAAGAGTAAACGCGATTTCGGCAAAGTTTACAAGCCCCATCTGCAACTCATTGAAAGTTAACGACTTTCTTAGTCAGGTTGGATGCGGTCG
>NZ_PXWF02000211.1 GCF_003011895.2 Massilia glaciei | reverse complement strand
AACGACTTTCTTAGTCAGGTTGGATGCGGTCGGCGACTTATGTATAACGATATGGTTTTAAGTCGCTTGGCATCTTCGGCCAATGCGACATTGGTTATATCGCTAAAGCCAGCCGATGCGATAGGCGCGGGATGTTCCAATGATGTTGCTCTATGCGACCGCCCTTGGGTCGGTGCGACTTTCTTTATCGAATTCGAGGTCATATACATCTCCACATGACGCCAAGCACCGACGACGCGCGGCGGACCGCCGCCAGCGTACGCTTGTCGAAGATCATGTTCAACTTCGCCGCGCCCGCCTTTCTATCGTATTCTACGCCTAAATTCCTGGGTTTTCGGCCCGGGTCGAGTCAACGCCAAAGTAGGTGAACTTGCCCTTTCGAGTGCCCACGAACAAAGGTGAAAACGCTCAAATTCCTCTTGATCGCCATCTCGTTGTCCGAGAGTACCACCTATGATGGGGCAGGAGCAGTGGAGTGCGGTGAGTAAGAAATTCGTGCTATTTCAAGGCCGCGCGAGGAACAGGACAATCTCAGTTGTACTCGATATTGACCGTGTTGCCGTCCGGCCGGGAGACCGCGAACGTCAGGCCGGCCTCGCCGCTGACGCTGACATAGCGGCCCGCAGCGCTGGTGCTGCCGCCGGCGGCACCGTACACCGTGTCCGAAGGCGGCGCCGCGCCATGCAGCAAGGGGCCGCTGCCGGACTGGCTTCCAAGGAAATTCGCGACGCTGAAGCGCGTGCCGCCCAGACCGTCCTGCTGCACGATGCTGACGGAAGCCGACTCGAGCACCGTCGCACCGGAGGCGCCCTTGGCGCTCCCCGCGCTCAGCTCGGCCGACAGGGCGACCCCGGCCAGCAAGGCTGCGAGGGCGCAGGCGTCATTTTTTTTCATCGGGCGGCCCGCTCGGCACGGTTTTTTTCACAAGCACGAAATCGACCCCATTGATGTATTTCCCGTCCGGCCCGATGGTCACCTCGCGCATGCCCGGATCGAGCAGGCCGAACTTGACGATCTGCTCCGGCGAGACGCGCACATGGTAGCTGCCCTGGTCCACCGCCGGGATGATATAAAAGCCATCCGAGCTGCTCTCGATCGAGGATACCACCGCCATCTTGAAGTCGAGCAATTCGATTATCACACTGCCCATGCCGCGCTTTTTCGCGCCCTCGGCCAGATACACGGTCCCATCGATCTCGCTCGTCATGGTCACCGGGAAATCGAGCTCGGCCACATTGCCCGGGCGCGGCACCAGGCGCACGCCTTTGCGCTGCGGCACCCACGAGGGATCCTCCAAGGTCTGCGCGTCGACCGCGATGTTGACGCCCTGCCTGGTCGGCAGCCGGTCGAGCAAGGCCACGCCGGCGGCGTCGGTGCGCACCGGCGCCCGGCTGCCGTTGACGGTCAGCGCGACGTTGGCGAGCGGCTCTTCGGCCAGGTCCATGATGCCGTTGGAGTTGTCGTCCAAGAACACGCGCACCGAGGCGGCGCCGCTGTCGGCCTTGGGCTGCGCGGCGAAGCGCCACAGCGCCAGGCGCGGTTCACGGCTCATCGCGATGAACAACTGCAGGGCCACCGAAAAATCGCCGCCGCTCGAATGGCTCGCGCTCAGGCCCAGGCCATACCGTCCCAGGCTCTTGTTCAGGCCGACGGTCGCGATCGTCTCGCGGCTGGCGATCGCGCGCACCAGTCCCAGATTGAGCAGATAGCTCGGACCGAGCCGCTTGCTGGCCGACAAGGTCACGGTGTCGAGCTTCGCCTCCGGCTTGACGCTGTAGCCGAGCTGGCCCGCGAGACCGAGGTCGACGCTCCTGCTGCTCAGTTGAAAGGCGCCGCCGGCCGTTACATGGCCGCCGCTTTGTTGCCATGTCATCTGGTTCGACGCCGACACTTGCCTGACATGGGCGGAGACGCGCCCGCTCAGGGCCGTCTGGACGGCCCCCGACACCGACTGGTCGCGTTGCACCTCAAGCGCAACAGGCAGGCGCGCGCGCGACGGCCCGGGCAGCGTGCCATCGAAACGGATCTTGTTGCGTGTTTTTAACGGGTCGCCCGCCGGCCGGAACGCTTCGCTGCTAAATTCGTTCAACTGGGTCCGGCTGTAGCTGACGGAGATGCCGGCAAGCTGGGTCTTCACGCCCGATTCGTTGAGCCAGCCGCCGCCGGGCGAGCGGACGAAGTCGCTGCTGACGATGAAGCCGCGCAGGAACGAGCGGAAGCCCAGGTTCGCATACACCTGGCCGGCGTCGCCAACGCCGGCGCCCCCGCCGGGGCCGGGCAGCTGCATCAGGCCGCCCGTGGCGGTCAGGTATTTGTTGAGGCCCCATTCGAATTGCGCGACCGAGCGGCGCGCGTTGCCGTCGCCGCGGTACTGCGCGATGTTGTAGTGGAACGCGCCGGGCGGGGTGCTCGACCGCTCGAGCAGGAAGCTTTGGCGCTCGACGCGCTGCTGTCCCAGCGGGCCATGGAAGACCAGCCGGAATTCATTCTACCCGTAGGTCAAGGGCTGGTCGTCGAAGCTGTAGCGGCCGTCCGCTCCGGCGCGCTGGACGCCGACCAGGGCCTCGTTGTAAAACGATTCGACGTCCCAGCCGGGCGGGAGGTCGCCGCGCAAGGTGTGGCGGTCGAAGCTGGTCGGCTGGTTGGCCGGGCGATTGCTCACCAGCAAACCGAGCCCGCCGGTCGGCGCCGCGCCCGCCGTGACGTTGGGCATGGTCGGCATCGTGACTGCGCTGCCGAACACGACCGAGCGCGCGCGCAGCGGGCCGAGCAGGCCGGCGTCGGGGTCGTGCCGGGCCAGCGTGAAGCGCGCGTCCGGCGACGGTTTTTCCTTGCTGGCGGTGAGGTACAGCGCCGCCTCCATGCCCAGCAGATCGCCGGTGAGGTAGGCGGTGTAGTCGGCGCTGGTCTGGCGCTGGCCATTCTGGCTCTTGAGGCCGACCCCCAGCGTCTGGTCGATCGACGGCACGCCGAGCATCCGGTAGGACGCGTCATGCCGGGGATAGCCGGGGTCCTCGGGAGCGCGCGCGCGGAACTGGCCCTGGCCGAGCTTGCGGTCTCGTTCAAGGCGCTCCTGCAGGGGCAGGCGCTCCCTCGGCCGCACGCGCAGCGTCAGGGAGGACATCTCGACGCCGAGGTCTAGCGGCAGCCAGCGCGTGAGCAAGGAGCTGGCGACGTAGATGTCATCGCTTTCCACGCGCACCAGCGAGGGATCGAACAACTGGCTCTGTTCGGCGAGCGTGACGCGCGCCTGCGCGACATTGAGGCTGAAGGTTTGGGCTTCCCTGATCACGAAGCCGCTCGCGGTGCCCTGTTCGGGTTGCGTTCGGAGCGGAAACGTGAGCAGCCTTGCCAGCTCGCCGAGCGGCAACAGGGTTTCGCCGCCGTGCTGATAGGTGGTGATCGCCTCGGCCAGCGTCTGCCCGTCGAGTTGCACCTCGAGCAGGGTGAGCGTGGGTTCGCCAAGCAAGCCGGCGGACGCGCTGCGCGGCGCGGGGGGCGGACCGGGCACGGTTGCCACGACCGCCTTGGGTGCGTCCGGCTTGCGCGGCGCTTCGGCCGGCACCGCGGGCGCGGGCTGGACCGGGGGAGGTGGACGCGGTGGCAAAGGCGCCGGCACCGGCACAGGATCAGGCGCAGGAACAGGAACAGGAACAGGAACAGGAACAGGCACAGGCAAAGGAACCGGCAAAAGGAACCGGCAAAGGAACCGGAACCGGAACGGGGGGCGCAACCGGCGCTGGGGCCTGCAGAGGCGCGCCATTCGCGCCGGCCACGCCGCCGGCGCGCTGCGGCACGATGTCGAGCACCAACCGGTGGCCATGGCCGGCGTCCGGGTTGTAAATGCGCGTCTCCACTTCCGATTCGGCCTTGAGGGCGAATTCGAGATGCACCGTCCAATCGGCGGAAGGCGAGGTCCGGACCATGATGGGCTTGAGGTGCGGGTGGTCGGCGGCGATCTTTGCGGCCAGGCCGGTGAGGGTGGCATCGAGCGGCGTGTTGTCGAGTTCGAGGACCACGCGGTCGGGGTTTCGCAGGATGAAAACGGTGTAGCGGATCTTCAGGTCCGATTCGAGCGCGACGCTGGTGCGGTCCGGCGCCGTGCTCAGCGACACCGCACTGATCTTGCCGGCCTGCGCCCATGGCGCTCCAAGAAGCAAGGCGAGCAGCAGCGACCGGCTCCGGCGCCGCGGATGTGGTGGCTTAGTCATCGGGCTTGGCAGCCGTGCATGTCGTCAGTGCGCCAGTGGGGCCGGTCAAGGAAGTTCGATCGCCGCTTCCGCCAGCAGCTTGTCGCCCGTGGCCGGACGTTCGCGGTAAGTCAAACGCAAGGTTCCGCGCGTCAGCGCCAAGCCTGCGGGTGGCTCGAGATTGATTCTGAGCCGGCGCAGTGGATTGGGCGCGTAGACGGCCACGCCGCCGGCCTTGCCAACGGTGACCGCTTCGCCGCCGCGCGGGGTGAAGGTGACGGCGAGGTCGCCGTAGATCGAACTGTTGCCGCTGCGGTGCAACACGGCGGCGACGGCTGGCCGCTGCCCGTCCAGTGTGGCCGGCAGCTCCAGCGCCGAGATCGCGGCCTTGGCCGTGTTCTCGCCCTGGCGCACGATGACCGTGATGGAAAGGCCCGCCATCATCGTCAGGCGCACCGCGAGCTCGCCAGGCGCGGCGGCGGCCGGCGCGGCGATGCTGGTCGCGCCCTCGGCGGTGGGGATGCGGTCGAATTGCAGGTGGGACCGGTATTCGCCATCGGCCAGGCCGGCCGGCTTCCTCACCATGATGCGCACCACCTGCCCGGCGCCCGGGGCCAGCACCACCTGGCGCGGCGAATAGCGCAAGAGATCGCCGGCGAATTGCTCGCCTGGGCCGGCGCTCTCGATCGGTATGAACTCGCCGGTCTCGCTCATGCGCCGGTTAACCACGCTGATCCGGTAGGTGGCGCTTTCCTTGCCGTTGTTGATCAGGTCCAGTTGCGCCGCGCGCTGGTTTTTTTCGAACACGATGCGCGTGGGCGAGACCATCAGGTCGGCCACGGCCGGTGGCAGGGGCAGCGCGACAAGCAGGGCGAACAGCAGCATGGCGCCGCCGGATCTGTGGGCGGACATGGGGGTGTTCCTTGCAGGTGTGGTCAAGTGGTCGCGGGCGGTTCTTTGGTCCATGGTCTGTCTCAGTTGTAGTTGATGGTGACGGCAAAGCTGCCGGAATAGGCGCCGCGCGCCTGGCCGCTGCCGACGACGAGCGTGGCGCCCACCATCAGGGTCTGGGTCCCGCCGCCGCCGAGCTGGCTGGTCGTGGACGGATTGCTCGTGAAGCCGCCCAGCGCCATGCTGTTGGCGCCGCTGAACATCGCCACCGTGCCGTCGGCGGGCAGGCTGACCGAGTACGATAGATTCGGGTCCCCCGAGACAGTGAACTGCGCGGCGTTCCAGGAGCCCGACGGCACCAGCTGGACGTTGCCGCCCGCCGTGCGCGCGCCGGCGGCGCTGAGCGTGACGGTGCCGCCGGCGCCGGCGATGAACTTGCCGAACCCAAGCTCCTGCACCGCGCCGATCCCGAGCTCCGCCGCCAGGCCCGCGGTGGCCGTGATGGCGCAAAAGATCGCGCAAAAGATGGCGCAAAAAATATTCTTCGCGGGCCGATTCAAAACATTTCCTCCAGCATGCGCAGCCCGAAGGGGCGGACGGCATCGCCAAGTGGATAATAAAAAAGGCGGACAAGCATGCCCGCCTTTTTGCCTGCCAGCGCCGCCAACCAACACGGCCGGCGGGCGCTTAGGATGAACGACTCCTTAGTTGTACTCGACCGTCACGGTGACGGTGCCGTAGTACACGCCCGGGGTTTGCAAACTGCCCACAGTGAGCGTGCCTCCCACATAGATATTCTGGGAGCCACTCGACAGGGTGCCTGTCGCAACCGTGGTGCCGCCGCTGGTGCCGGCCGTGCCCACGGTGCTGTTCAACGCCAGGGCCATCGTCGTGACCGTGTCGGTGTGCGTCAGGTTGTTGTCGGCATAGCCGATGCTGTAGGTGCTGTTGGTGTCGCCGGTGACGGCGAAGGTCGCGGCGGTGGTGGCCGATCCAGCCAGGCTGACGACGGCGCCGGCGGCCGAGACGGCGCCGGTGGGTTCGACCGTGATGCAGCCGCCGGTGCGCGCGGCGAACTTGGCGAACGACAGCGCCGTGCTCGAGGAGATCGCGATCGGGGTGACGACCTCGCCGCCGGTCACGGCGGCGAGGTCGCCGCCAGCGCTTGCGTGCCGCCCAGGCTGGCAAAGGCGAAAGCCGAGGTGATGGCGAGGCGGATGGCGGATTGCTTGACGGATGGGAATTTCATTTTGCTGCTCCTTTTAGGATCTACGTGGTCGCCAACGTTGGCAATATTACGGTGATCAAACAAACTTCAAAGGTGTCAGAAGCAGCAATTCGCGTGTCACGGCGACTGAAATGGCGAAGCCATTTCATTTGCATGTTGCATACTGGCGGCCCTGCTGTCATAGGTAATCCAAACCCTTAGACCAGAAGCTTTGCGTGCCCACCTTTCGGTGGGGTTGCCGTTATCAAGTTGCCGTAAGACATCTTTGGAATACCCCGGTTGTATCCCGCGCGGTTGAATTTGTGGAAAATAGGCCATCTATCTGTGAGAATTTGCAACACGCCTTATCCTAATCACAATGATCCATCCCGCTCCGGGCCGAGATCGCGTTGACGTGCAAGAGCGTGTTCCCGCTATGGGAATCGGGGTTCTCCCACCTGTTCCCGCCTGCCGCGAACACGCGCGAGCGAATGTCTCTTTCCGGCTACGGCCGCCACTTTCTCTCATTATTGTTAAATTAGAATCATGGCGCCGGGCGACCGGCGCGCGCAGACGCGTCCGCGAACAAAAACGCGACCATGGCCGCGCCGACCGGGCGCGAAGGGCGCATACTGGCGCTGTCGGACGCACTGGCGGCCCCAACCCCTACCGCGGAATCACAACGATGAAAATCCTGATCGCAGACGACGACCCGAGCTCCATACTTTATTTGCAAGACATGCTCGGCGAATGGGGGTACGAGGTCGAGGTCGCGGTCGACGGCAATGCGGCCGCCGAGATCCTGCGCCGCTCCGACGGGCCGCTGCTGGCCATCCTCGACTCGATGATGCCCGGCATGGACGGCATCGACGTCTGCCGCGGCATCCGGCAATCGGACACCGAGCGCTACGTCTACATGATCATCCTCACCTCCCGCGTCGAGTCCGAGTTCATCGTCGCGGCGATGAACGCCGGCGCTGACGACTTCATCAGCAAGCCCTTCAACGACGAGGAGATGCGGGTGCGCGTGCGCGCCGGCCGGCGCATCGTGGAACTGGGCGAGCAATTGCGCCGCAGGGCCAGCCGCGACGCCCTGACCAATATTTACAACCGCGGCGCGATCATCGAAATCCTGGAAAAGGAATTGTCGCGCCAGGGACGCTCGCAGCACGCCGTCTCGATCCTCTTTTGCGACGTGGATAATTTTAAGGCTATCAACGACACCCACGGCCATCTGGCGGGCGACGAGGTGCTGCGGGTGCTGGCGCGGCGCATGGCGGCAACGCTGCGCCCCTACGACTCGTTCGGCCGCTACGGCGGCGAAGAGATGCTCGGCGTGTTCCCCGATTGCGGCCTCGAGGGCGCGCTCGAGGTGGCCGAGCGCATGCGCGCGGCCGTCGCCGAGGCGCCGGTCAAGACCGAGTTTGGCGACATCGACGTCACCGTCAGCATCGGCCTGGCGACCGTGGACAAGGACCAGACCTGCAAGCTGGCCACCTTGCTCCAGCGCGCCGACGATGCCTTGTACCGCGCCAAGGCGAACGGGAAGAATTGCATCACGATCGCCCACTAGGAGTCGTTGCCGCGCCACATCAGGCTATCCCCGTTTCGCGGCGCTGATTGCGATTGGGATTGCCAATAAGATTACCCTCGCGCGTGCTAAAATTTTTTCTTTAATCCAGCCCACGGACAATGATGAATCCGCTCAAATTGCTCTTGATCGCCGCCTTGTTGTCCAGCCCGCCGGCAATGGCGCAGGAGCGGTCGCCGGACATGCAACGCTTCCTCGCCGGTGGCAACGCGGTCCGGCACCTTGTGATGTGCGGCGAGCAGAAACGGCAGGCCGAAACCGGGCCGCGCAACATCGACGATCTCAAAGCGGTCATCGCGGCCGCCAAGGCGGGGGCGCAAACCTGCCAGGCGCTGCTCGGGCGCTGGTACGAGCTCGGCGAGGGCGTCGCGCGCGACTACCAGCAGGCGGCGCAGTGGTACTTGCGCGCCGCGGCCGGCCGGCCGGAGCTGTACGTAGAACTCGGACGCATGGCCGAGCGCGGCTGGGGCCGACCGGCCTCGAACGAGGATGCGCTCGCGCTCTACCGCAAGGCTTCCGACGCCGACACCGGCGAAGGCCATCTGGCGCTGGCCCGCATGGCCGAGTTGGGCAAGGGGATGCCGGCCGACCTGGCCGCGGCCGCCGGACTCTATCGCAAGGCCGCCGCGCGCGGCAAGGACCAGGGTTGGGAGCACCTCGACCGGCTTGAGGCCAGGCACAAGATGTTCAGCATCGGACAGGTCGCCGACGACCGGCGCCGCTGGATGGGACTGCTCATGTCGAAGGTCGCCACCGCGATCGGCGAGGAACCCAGGTTCCGTGCCTTCAACACGGGCAAGGGCGCGCAATTCGCGCTGACTTTCAACCGCGGCAATTCGGCCGCCACCGTCGAGTTGAAAAAGTCCTCCGGCGCCAAGGCGTTCGACGCGCTGGCGCTGGCGACGTTGGCCAAGGTGTCAATGCCGCAGCCGCCAATCTATTCGAGTGAAACCAATTACCGCGTGCTGGTCCCGGTGCGCAATGAATCGGGAAAACCTTAGTCTGCACCCATAATTCGCAGGACAGAACACTTAGGGACGCGCCGGACGGCGATTGGTTGGTGCTAGGAGCCTGTCGGACTTAGGATCGTCGGCTGCAAAGAGTGCTGGACGGTCCATATTTCGCCGCTTTCTCGGCCAATAGCTCGCTATTGGCACTGCGAAATCGTCAAAATCTGTCCTCGTCCAGCGTTTTTTTGCCTCGACCGTTTCGCTTCGACTCCCTAAGTCCGACAGGCTCCTAGCGTGCCGACGGCGGCTCGCCGAAGGCCAGCGCCACCCGGTTGCGCCCGGTGTTTTTGGCGCGGTACATGGCCGTGTCGGCGTCGCTTAGCAGGTCGCTCCAGCGCGGGTGCCGCGGCGTCAGGACGGCCACCCCGAAACTGGCCGTGAAGCTTAGCACCCCCTGCGCCGTGTCGACCCGCACCTGCTCGATGTTGCGGCGCATGCGCTCGGCGCAGGTCAGCGCCTCCTGCACGCTCGTTTCGGGCATGACGCAGACGAATTCCTCCCCGCCCATGCGGCCGAAATGGTCGATCGAACGGATGCTGCGCTTGCAGGTGTCGACCAGTTGCCGGATCACCTCGTCGCCGACCGCGTGCCCATAGACGTCGTTGACGCGCTTGAAGTGGTCGATGTCGAGCATGGCCACCGCCAGCGGGCGCGCGTGGCGCTTGGCCACCGCCATCTCGCGTTCGGCCAGTTCGGTCAGGTAGGCCTGGTTGCAGGCGCCGGTCATGCTGTCGTGGCGCGAACTGTAGAGCAGCTTTTTTTCGGACAAAAAGGCGCGCTGGCGGAACACCCTTATCGCCAGCATCAGGATGGCCGCCATGACGACCGAGAAGGTGTACAGGATCGCGCCGTTGACAAAGCCGAGCGTCGTCATCTCTTTTGAGCTGAGCACGAAAAAAGCGGCCGCGGGCGGACCGATGATCAGGAAGAAGGTGCGCAGGCGGATCGCGATCGCCGACACCATGAACAGGCAGGCCGTGATGCCGGCCAGGCCGTACAGCAGGCCGTCCTCGAGCATCGCGGCGGTGACGGTGATGGCGCCGGCGTGGGTGGCGTAGATCATGGCGCAGCGCTGCACCGGCGACCAGCGCAGGCCGGTGGGGAAATACGCGGACGCGCCCGCGCAAACGAGCAACAGCCGGGTCAGGAAGGTGGCGCCGGCCCGGCCGGGGTCGATCAGGTAGTCCCAGACCGTGAACAACAAAATCGAGACGCCGAAGAACGGGCCGAGCACCGCCAGCATCGGCGCGATCATGGCGTTGTGCTGCGCGTTGAAGGTGGCCTCGTCCTCGGGCGGCAGCGACCACTGTCGGGTAAACGCGCTGTCCATCTTGTGCTCGGCCTCCTGGTGGGCATTGTTGCCGGTGCTCGGTCATGAACGATATCAAATACTTTCCGTAAGACAATTGATGCAAATCAAACATTGCGGTGCCAGCCCGAAGCGCGATAAGGGGTTATCCTATAGACCCGTTGCAATGGAGTTGGTGATATGCCCGATCTGAAGAGACCCGATTGTCATGCCTGCGAGACGCTCGCGACCGCCCAAAACACGGTCGAGATGCTCAACAGCCAGTGCTTCTGCATCAGCCTGAAGGAGGGCGCGCTCAAGCGCGCCATCCAGTCCGACCTTGCCTCGCCCGAGGTGTTCGCGCTGATCGAAGAGCGTTGCCCGCATCTGTTCTCGGCGCGGCCCGTGTTCGTCTCGGCCGGCCAAAGCGCGCGCATGGCGCTGGTGGTGGAGGCGATCGAAGCGGTCGTCAACATGCCGTCCTACCGCGAGCACGTCCTGGCGCGCGCGCCCGAGATCGCGCGGCACGACCCCGGCGGCGCGCTGGGGGTCTTCTTTGGTTACGATTTCCACCTGCACGGGGACCGCATCGGCCTCATCGAGGTCAACACCAACGCCGGCGGCGCCATGCTCAACGCCGTGCTCGCGCGCGCGCAGCATGCCTGCTGCGTCGAGATGGACTATCTGCGGTCGGGCACCGGCGGCGCGGGTGGGCTCGAAACGGCGATCGTCGCCATGTTCCGCGACGAGTGGCGCCGCTCCGGCCGCGCGCGCGCGCTGGCGCGCATCGCGATCGTCGACGCGGCGCCGCAGCAGCAATACCTGTACCCCGAATTCCTGCTGTTCCAGCGCTTGTTCGAGCGCGCCGGCATCGCCGCCGTCATCGCCGATCCGTCCGAGCTGGCGTGGCGCGACGGCGCCTTGTGGCATGCCGAGGGCGAGGTCGACCTGGTCTACAACCGCCTGACCGATTTCCTGCTCGAGGCGCCTTCCAGCGCCGCGCTGCGCGCCGCCTACCTGGCGCGCGCGGTGGTGCTCACGCCGCATCCGCGGGCCCACGCGCTGTATGCCGACAAGCGCAACCTGGCCCTGCTGACGGACCGGGCGGCGCTTGACGCGCTCGGCGTGCCGGCCGCGTTGCAGGCGGTGTTGCTGGCCAACATCCCGCACACCGAGATCGTGCGGCCCGAGCACGCCGAACGCCTGTGGCAGGAGCGGCGCACGCTGTTCTTCAAGCCGGCGGCCGGCTACGGCGGGCGCGCCGCCTACCGCGGCGACAAGCTCACCAAGCGGGTGTGGCAGGAGATCCTCGAAGGGGGGGATTACATCGCCCAGCAGATCGTCACGCCCGGGGCGCGCGTGAGCGGCACGGCGGAGAGCCCGCTGCAGTACAAGTTCGACATCCGCAGCTACACCTACGCCGGCCGGGTGCAATGGACGGCCGCGCGGGTGTACCAGGGGCAGACCACCAATTTCCGCACCGAGGGCGGCGGTTTCGCGCCGGTCTACAGCATCGGCGACGACGACCTGCGGCTGCGCGCGGCGGTGCGCGCCGGCTAGGAGGCTGTCGGACTTAGGATCGTCGGCTGCAAAAAGTGTCGGATGGTCCATATTTCGCCGCTTTCTCGGCCAATAGCTCGCTATTGGCACTGCGAAATCGTCAAAATCTGTCCTCGCCCGTCACTTTTTTCGCTTCGACTCCCTAAGTCCGACAGCCTCCTAGGAGCCGCCGGCGAAAACCGGACGGCGATAAAAAAAGGCCGCGCGGGCGAACCCGGCGGCCTTTTTTGCTGCCCCGCGTGAGGATTATTGCTCGACGAACACCACGGTGGTGCGCGCCGGGATGCTGAAGCTGCCGCTGGCCGCCTCGTACGTCGCGGTCTTGGCGCGCGTGTCGCCGACCGAGGCCAGTTGCCGCGCGTGGATAGCGAGCGACTTGCCCTTGAGCGCGTCGATGGCGATGACCTTGGCGACCTTGTCGACGTTAAACAGCACCACCACGCTCTTGTACTTGGCGCCCGCGTAGGCGCTCGGCGCCTGCCCGTTGATGCTCATCACGACCAGGCCGGCCTGCTGCTGCGGCCCGGTGTTGTGGAACGCGAGCCGGTCCATGACGTCCTGCGCGCTGCGCAGGCGGAACAGGGTACTGTCCTTGCGGATCGCGAGCATGTCGGTGAAGTAGTCGCGCGCGGAGATGATGGCCGCCGTGTCCGGCTTGATGAGCGGATTGGTCAGGATCGGCCGCATCAGGTACCAGTTGCCGCCGTTGACGCCGCTCATCGGCAGGCCCACGCCGAAGTTGTTGGTCGTGTAGCTGAAGTCGAGCAGGTTGAACCAGTCGCCGGCGTTGTAGCTGTCGCGGTCCATCGACTTCGAGCGCAGGATGTCCTGTCCGGCGTGGAAGAACGGCACCCCCTGCGACAACATGTTGATCGCCGCGCCCAGGTTTTGCACGCGCACGCGGTCGGCCAGGGTGGTCGTGGCCGGCAACTTGTAGGCGTTGTAGTCGAACAGGGTCTGGTTGTCATGCTTTTCGACGTAGTTGATCGTCTCGGCCGGGTTGCCCGCGAAGCCGGCGTTCTGGCCGAAGTAGTCGATCGCCGAGCTCTTGCGCAGCGCGCCGGTGCGGTCGGTGAAGCTGTATTCGCGCAGGGTGCCCGACAGGCCCACCCGCACCAGGTCGGCCAGCTTGAGCGCGTCATCCCTGGTCTGGGTGCTCTTCGCGTTCGGATCGGTGAACACGCCGTTGATGAAGCCTTGCTGGCTGACCAGCGCGTCGCCGCCGTCGCAGCAGCCGCCGCCGCGCACGGCGTCGCGCAGGCGGTCGTTGAACGAGCCGATGCCGGTGCCGGACATGTTCGCCTGGCGCGCCTGCACGAAGCGCGCGTCGTTGCCGACCGCGCCGAAGTTCCAGCCTTCGCCGTACAGGTAGATCTCGCGGCCGGCGGCGGCGTCGACCTTCGACTTGAGGTCGGCCATCACGCTCAGCGGGTGCATGCCCATGATGTCGAAGCGGAAGCTGTCGACCTTGTACTGGGTCGCCCAGGTCGCGACCGAATCGATCATCAGCTTGGCCATCATGGCGTTCTCGGCGGCCGTGTCGGCGCAGCAGCTGTCGTGGATGATGCCGCCCTTGGCGTTGAGCCGGTAGTAGTAGGTCGGCACGATCTTGTCGAGCACGGACAGCGGGCCCTGCTGCGAGGCGCTGGTGTGGTTGTAGACCACGTCGAGCGCCACGCGCAGGCCCTGCTCGTGCAGCGACTTGACCATCGAGCGGTATTCGCGCACCCGCACCGCGCCGTCGTTGGCGTCGGTCGCGTAACTGCCCTCGGGCGCCGTGTAGTGGACCGGATCGTAGCCCCAGTTGAAGCAGTCGGCGTTGTCGCTGGCGGCCACCGTCGCCTGCTGCGATTCGGCGTCGGCGGCGGCGGGCGCGACCACCGGCGTGGTGCAGCCGGCCTCGTTGATGCTGGCGATGTCAAAGCTCGGCAGCATGTGGATGTGGGTCAGGCCGGCCGTTTGCAGCGACTTCAGGTGGCGCATGCCGTTCGAGGCGGTTTCGGTGAAGGCGAGGTATTTGCCGCGGTTGGCGGCCGGCACCGTCAGGTCGCTGGCGCTGAAGTCGCGGATGTGCATCTCGTAGATCGAGATGTCGGTCGGGTGGGCCAGCGCCGGGATGGGGTGCGCGTCCCAGCCGGCCGGCTTGAGCGCGGCGCTGTCGAGATTGGCGATGAAGCTGCGCGTGCTGTTGGCGTTGACGCTGAGCGAGTACGGGTCGGTCACGGTGTTGCTCACCACGCTGTTGTTGGCCCAGCGCGAGAACACGCTCACGTTGTAGGTGTAGTAGGCCTGGTTGGTCAGGCTCGCGTCGGCTGCCGTGTAGCTCCACACGCCGGTGTTGGCGTCGAGCGTCATCGGATGCTGGGCCGTGCTGGCCGCTGTTGCGTCGGGGTAGATCGTGACGGCGACCGATTTGGCGGTCGGCGCCCATACCCGGAAGGTCGGCACGCCGCCCGCGCTGAAGGTCGCGCCGAGCTTGGCCGGGGCCGCGTTGGCGGCGAACAGGGCGTCGAGCAGGCCGGCGTTTTGCAGCGAGGTCACCTGCATAAGGGCGCCGCCCGCGTCGTACTGGGCGAGCGCGAACTGCGACGACAGGCGGGCGGTGAGGTTCTGCACGGCGGCGTCGGGGATGGTCAGCGCCAGAGCGCCCGACAGGTGCGGGTATTTGGTCTTGAGCGTGGCCGACAGGGCACCGCCGATGGCCAGCGTGACGCTGCCGTCGGCGCCGGTGACGCCGGTGTTGTCGGAGCCGAGGCCGCCGGCCGAGGCGAAGAACAGTTTATAGCTGCCGGTGGCGGGCGCGCCCGGCCAGGCCAGCGTGTTGGTGTTGAGCCAGTGCGCCGAGGCCGCCTTGAGGTCGCCGTAGCTGACCGCCGGCATCGCCGCGTAGACGGTGCAGTCGCCCTCGCGCAGCCAAATCTGCTGGCCCTTGGTGGCGATGTCGGCGGCGAACGTGACGGACTGGTCGTCGCCGCAGTTCTTGTTGCCGCTGGCGTCGGTGACGAGGAATTTCATCGCCGTCTTGGTGACGTCGAGGGGGATGTCGACAAAGGCGCCGAAGGCCTCCTCGGTGCTGAACATGAAGCGGTCGGTGATCCAGGTCGCGCTCGGCACCTTGGGGCCCTCCCACGAATACACGCCCCAGCTCGCCGCGTCGCGCTGGATCCGGTTGTAGTGCACGCGCATGGTCGCGGCCGCCTGCGGCGGGGGCGGGACCGGCACCGGATCGGGCACCGGCACCGGCACCGGGACTGGCGTCGGCGCTGGCGAGCCGCCGCCGCCGCACGCGGCCAGCAGGACTGCGCAGGCGCATGCCATCAGCACCTGTCTAATTTTTGAAGGATTACTACCGGATTGATGCATGATCAACTCCATTTATAGGGAAAGGCGTGAAATAGGGGCAAAGTCGATTCTTTTCGCTTATGCTCGTGGGGAGCTCAAGGCAGTGTGTCGATCTTTCGTGTGTAATATTACTACACAAAAATCACCTGGGATGTTGTATATGCGAGTATATGTCTGCCGCAACGCAGCATTTCCGGGCGCGCGCAGGGCCCCGTTCGCGTCCGCCGCCGGGCGAGGGGCGGCGTGGCGCGGCGCAGCGCGGCCTCGGAGGCTGTCAATGGCGCCTGGAAAGGAACCGGTCGACGGCGCGCGCGCTGATCAGGCCCGATTTGGCGGCGCCGACGCCGTCCGCGCCGAACCAGTAGCTGCGCGGCAATTCGCCGTGCCATTGCCTGTCGACGGCGTAGCGCAATTGTTCGGCCGGTTGGGCGCCGAGGGCCCACGCGTTAGCCGCCAGCCCGAGGGCGGCGAGGCGCTGTTCCATCAGGGTCGCGTTGCGCGGATCGGACAGCGTGTCGGTGCCGAGCGTGACCACGCGCAGGTTTTTGTCGGCGCGCATTTTTTTGGACAGCGTCCGCAGGCTCGCCTCGCAGAAGGGGCAGTCGAGCGACCACAGCACGAGCACGAAGGGCTGGCCCTTCTGGGTCGCGAGCAGGGTGCCGAGGCTGTCCGCGTCGAATTGCCGGATGCCGGCCGGGGCGGCACTGGCCGGTCCCGCGGCGAGCAGGGCCAGGGCGCACAGGAAGTTGGCGAGACCGGTCGCGAAACCGGTGGCGAAACCGCTGGCGACACGTTTCATTGCGCCCCCCCGCCGACCGGCACCACGCGCACGCCCTCGTCCTCGGTGCGCCACACGAGCACGATGCCCGACGGCGTGGCCAGCAGGCGCGGGTGGTCCGAATGGCCGCTGGTCGAGGCCAGCGTGCGCTGCGTCCACGAGGCGCCGGCGTCGCCGGCGTCGCCGGAGTGGCGCCCGACGATGGCGGTCGCGCCGCCGTCGAACTGCTTCCAGGCGAGCGCGATGGCGTCGCCTCGCACGGCGATGTCGGCGTGTCGCGCCTGCGCCGTGCCGAGCGTGGCCGGCGTGGCCATCGCCGCGCCGGGGCGCGCCGCGGCGTAGAACACGCCGCCTTGCCCGCCCTTCAGGTTGAACCAGGCCTGGTGCCGGGTGCCGTCGGCGGCGTACGCGAGTGCGGGGCCGTGGTGGGGGCAGGCGTCGATCCTCCAGTCGTCGAAGGAGGCGCGTTGCATCGGCGCCATGCGGCCGTCCGGCGTCAGTTCGCGCATCGCATGGTCGCGCGCGTTCGGTGCGAACACGTGCCGCCACAGCGCCACCGGGGCGCCGTTGGCGTTGAGCGCCAGCGCGATCCGGCAGCACTCGCAACTATGGTCGGCGATCTTGAAGTCGCCCCGGAAGCTGGCGCCGCCGTCGCTCGATACCGCATAGTAGACGGCCGCGCCCCGGTACGCCCGCTTGCGCGCCGTGGCCGCCTCGCGGTCGCGCTTGTCGATCCAGGCGATGTAGACGCGCCCGGCCCGGTCGACGATGAGCGACTCGAAGCGGTGCGTGATCTCGTCGCGGTTGAGGTGCACGGTGACCGGCCGCGAGAACGTCTCGCCGCCGTCGAGCGAGCGGGCGAAGCGGATCTCGCCGGTGTAGGGCTTGGCCAGCGGCCGGGTGTAGGCGACGTAGATCTCGCCGCGCGTGCCGAACGCCAGCTTGGGACGGCTCTCGCCTTCGGCCGCGAGCGCCTCGGGCCCGATGCGTTTGGGCGCCGACCAGGTCGCGCCGTTGTCGCCGGTGGAGCGCAAGACCAGGTACTGGCCCTGGTCCGCGTCCGAGGCGGCCTCCTTGCTGGCGATCCACAGCCGCCCCTGTCCGTCGACCGCCGCCGAGGTGCCCAGCTCCGGTTTTGGCGCGCCGTGCGCCATCGCCCCGTGGGCGTGGGCGGCGCCGAACAGCGCGAACCAACAAAGCGCCCTCAAAAAATAGATCATGTTCATGGTGTTCCTTGGTGGTCGAATGCGAGGCTGGTGAAAAAGGTCCGCTGCGGATAGGGATTCGGGTTGACGTAGTACTTGAACGAGGTGATGTTGTTGACGCCCGCCGAGGCGCTCCAATGGCGCGCGAATTTGTAGACGATTTTGGCGTCGAGCAGGCTGTAGCGGCTGACCGCGCCGTACACCTTGGGGTTGACGTCTTTGTAGTTGCCGGTGTTGGTGTTGAGCAGCGCGTTGTGCTGCCGGCCGCTGTAGCGGTAGCTCGCGCTGTACGACAGGCGCGCCGATTGGCGGTAGAGCGCGACCAGCGTGGCGCGCCAGTCGGGGATGCGCGGCTGGTCGCTGCCGGCCAGGCCCGGGTTGCGGCTGTCGCGCGTGATGGTTGACTTGACATGGGTGACGCTGCCGTTGAGGTCGAAGCCTTGCAGTTCGCGCAGCGCGAACACGGCCTCGGCGCCGCGGGTGCGCACCCGGTCGACGTTCTGGATGCTCGAGATGGTCGGCGTGACGGTCGTGTCGGTCTGGGCGATCAGCGCCCCGCGCTTGTTCTCGCCAAACAGCGACAGGCGCAACATGCCATGCGCGATGGCGCGCTCGGCCGTCAGCTCGGCGGCCAGGACGTCCTCGGCCTTGAGGTTCGGATCGTTCTGTTTGACATTGTCGGGCAGGCTGATGACCTGGAATATCTCGGCGACCGTCGGAAAGCGCACCGCCCGGGCCAGCGAGGCGCGCAGGCCCCAGTCCTGCAAGCCGCGGTAGGCGAGCGAGAGTTTGGGCGAGGCGTCGGTGCGCGCGCGGTCGGCGTAATCGAGCTGGCGGTAGGACGGGGCGTTGGCCAGATTGAAGTTGCTGCCGTGGTAGGCGCGCCAGCGCTCGAGGCGTAGGCCGGCCACGAGCAGCCAGACCGGATCGAGATCCCAGTTGTCCTGCGCGTAGAGCGCCTGGGTGCTGGTCTTGCCGTAGGAGTTCGACGAGGGCGCCTGCGCCGCGGCGCCTTGCAACCAGTCGCTGGCGAGGCGCGTGGTGGCCGATTTGAGCGCGTAGCGGTCGCTGTGGAAGCCGACGCTGAACCTGTGCGCCCCCCGCCGTTTCGATTCGGCGCGCACGTCGAGGTTGGCCCAGCCGGTGCCGCCGGCGCTGGTCAGGGTGCCGCCCGGACGGTGCGCGCCGGTGCCGGGGTCGTGCAGCGTGCCGTTGTTGGCGGCGCTTCGGCTCGCGTCCCTGTGCTGCCTGTAGGCGCTCGCGACGGCCTGCCACTGCCATGCGCCGCCGTCGCGCCAGGCCAGCGCGAGGCCGTGCATGCTGTGCTCGCTCTCGGCGTGCGAGGGCGAGGCGCCCGCCAAGGTGTAGTAGCCGGGGTCGCCCGCGAAGCGCACGTAGCGCCCGGCCCCGCCCGCGCGCGCGGTGTTGTAGACCGGGGCGCCGGCGCCGTCGCGCAGGTAGCTTTGCACGGGGGCGTCGGACCGGTTCTGCCACAGGCCGAGCGTGTAGCTGGCGCGCAGCGATGGCGAGATGTCGAGCCCGATCCTGAGCGTGCCCGTGTGCTGCACGGTATGGTCGGCGCCGATCGCGCTGGTGACGATGCGCGCCCGCCCGCCCGGGTCGGTGTCGCGCAATTCGCCGCTGATCGTCGTGGCCGCGGCGGGCCCGGCCGGGGTGGCCAGTTCGGCCACGCCGAAGGTCTGCGGCTGTCCGTGGTTGTCGAGCCGGTCGGCGCTGAGGCGCCAGGACCAGGCGCCGGCCTTGTCGCCGAACGAGGCGCTCGCATGCGCGCCCGGGAGACTGCGCGCGGTGCCGTACAGTTTGAAGCGCTGCTCGAACAGGTCGAGCCTGGCGCGGGCCGCGAAACGGCCGGGCGCGCGGGTCGTCATGAGCACCACGCCGCCGGCCGAATTGCCGGGGTACAGCGCCGAGAACGGCCCGTACAGCACGTCGACGTGGTCGATCTCGTCCGGCCCGACCATGCCCCAGCGCGGCGCGGTGCTGAAGCTGTTGTTGAGCAGGTTCGACAGCAGCAGGCCGTCGGCGTAGACCAGGGTCTGGGCGCTCGCGATCGAACTGTTGACGCGCATGACGAGGATGGCGTTGCGGTCGCCGATGTAGCGTTCGCGCGCGTGGACGCTCGGCAGGTAGTTGAGCGCGGCGGCGCTGCCTACTGTGTTGATGGTCTCGGCGATCCGGCCGGCGCCGATGGTTTCGACCGTGGCCGGGGTGTTTGGCGGCGCCTTGGCGCGGCTGGCCTTGATGGTGACCTCGGCCAGCGGCGCGACGGGCGCGAAGGGGCCGGCGGCGGCGCCGGGCGCGCACGCGCACAGCGCGGCAGCCGCCGCAAATATGATGTGGGTTGGCATTGCCACTCCTGATGAATGATCGTGTTCCCGCCGGCGGCGCGCGGGGGCGCGCCGGCGGGGCTTAGAGGCTGAGAGTCTTTCGATCATGCCCGCTCAGCACGCCAGAAAGCGCCAGTTCGTCGTTGCAAATGCTCGCCATAGCCCGCTATGGCTGTGCTTTGCGCCTCGATCTGCCGTTTTCTGGCGGGCTGCTCGGGCACGCCCGAAAAACTCTCAGCCTCTGAGGGATTGTCAGGAGAGGGCGGGCGGGGCGCGCGGGCGCGCGCCGGCCCAAACGAACTGCGCGCGCGGGGATTGGTAGAACAGGGAGGGAAAGCGCTGCGCGGCGGCGATCGTCGGCAGCACCGTGCGCGCGCCCGGCGGCATGGCCGGCGTGTCCGCGTGGGTTTGGCAAAACGGGCAATTTTCGCCGTGCGGGGCGCCGTCGCCGGAGGCGGGCGCGGCATCGGCGAGGGTGGCCTTGACGAGCTTGATGCCCTTGGCCGAACAGATCTCGATCCAGTCGCCGGCCGCGTTGTTGGCGGCGAGCAGTTGTGTCATCGCTGGAACGAGCGCGGCCAGCAGGAACGCCAGGCAGGCGATCCAGGCCGACGCGCGACGCTGCATTTTGTTCATTCCCATGGCCCGCATCTTAACCGCCGGGCTGGCCGGCGGTCAAATCGGGGCAGGCCCCGCGGCCGCGACGCACCGGTTGCGCCCGCCCGCCTTGGCCTGGTACAGCGCCCGGTCGGCGCGGTTGATGGTCGCCTCGATGGCCTCGCCGCGTCCGCCCTCGGCCACGCCGATCGACACGCTCACGCGCAGCGCGGGGGCGATCTCCGGGAAGCGCAGGGCGGCGATCCGGGCCCGGGCGCGCTCGGCGATCACCAGCGCGCCGTCGATCCCGGTTTCGGAGACCACCAGCGCGAACTCCTCGCCGCCGTAGCGTCCGAAGATGTCGGTCTGGCGCGTCGTCTCCGACGCCGCGCGGGCGATCTCGCGCAGGACCGCGTCGCCGGCCGCGTGCCCGAGCGTGTCGTTGACCTTCTTGAAGAAGTCGACGTCGAGGATGCAGATCGAGAAATAGCGCCCGCTGCGGTCGCTGCGCTGCTTTTCGAGCGCGAGCATCTGCATCAGGTGGCGGCGGTTGTGCACGCCGGTCAGCTCGTCCCTGATGGCGAGCTCGGAGATGCGGTGCAGGGCGTGCTCGAGGTCCTTGTTGCGCGCGCCCAGTTCGTGGTTCTTTTCCTTGACCTTGTCGCGCAGCTTCATGATGTAGCTGCCCAGCGCGCTGAACTGGAGCAGCGTGGCCAGCAGCGCGCACAGCTGCAGCAGTTCGAGCTGCAGGTCGGTCTGGCCGGGACGGAACTTGAGCAAGATGAAGATCAGGGCCGCATAGCCGCCGACGAACAAGGCCGTCATCAAGAAGTATTTTGGCGTGCGGAACTGGAACAGCCCGTACATCGCGGCCGAGATGCCGAGGATCAGGAACACGCCGCGGTGCGGCACGTGGTACATCACGTACAAGCCGATCAGCAGCGATAGGCAGATCTGGATCAGCGTCATGCTCGGATCGGCCAGGCGCAGGTTGCGCCCGCTGCGGATCGCCGCGTAGACGCCGATGTTGACGGCGAGCACCATCAGCATGTAGTTGAAGGCGACTGCGCCGTCAAAATGGCCGAGCCGCCAGAACGCGCACACCACCGCGATCGTGAAGAAATACGAGACGGCGCCGACCAGCATGCGCTTGAGCCGCAGCGTCTGGGCCGGGTCGGTCGAGTCCACGAGCAGGCGCAGGAGGCTTTTCATGCGTCGAGTATCCCTCCGGCATCTCCGATGGTCAATCGAATTCCAACACAGAAATATGGATGGCCCGGCAAGGGCCGCCCGCTTTGTCCGCCCTTCAGCCTTGCGCGATGCGCGCGGCGATGTGTGCGAGCGCCTCCTCGACCTGGTCGATCAGGATCAGGCACAGGTCGCCCGCTCCCAGCCGCGCCAGCGCCGTGTCGATCGCCAAAAATTCGCCGTTGATCTGGTCGATGTGGGTGGTGCGTTTGGCCCCGGCCAGGCCCTGGCGCAGCAGGCCAACGACCTCGCCGTCGGCGCGTCCGCGCTGGCACTGGTCCTGGTACAGCAGCACCTCGTCGAAGGCGGCGCCGAGGATCTCGGTCTGCTGGCGGATGTCCTCGTCGCGCCGGTCGCCGGCGCCGCTGATGACGACCGAGCGGCGCCTGGCCGGCATCGCCTCGACCGCCGCCACCAGCGCCAGGATCGCGTCCGGGTTGTGGCCATAGTCGGCGATCACGGTCGCGCCGCGGTGCTCGAACACATTGAAGCGGCCCGGCGCGTTGTCGCTCTCGTTGGCGAACGAGGCCAGGCCGGCCGCGATCGCCTCCCATGGCACGCCCACCGCCCACGCCGCGGCCACCGAGGCCATCGCGTTCTCGACCTGGAAGCCGATCGCGCCGCCGCGCGTGACCGGCACCTGCGACAAGGGCAGCCGGTGCGCCTGCGCGCCCTCGGAGGCGACCAGCATGCCGTCCTCGACGTACACCACGCGCAGGCCCTGGGCGCGGTGGGTCGAGAGCACCGGATGGCCGCCGTCGGCGGCGAAGAAGGTGACGCTGCCGCGGCAGTTGCCCGCCATCTTGACGACCGCCGGATCGGTCGCGTTGAGCACCGCCACGCCGCCGTTGGCCACGTTCTGGACGATCACGCGCTTGAGCACGGCCAGGTCCTCGACCGTGGTGATGTAGTTCAGGCCGAGGTGGTCGCCGGCGCCGATGTTGGTCACCACCGCCACCTGGCAGCGGTCGAACGCGAGGCCCTCGCGCAGCATGCCGCCGCGCGCCGTCTCGAACACGGCGGCGTCGACGTCCGGGTGCAGCAGCACGTTGCGCGCGCTGCGCGGGCCGCTGCAGTCGCCGCTGTCGATGCGCCGGCCCTCGATGTACACGCCGTCGGTGTTGGTCATGCCGGTGCGCAGGCCGGCGGCCGTGAGCAGGTGCGCGATCAGGCGCACCGTGGTGGTCTTGCCGTTGGTGCCGGTGACCGCGACCACCGGGATGCGGCCGTCGTCGCCGTCGGCGAACAAGGCGCCGATGATCGCCTCGCCGACCGGGCGGCCCTTGCCGAACGAGGGCGACAAATGCATGCGCAGGCCGGGCGCGGCGTTGACCTCGACGATGCCGCCGCCGAGCTCCTCGATGGGTTTGAGCACGCTGTCGCAGACCAGGTCGACGCCGCAGATGTCGAGCCCGACCATGTGGGCGGCGGCCACCGCGCGCGCCGCCACGGCCGGATGGACGTCGTCGGTGACGTCGGTGGCCGCGCCCCCGGTCGAGAGGTTGGCGTTGTTGCGCAGGATCACGCGCTGGCCCAGCGGCGGCACCGATTCGGCCACATAGCCCTGGCTTGCCAGGCTCGCCAGCGCGATGTCGTCGAAGCGGATCTTGGTCAGCTCGGTCGCGTGGCCGTTGCCGCGGCGCGGGTCGAGGTTGACCAGTTCGACCAGTTCGCGCACCGTGCGCTCGCCGTCGCCGACCACCTGCGGCGGGTCGCGCCGGGCGGCCGCGACCAGCTTGTTGCCGATCACGAGCAGGCGGAAGTCGTTGCCGGGCAGGTAGCGCTCGACCAGGATGTCGTCGCGGAACTCCGAGGCCGCGACGAAGGCGGCCGCGAGCTGCTCGCGGGTGCCGACGTTGACGGTGACGCCCTTGCCCTGGTTGCCGTCCTTGGGCTTGACCACCACCGGCAGGCCGATCTCGAGGGCGGCGGCCCAGGCGTCGTCGGCGTCGATCGCCACGCGTCCGAGCGGCACCGGCACCCCGGCCGCGTCCAGCAGGCGCTTGGTCAGCTCCTTGTCCTGGGCGATGGCCTCGGCGATGGCGCCGGTGCTGTCGATCTCGGCGGCCTGGATTTTGCGCTGGCGGCTGCCCCAGCCGAACATGACGAGGCTGCCGTCGGTGAGGCGCCGGTACGGGATGTTGCGCGCCAGCGCCGCCTGCACGATGGCGCCGGTCGAGGGCCCGAGCCGCATGTCCTCGTCGAGCTCGCGCAGCTGCAGCAGCGCGCCGCCCAGGTCGAAGGGCAGGTCGGCCGCCGCCGCCGCGCACAGCCGCTGCGCCAGCTCGAGCGCGAGGCGCCCGACCGACTCCTCGGAATACTCGACGACGACCTGGAAGATCCCGCTCTCGAGCGTGGCGGTGGTGCGGCTGAAGGTGACCGGGCAGCCGGCCTGCGCCTGCAGGCCGAGCGCGGCCAGTTCGAGCACGTGCGCCATCGCGATGGTGTCGTCGTGCCCGTTCGGCTGCAGCGGGCCCAGTTCGGGGAAGCGCGCGCGCAGGCGCGTCTCGAAGCCCGGCATGGCGCCGACGCACTGTTCGTCGAGGGCGCAGGCGACGATCGCCTCGACCGAGGTGTGGTGGCTCCACAGGTTGGGGCCACGCAGGGCGCGTACGCGCGAAACTTCCATAAAACATCTTCCTTGTTTTGGGTGGGCCGCCCGCCGCGCCGTGACGCCGCGATCGGCCGTTCGCCCGGCTCTGGCGGCCGGGCTTGGTTAATCTTATGTGCGCGTGTTCCGGGCGCGTGTTCCGTCTGCGTGTCTAGTTTCCGTCTGCGTGTCTAGTAATTGCTGGCCGGGGCGTCCGGGTCGAAGCCGCGCAGGCCGGCGGCGATCAGTTCCCCGGGGACCGCCATGGCCCACGCGCCGGCGACGGCGGCGAGCATGCATTGCGCACGCGCCGCCAGCGCCGGCGTGAGCTGGGCCAGCGCCAGGAGGCGCGTCTCGAGCGTGCCGTGCGCGAGCACGATGTGTCCGCCGCGCAGGTAGACCGCGCGTTCGCCGGCCGCCACGTGCTGGGCGATGACCGCCAGTTGAGGCTCGGCCGCGTAGAAGATCACCTTGCCGTCGCACAGCTGCGCGAGCGCGGCGACGGCCGGGTCGGCCGCGTTGAGCACGGCCACGCCGTCGGGCAGGATCACGTCGACCTGGGTGCGCATCACGTTTGAGATGCCATCGTCCTCGTTGAGGTGGAATTCGGCCAGGCTTGGATCCCAGTCGAGGTCGGTGACGATGCCGACCGCGCACTTGTCGTAGGCCAGGCCCTGCGACAGAATCATGCGCGCGTTGCTCTCGAACACGGCCGCCTGCACCGTGCGGTTGATCAAGAGGCGCTGGCCGGCGTCCCAGTCGATGCAGTCGCCGCGCGCGACCTGGCGCTGGTCGAGGAACAGGCCCTCGCTGTTGGCCACGCCGGTGTGCCTGCCGGTCAGGTGCAGCAGGCTGCCGAGCAGGCGCGCGATGAGCGCCGCGCCGCCGTTGCCGGTCACGCCGGCGAGCGCGATGCGTCCGCTCTCGCCCGCGCCGAACAGGTTGTCGACGATCGCCGCGCCGACCGGGCGCCCCGGGCCGTTGGCCGGCTTGATGTGGGCCAGCAGGCCCGGGCTGGCGTTGACCTCGATGACCGCGCCGCGCTGCTCGTCGAGCGGGCGCGAGATGTCCTCGAGCACGAGGTCGACCCCGGCGATGTCGAGCCCGACCACGCGCGCCGCCAGCGCCGCCGCGTGCGCGATCGACGGGTGCATGCGGTCGGTGACGTCGAGCGCGACGTTGCCGTTGGGCTGGATCAGCACCTTCTGGCCGGCCAGCGGCACCGAATACGCGGTCAATCCTTGGCGTTCGAGTTCGAGGATGATCTCGGCGCCTTTTTCGGGCGCCAGCGCGTTCAGGGGCGAATCCTCGGTGGTGCCGCGGCGCGGGTCGGTGTTGATCTGGCTCTCGACCAGCGCGCGGATGTCGGCCGCGCCGTCGCCGGTGACCCACAGCGACTCGCCCTTGGCGGCGGCGACCACGCGCCTGCCGACCACCAGCAGGCGGTGCTCGTCGCCGCCGATGTGGCGCTCGACGATCACGGCCGGGCTGCCGCCCTTGCGCGCGGCCAGATGGTAGGCCGCCTCGACGTCCTGCTCGGTCATCAGGTTGAGCGAGACGCCGCGCCCGTGGTTGCCGTCATACGGCTTGACGACCACCGGCACCCCGATGTCCCGCGCCTCCTCCCACGCGGCCGCCGCGCTCCTGACCAGGCTGCCCTCGGGCACCGGCACGCCGCACGACCTGAGCAGCGACTTGGTCAGGTCCTTGTCGCTGGCGATGCTCTCGGCGATGGCGCTGGTCTGGTCGGTTTCGGCGGTCCAGATGCGGCGCTGGGCGGCGCCGTGGCCGAGCTGCACCAGATTGCCGTCGGTCAGGCGCAGCGAGGGGATGCGCCGCTCGGTGGCGGCCTCGACGATGTGGGCCGTGCTCGGCCCCAGGCAGTGCTCGTCGACCAGCTCGCGCAGCTGCGCGACACAGGCATCGAGGTCGAACGCGGTGTCGTTGATCGCGGCCATGAGCAGGGCGTGGCCGGCCGTGAGCGCGGCGCGCCCGACCTGCTCCTGGCGGGTGCGGAAGGCCATCTTGTAGACGCCGCGCGCGCCCGTCCCGCGCGTCTTGCCGAAGCCGGTGCGCATGCCGGCCAGGTTTTGCAACTCGAGCACCACGTGCTCGAGGATGTGTCCGGCCCAGGTGCCCTCGCGCAGGCGCTCGAGGAAGCCGCCGCGCTCGCCGACGCCGCAGCGGTGCTCGACCAGGCCGGGCAGCGATGCCAGCAGGCGTTCATACAGGCCTGGCAGGGTGTCCGAGGGGAAGTCCTCGAGTTCGCCAAGGTCGAGCCACGCCTCGATCACTGGACGGTAGGTCCAGATGTTCGGTCCGCGCAGGTGCGTCACGCGCAGAAAGGCGATGTCGTTTTTCTTCGCGTCTTTCTGTGCGTCTTTCTTTGCGTCTTCAGTTGTCATGTAGGTGTTCTGGTGCAAGGGTTCTGGTGCGAGGGTTCCTGGCGCAGGTCCGGCGCCCGCTCATTGTCGAATGGCTCATCTGGCCCGCTGGTCATGCTGTTGCCACAAAAAAGCGCTTGGCGGGCATGCCGGCACGGCGCCGCCCTACGGCCAACAGCGCGCCCGGACGGGGCGCGCCGCTGTTGTTTTCCCACTCAAATAAAGTGGCTAATTTCGATCCAACTCTTTGTTCCGGCGCGAGGCGACCCTATACAATACCGTAATTGCTTCACGACATGGTCCGCCAAGTGCCGGCAATCAACCCAATTCCCGCCATCCCCGCCTTGGCCCACCGCCCGAAACCGCTTTTACGATGACTACTGAACAACCTTTCGCCGCCGCCGCGGCCCCCGCACCGAGCGCGTTCCTGCCCGAACACTGGCAGGACGAAGTCGGGAAAAACCTGGCTTCCGGGGAGAACGTTCTCAGCAGCATCGAGGTTGACTTGGATGCGCGACTTCGTTTCACCAAGGGCTTGATCGTCGTCACCGGGCGCGGCCTGCGCGCGCGCGCGCCCGGCGAGGCCGACTGGCGCGAGTGGCGCTACCGCCCCGGCCTGGCGCTGGTGCACCACGACCACGCCGGCGTCGGCCACCTCGAACTGTTCGACGGGCAGGGGCGGCTGGCCGCGTGGCGCTTCACGCTGGGCCAGAACCTGCAAGCGATCCGGCTGGCCGACCAGTTCCGCGAACAGCTCGAGAGCCACCTGACGGGGCGCCCGGTGCACGTGCCCGAGCAGCAGGTGTGCCCGAGCTGCAAGGCTCCGCTCGCGCCCGACCAGGACGAGTGCCCGATTTGCACCAAGGTGATCCACACGCCGCCGTCGACCTGGACCCTGTTCCGCCTGTGGCGCTTCGCCCACCCCTACCGCGGCCAGCTGCTGCTCGGCTTCATCCTGATGCTGCTCTCGACCGCGGCGCACATGATTCCTCCCTACCTGACCATGCCGCTGATGGACAACGTGCTGATCCCGTACCAGAACGGCATGCGGATCGACCCGATGCTGGTGGTGCTGTACATGGCCGGCCTGCTCGGCTCGGCCGTGCTGGCCTGGCTGCTCGGCTGGTGGAAGACCTACGTGCTCGCGCTGGTGTCCGAGCGCATGGGCGCCGACTTGCGCTCGGCCACCTACGAGCACCTGCTCAAGCTCTCGCTCGAGTTTTTCGGCGGCAAGCGCACCGGCGATTTGATGAGCCGGATCGGCAGCGGCAGCGACCGCATCTGCGTGTTCCTGTCGCTGCACCTGCTCGACTTCGCCTCCGACGTGCTCATGATCATCATGACCGGCATCATCCTGTGCTCGATCAACCCGTGGCTGGCGGTCATCACGCTGGTGCCGCTGCCGTTCATCGCCTGGATGATCCACGTGGTGCGCGACCGCCTGCGCACCGGCTTCGAAAAGATCGACCGGGTCTGGGGCGAGGTCACCAACGTGCTCGCCGACACCATCCCCGGCATCCGCGTGGTCAAGGCCTTCGCCCAGGAGAAGCGCGAGGCCAACCGCTTCCGCGAGGCCAACAAGCACAACCTGGCCGTCAACGACAAGCTCAACAAGGTGTGGTCGCTGTTTTCGCCGACGGTGTCGTTCCTGACCGAGCTGGGCCTGCTGGTGGTCTGGTGCTACGGCATCTGGCAGGTCTCGACGGGCGAGATCACGGTCGGCGTGCTGACCGCCTTCATCGCCTACAGCTCGCGCTTCTACGGGCGGCTCGACTCGATGAGCCGGATCGTCTCGGTGACCCAGAAGTCGGCCTCGGCGGCCAAGCGCATCTTCGACATCCTCGACCATGTCTCGAGCGTGCCGGAGCCGGTCAACCCCGTCGAACTGGACCGGATCGAGGGCCGCATCGAGCTGCGCGAGGTCGGCTTCAGGTACGGCAACCGGGCCGTCAACCGGTCCATCTCGCTGACCATCAAGCCGGGCGAGTTCGTCGGCCTGGTTGGCCACAGCGGCTCGGGCAAGAGCACCCTGGTCAACCTGATCTGCCGCTTCTACGACGTCTCGGAGGGCGCCATCCTGCTCGACGGGGTCGACATCCGCGCGTTCGCCGTGTCGGACTACCGGCGCCACATCGGGCTGGTGCTGCAGGAGCCGTTCCTGTTCTTCGGCACCATCGCCGAGAACATCGCCTACGGGCGCCCGGGCGCGCGGCGCGACGAGATCATCGCCGCCGCGCGCGCGGCGCACGCGCACGAATTCATCCTGCGCCTGCCGCAGGGCTACGACTCGATGGTGGGCGAGCGCGGCCAGGGCCTGTCGGGCGGCGAGCGCCAGCGCATCTCGATCGCGCGCGCGCTGCTGATCGACCCGCGCATCCTGATCATGGACGAGGCCACCTCGTCGGTCGACTCCGAGACCGAGAAGGAGATCCAGAAGGCGCTCGACAACCTGGTGCAGGGCCGCACCACGATCGCCATCGCGCACCGCCTGTCGACGCTGCACCGGGCCGACCGCCTCGTCGTGCTCGACCGCGGGGTGGTGGTCGAGCAGGGCAGCCACGACGAGCTCATGGCGCGCGGGGGCGCCTACTTCAGGTTGTACGAGGCGCAGGCGCGCAACGTCGACACCGACATGGATGACGGGGACTGATATGGACGACAAGGTAGAGTGTGTGGAGGGTGTGGAGGGTGTGGAGGGTGTGGGGAGTGTGGGGAGCGTGGAGGGCGCGGCCGGCGGCGCCGCCGATTTCGACCTGCGGCGCGACGCCTTCGGCAAGCTGGTCCTGACCACCGCCGGCGGCGTGGTGCACGAGGGCGTCACGCCGGTGCGCGCGTTCCCGATCCAGGCCCCCGCGCACGGCGTCTCGATGGTGCTGCGCGACGGCCGCGAGGTGGCCTGGATCGACGCGCTCGCGGCGCTGCCGGCGCACATCGGGGCGCTGGTGCGGGACGAGCTCGAGGGCCGCGAATTCATGCCCGAGATCAGCCGCATCCTGGCCGTGAGCAGTTACGCCACCCCGTGCACCTGGCGCGTTTCGACCGACCGCGGCGAGACCGAGTTCGTGCTCAAGGGCGAGGAGGACATCCGCCGCATCGGCGAGCACAGCCTGCTGGTGGCCGACAACCACGGCATCCACTTCCTGATCCGCGACATGTTCGCCATCGACAAGCACAGCCGCAAGATCCTCGACCGCTTCCTGTAGCGGCGGCGCCCGCTCATATTTTCGTTTTGGAAACGTTGTTTGATGGTGATATTATCGGTGGGAGTTTGCCTTCGCCCACTTGATACCGCTTGATGAACGATACCGAACTGGACAATCTTACGGCGCGACAAAAGGCCCGCGCCGCGCTCGAGGCGCTCGGCGCCATGCGCCCGGCCGACGCCATCGCGCGCGCACACGGCGTCACGCCCGCCCGGCTCATGGAATGGAAGATGACGCTGGTGACCAACGCGGCACGCCTGTTCGCCGACGACGCCGCGCCGCCGGTCCCGGCCGGGGCCGCGGCGGCGCGCGCCGCCGTCCCCAGCGCCGAGCAGACGCAAGTCAACGAGGCGCTGCTGTTCAAGGTGTTCGAACTGCAGCAGGCCGAGGACGCCCTGCAGCGGTCGACCGACAGCCTGCACGAGCTGCTCGGCCACCACGAGCAGATCCGCGAGGAGGAGCGCAAGCGCATCGCGCGCGAAATCCACGACGACCTCGGACAGAACCTGCTGGCGCTGCGCATCGACGTCTCGATGCTGCACGCGCGCACTGGCGCCGGCCAGCCGCGCCTGCACGCGCGGATCGGGGTGGTGCTCGACAATGTGGACGCGACCATCAGGTCGGTGCGCGCCATCATGAACGACCTGCGCCCGTTCGAGCTCGAGCTCGGCCTGCTGGCGGCGATCGAATGGCAAATCCGGCGCTTCGAGCGCAGCGGCATCGCCTGCCGCCTATTGGTGGCCGCGACCCCGCTCGGCTACGCTCTCGACGCCGAGCGCACGCTGGCCGTGTTCCGCATCCTGCAGGAGGCGCTGGCCAACATCGCGCGCCATTCGCTCGCCACCGAGGCCGAGATCACGCTCGCGCGCGAGGACGGCAATGTCGTCATGACCGTCAGCGACAACGGCGTCGGCTTCGCCCTGGCCGACCGGCGCAAGCCGCGCGCGTTCGGCATCGCCGGCATGATGGAGCGCCTGAGCGCCCTGGGCGGCGCGCTCGCGATCGAGCGCGGCGCCGGCGCGGCCGGGCGCCCCGGCATGTCGCTGCGCATCACCGTGCCCGCCGACGCGGCGCCGGCCCGCAAGTAGTGGGCGGGGCCGCGCGCCGGCCTCTCAGCCTCTCAGTAGTCGCGCGCGCGCCCGAGCAGGGCGCCCTCGAAGGGCACCGGCGCGGCGCCGATCACGATGCCGTCGTCGGTGATGTCGAACTGGCGCATCTGGCGGCTGTGGGCGCTGCCGCGCAGCTTGACGACCGTGATCACGGTCTTCAATTCGCCCTGCGTCTCTATATAGCGCTGCAGCACGATGGCGTCGGCCAGGAACGCGCTGCCGTAGGGCGACAGGCGCAGCCCGGTGTAGTCGTCCTCGAGTTCGGTCGTCATGAGCAAGGTCACGCCCCTGTCGCACAGCACCGTGACCATCCGGTACAGCGACTCGCGGAAGTCCTCGCGAAACTCCGGCGCCAGCGCCAGCTCGAAGCCCGAGAGCGAGTCGAGCACCACGCGCCGGGCCCCTTTCGCCTTGATCAGCAGCAGCAATTCGTGCAGCGTCTCGTCGACCGAGAGGTCCAGTTCGCGCATGTTGAGCAGGCCGACCTTGCCCTCGCGCACCATCTGGTCGAGCCTGTCGTCGCCCGGCTGGCGCGCGCTTTTCTCGAACGTGGCCAGCACCGCGCGCTCGCCCTGGCGCACGCCCTCGGCCAGGAACGCGGTCGCGAGCGTGGTCTTGCCCGAGCCCGACGGGCCCACCAGCAGCATCGAGTAGCCCTGCGGCAGTCCGCCGCCGAGCATCTCGTCGAGCGCGGCGACCCCGAGCGAGAGGCGCGCCGGCGGGGCGCGGCGCGCCGCGCCGGCGCCGGCCGGGTCGGGCGCGGCGATCACGCGCGGGAACACCTCGACCCCGGCGCCGCTGATGCGGAAGGTGTGCAGGCCGGGCCGCTGCTTCTGGCCGCGCATCTTGATGACCTGCAATTTGCGTACCATGGCGTTGCGGTGCACATGCTGGCTGAGCCAGACGATGCCGTCGGCGACCGTGAAGATCGGGTTCTTGTCGGTCTCGTTGACCAGGTATTCGCCGACCAGGAAGGTGGTCGCGTTCCAGCCCGTCATGTGGGTCACGAGCTGCTGCACGAACGACTGCAGCATGTGGACCTCCTGCTGCTCGCCCTTGGCGCCCTGGGTGAACGAGCGGAACGAATCGATGAACACGAGCGAGGGCGCGTGCAGCTCGACCTGCCGGATGATCTGGGCCAGCACCCCGTCGTAGTTGCCCTCGCTTACCTCGGCGGCCAGGCTGATGAACTTGACGTCGGTGTCGACCTTGTCGAAGTCGAAGAAGGCGAACTGCTGCTGGTAGCGCAACATCTTGACGGGCGGCTCGCCCATGGCGGTGAAGAACAGGGCCTTGCAGCCGGGGCCGGCCAGCCCGAACATGATCTGCTGGGCGAAGGTGGTCTTGCCGCTGCCCGGGGCGCCGCCGATGATGTTGAACGACAGTTTCGGCAGGCCGCCGCCGAGCACGAGGTCGAGGCCCGGCACGCTCGTGGATAGCCGCTCGAGGTTGAGTTTGTCGGTCATTCGGGATTCTCCTGGGGTGGTGCCGGCGTGGCGGCGGGGAAGACCGAGCGCAGGAACTGGTGGGTCAGGCGGGTGCCGATCTGGGTCGCCATCTGGGTGATGAAGGTGTCGAGCACGGCGCCGGTGGCGGCGGCCACCTCGTGCGCCTCGCGCGCACCGAAGCTGCGCTCGAGCGCGGCCGGCTCGGCGCTGCGCGGCAGCCACGGAAAGCGCGCGCGGTGCGTCTCGAGGCTGCGCCCGAACAGCAGCGCGAGGGTGGCCGGGCCGACCAGCGGCCCGAATTTGTGCCCGACCCGCCCGCACAGGCCGGCGCCGGCGGCGGCCGCCGACGGCCCGGCGCCCGGCGCCGCCAGTTCCCGCATGATCGCTTGCAACAGCTCGGTGTTTGTTTGCATGGGTGGTGGCGCGGCGGGAGCCGGGTGGCACTGCCACCCCCGATGTCTCTTTGGCGCAACATTAATGGCGTGTGACATTTTAGCCCAAAGCGGCATCCGGCCATAGCACCGTTCCCTGCCCCGGGCGCAAGCGCCGCGCCGAAGGGGGGGAGGGGCGCACGCGCATTTCACAGTCGCCTTGCCGAATTGGTATAATGTTGTCAGGAGTAAATCGAATGAAGCGCTGGCATGCACATGATGGGTCCGCGGATGTTGTTTTATCGCATAAAGTTTCCAAGTTTTCAGGTAATGTGCGGTAGCGAACTGAGCGGACTAGTCAGAGCGGGCATAGTTGATTCTTGGTGGCAGGCAATCATCTTGCAAGGCGTTTTCAACGGACGCCGATGCGAGGCTGGGGTCCAGCCTGACGCTGCACCGCGCGCCATGCAGATCATGAAGTAAGAAGTAAGTAATCGACCAACCCCTACTGGAGAATAAAATGAAATTAGCAGCAAAGATGGGTACATTCAGCGCAGTCGCGTTCGCCTTTTTCGCGCAAGGCGCGATGGCACAAAACGGTTTCGACAATCCTGAGTGGGCCAATTCGGCCTGGTACATAGGCAACGGCATCGGCCAATCGCGCTCGGACCTCGACGCGGCAAGCCTGCGCGCGGTCCTGCCGGCGGGCAGCACGGCGACGGGCATCCGCGGCGACACCAAGGACTACGGTTCGAAGCTCTACCTGGGCAAGCAACTGGGCCGCAATTTCGCGGTCGAGGGCGGCTACTTCCAACTGGGCCACCACTACACCCACATGAACGCGACCGCGCCGGTATCCGGTCTGAACAGCGACACCGTCTTCCGCGGCTTCAACATGGACCTGCTGGCGCAAATGCCGCTGTCGCAGCGTTTCTCGGTGTACGGCCGTCTCGGCGTGCACTACTCGGAATACAAGGCGCGCAACAGCGGCAGCTCGGTGCTGGTAGGCCGCGCCGGCGGCAGAGAAGTCAGCGAGCGCAGCCTGAACCCGAAAGTGGGCCTGGGCCTCGAGTACAAATTCACCGAAGCTTGGGCCATGCGCGTCGAAGCCGAGCGCTATCGCGTCGACAAGACCGTCGGCCTGGGCAAGGACGTCGACCTGTACTCGGTCAACCTGATCTACAAGTTCGGCCGTCCAGTGGCCCAGCCAGCGCCAGTCTACGTCGCCCCGGCGCCGGAGCCGGTCGTTGTGGTCGAGCCAGCACCAGCGCCAGCGCCGGCCCCGGTGCCAGTGTCGGAAAAAGTCTCGTTCGCCGCCGAAGCGCTGTTCGACTTCGACAAGTCGGTCGTCAAGGCCGAAGGCCAAAACGCCCTCGACAACCTGCTGTCCCAGCTGCAAGGCATGGACACGGAAGTCATGGTCACCGTCGGCCACACCGATTCGATCGGTAGCGACTCCTACAACCAGAAGCTGTCGATGCGCCGCGCCGAAGCGGTCAAGGCATATCTGGTCTCGAAGGGCGTCGATGCGAGCCGCGTGTACACCGAAGGCAAGGGCGAGTCCCAGCCGATCGCCGACAACACGACCGCCGAAGGCCGCGCCAAGAACCGCCGCGTGACCGTTGAAGTCGTCGGTACCCGCACCGTCATGAAGTAAATCGGACCCGGCGCGGCGACGCGCCCCGTTCCCCCAAAATCCGCCCGGCGCAAGCCGGGCGGATTTTTTTCGTCCGGCGCGCCCGGACATCGCCGGCATTTGTTGTTTTTTTGTATTAGTGTGTCTCCGCCGGGTGCTATGTTCGCTAACGCACGGAGTTAGGCTTTTGAAAGGTTGATAGTCGAGACTTGGCGGCCTCAATTGTCCGCAACAGGTTTTCGACAAGACCTCATCAAAGCGAAGGAAATACCATGAACGGTTTCAAGCAACACACACGCACACTCCTATGCGCGGTCGGCATCTTCGCCAGCGCCTTGCTGTCGGCCTGCGGCGGCGGCGGCGACCAGGGCCGCGACCCGATCCTCGGCATGCCCGGCGCGACCCTGGTCTCGGTGGCGGTGTCCCCGGCCACGGCCTCGATCGCCGCCGGCGGCACCCAGCAGTTCGTCGCCACCGCGACCTACTCCGACAACTCGTCGCGCATCGTCACCACCGACTCGGCCTGGGTGTCGTCCGCCCCGGCCGTCGCCACGGTCGGCGCCGCCACGGGCAGCGCGCGCGGCCTGGTCCCGGGCAGCGCCAGCATCAGCGCCACCTTCGGCGGCAAGACGGGCGCCGCCGCCCTGACCGTGACCCCGGCCACGCTGGTGTCGATCCAGGTCGCTCCGGTCAACAGCTCGATCAGCGTCGGCATCAACCAGCAGTTCACCGCGATGGGCACGTTCTCGGATGCGAGCACGCGCGACATCTCGGCGGTGACGACCTTCGCCTCGAGCCTGCCCGCGGTGGCGACGATCAACGCCACCACGGGCCTGGCGCGCGGCGTCACCCCCGGCACCACCGTGATCACCGCCACCTCCGGCACCCGCAGCGCTTCGACCAACCTCACCGTCACCCCGCTGGCATTGGTCGCGGTCACGCTCGCGCCGCTGGCGCCGACGGTGCAGATCGGCGCCACGCGCCAGATGTTCGTCACGGCCCGCTATTCGGACCTGAGCACGGTCAACGTCACCGCCAGCAGCACCTATGTGTCGGCCTCGCCGGCCGTCGCCACCATCAACACTAGCGGCCTCGTGACCGGCGTCTCCAACGGCAACGCTCTCGTGACCGCCACCTTCAACGGCATGAGCGCGGGCACCACCGTCCTGGTGCCGGCCGCGACCATCACCTCGATCGCCGTGACTCCGTCGCCAACCAGCGTCGCCGTCGGCAACAGCCGCCAGTTCACCGCCACCGCCACCTATTCGGATGCGTCGACCGGCAACATCACCAACACCGCGGTCTGGACCTCGAGCGCGCCGCTGGTGGCCACCGTCGTCCCGGGCGGCCTGGCCAGCGGCCTGATGGCCGGCACCGCCAACATCACCGCCACCGCGGGCGCCGATTCGGGCTTCGCCGTGCTCACCGTCACCGCCCCGGCGCCAGTGCTGAACACGATCAACCTGGGCGCGGCGGCCAACTTCGGCGTGCTCGCCGGCACCTCGATCACCAACAACTCGGGCGGCACCACGCTCGTCACCGGTGACGTCGGCGCGCCGTCGCAAACGACCGACCCGGTCCAGAGCGCCGGCTACAGCAACTACAAGTCGGGCCTGCCCCTGACGAACGCGCTCGCCGCGCTGCAAGTTGCCATCACCGACGCCAACAGCCGCATCTGCGACGTCAGCTCGGCCGCCGGCGTCGACCTCGGCGGCATGGTGTTCACCCCCGGCGTGTATTGCTACGCCGGCGCCATCAGCATGACGGGCACCTTCACCATGAACGGCCCCGGCCTGTACATCTTCCGCACCGCCTCGACCCTGAACACGACCGCCAATTCGATCGTCGCCTTCACCGGCGGCGCCTCGGCGGCCAATGTGTTCTGGGTGCCGGTCGGAGCGACCACGCTCGGCGCCAACAGCGTCTTCAAGGGCACCCTGATGGCGCAGTCGGCCGCGATCACGCTCGGCGACAACACCACGCTGCTCAGCGGCCGGGTGCTCAGCGCCGCCGCCGTGACCCTGCGTAACAATCAAATCAGCATCGTCGACTAATCCACCGGAGCCACAAACATGACATACGCAAAAAAAATGGGGACGTTCACCGCTGTCGCCATCGCTCTGCTCGCCAGCCAGGCGGCATCCGCCGACGACCAGTTCATCAACCCCGAGTGGGCCAATTCGGCCTGGTACATGGGCGCCGGCGCCGGCATCACCAAGGCCAACATCGACGAGCAGCGCATCCTGTCGGCGATGCTCTCGACCGGCGCGCCGAGCGCGGCGATCACGGTCGACGAGAAGGACCGCGGCTTCAAGGTCTACCTGGGCAAGCAGCTCAACCGCAATTTCGCGATCGAGGGCGGTTTCTACGACCTCGGCGAATTCTCGTTCGCCTCTACCGCGCCGCCGGCCCAGGTGTTCAACGGCAAGGCCGCCTTCCGCGGCGTGAACCTGGACCTGGTGGCGATGCTGCCGCTGTCGCAGCGCTTCTCGGTGTTCGGCCGGGTCGGCGCCGCCTACACGCAATCGAAGGCCGAGTTCACGGGCAACCGCCTCAACGCCCTGACCGGCCCGCGCACCAGCGAGAAGAGCTTCGGCCCCAAGGTCGGGCTCGGGCTCGAGTTCAAATTCACCGAGGCGCTGGCGCTGCGCGCCGAAGTCGAACGCTACCGGGTCAAGGACTCGATCGGCAACCGCGGCGACGTCGACCTGGCCTCGCTCAACCTGGTCTACAAGTTCGGCCGCCCGCACGCGCGTCCGGCCCCGGTCTACGTCGCCCCGGCGCCCGAGCCGGTGGTGGTGGTAGAGCCGGCGCCGGCGCCCGCGCCGGCCCCGGTGCCGGTGTCGGAGAAGGTCTCGTTCGCGGCCGAGGCGCTGTTTGACTTCGACAAGTCGGTCGTCAAGCCGGAAGGCCAGAGCGCGCTCGACAACCTGCTCACCCAGCTGCAGGGGATGGACACGGAGGTGATGGTCACGGTCGGCCACACCGATTCGGTCGGCTCGGACGCCTACAACCAGAAGCTGTCGCTACGCCGCGCCGAGGCGGTCAAGGCGTATCTGGTCTCGAAGGGCGTCGACGCCAGCCGCGTCTACACCGAGGGCAAGGGCGAGAGCCAGCCGGTGGCCAGCAACGACACCGCCGAAGGGCGCGCCAAGAACCGCCGCGTGACGGTCGAGGTGGTCGGCACCCGCACCGTGATGAAGTAAGCACGCCTGGCGGGCGCCGCGCCCGCCAAAGCGACCGTCCGCCCCGCGAGGCGCGGGCGGTTTTTTTTCGCGCCGGCCGGGCGCGGGCGCGCCTATCGGGCATGTAGGGAAATACTAATTCAAATCCCAATCGAATAGCTCTAAACTCGCGTCCGGCAGCCCTTTTACCAACCATTGCAAGGAAGCTCAAGAATGAAAACCGTAGGCGAGAAACTAGACGCGTTCAGCGTGCAGGCAGCCAAGCCGGGCTTCAACCACCACGAGGAGAACGGCGTATCGGCTTTCGAGACGATCACCGAAGCTTCGTTCCCGGGCAAGTGGAAAGTCATCTACTTCTATCCGAAAGACTTCAACTTCGTGTGCCCGACCGAGATCGTCGAGTTTGCCAAGATGAACGGGGACCTCAAGGACCGCGACGCGGTGCTGATGGGCGGCTCGACCGACAATGAATTTTGCAAGCTGGCATGGCGCCGCGAGCACAAGGACCTCGACAAGCTGAACCACTACGCGTTCGGCGACGCCACCGGCGCGCTGGTCGACATGCTTGGCGTGCGCGACCAGGCCGCCGGCGTGGCCCTGCGTGCGACCTTCATCGTCGACCCCGACAATGTCATCCAGCACGTCTCGGTCAACAACCTCAACGTCGGACGCAACCCGTCCGAGATCCTGCGCATCCTCGACGGCCTGCAGACGGACGAATTGTGCCCGTGCAACCGTCCGGTGGGCGGCGCCACGCTGTAAGGCGCGGCCGTTCCCAAACCCGCGGCCGCTGATCGACGCCATCCTCTTCGCCGGCGTGCTCAGCGAGGCCGATTTCTGCGTGAAGTCGCATTCGAGCTGCTCAAGCAGGAGGGCATGAGCGCCCAGCAGTTGCGCGACGTCGGCCGCATCGCCACCGTCGTCAACGCCGCCGCGCGGGTGGTGGCCGCCTCGCGCTAGGAGGCTGTCCTGTCAATTGGCGGCCGGGCAAGGTTCAGTGGAACACCACGGACATGCCGGCCAGCAGGTTGGTCGAACACAGCACGTAGGTCGCCGCGCCGGCCACGCACAGATGCACTGCGGTCCAGATCATGGGAAACATGCGGGTCATGGGGTGCTCCAGGTGTCGGGGGATGGGATGCCTTCATCTTAGTCGAGCCCGCTTCCCGCCGGCATCAGCGGAATGTCCACGACTTTGTAGGACAACACGCCGTCGCGTGGCCGGCGCGCACCGCGCGGGGCGCGCCACCACCATCGGCCTACATCGGCCTACATGCGCGCCCGGCCAGCTCCTACTGCGCGCGCGCCCGATCGCCCTTACATTGTACCCATGAGCAGACCCGATCCAACCCACGTCCGACCCGGCGCACGCGCTGCGCGCCGCCATGCCATTGGTAAACTGCTGCGCGGCGTGTTCGGCATCGAGCGCCTGCGCGACGGCCAGCAGCAGGTCATCGACAGCGTGCTCGACGGGCAAGACACCCTCGCCATCATGCCCACCGACAGCGGCAAGTCGCTGTGCTACCAGATCCCCGCCAAGCTCATGCGCGGCACCACGGTGGTGGTCTCGCCCCTGATCTCGCTCATGAAGGACCAGCGCGAAAAACTCGAGGCGCTCGGCATCGGCGCCATCGAGGTCAACAGCAGCCTGACGCGCGAGCAGGAGCAGGAGGCGCTCGCGCGCATTCCCGACAGCGCCAACGAGATCGTGTTCTGCACCCCCGAGCGGCTGGCGCTGCCCGCGTTCGTCGCGCTGCTCGCGCGGCTCAGGATCGACCTCGTCGTACTCGACGAGGCGCACTGCATCTCGCGCTGGGGGCACGACTTCCGCCCCGCCTTCCTCGAGATCGGCGGCGCGCTCGGCGCGCTCGGCGGGCCGCCCGTGCTCGCGCTCACGGCCACCGCGACCGACGACGTGGTGGGCGACATCGGGCGCCAGCTCGGCCGCCCGCACATGCGCGTGATCAACACCGGCGTCTACCGCGCCAACCTGCGCTACAGCGAGATCCAGGTCACCAACCACGACGAGCGCGCGGCCCGGGCGCTGGCGCTGGTGCGCGCGCGCGCCGGCGCCGGCATCGTGTACGCGGCCACCGTCAAGGCGGCCGAAGAGATGCACGCGCTGCTCGAACACGCCGGCGAGAGCGTGGCGCTGTACCACGGCAGACTCGGCGCCGACGAGCGCCGCCAAAGCCAGGACCTGTTCATGGGCGGCGCGCGGCGCGTGATGGTCGCCACCAACGCCTTCGGCATGGGCATCGACAAGCCCGACACCCGCTTCGTGCTCCACCTGCAGGTGCCGGCCACGCTCGAGGCGTTTTACCAGGAGTCGGGCAGGGCGGGACGCGACGGCGCCGGCGCCGACTGCATCTTGCTGTATTTCCAGGACGACGAACGGGTCCAGCAGTTTTTCCTCGCCAGGCACTATCCGGGCGTGGCCGAGCTGAAGGCCATCCATCACGACGCGTGCGCGCTGCTGCGCGATGGGCCCGCCACGTTCGAGGCGCTGCGCAAGGGCCGCTGCGGCGGGGAGCAGCTGGCCCCGGGCAAACTCAAGGTCTGCCTCAAGCTGCTCAAGGACGCGCGCCTGCTGCGCCAGGACCGCAGGCTCGCCTTTCTGCCCGGCAAGGCCGAGCCGGGCGCGGAGACGCTCCAGCAACTGGCAGGCGTTTACACGCACAAGCAGGAGCGCGACCGCGAGGCGCTCGAGCAGATGGTGTCCTACGCGCTGAGCGGATCTTGCCGCTGGAAGCTGTTGCTCGATTATTTCGGCGACCAGGTCGACGGCTTCGAGCGCTGCGGCGCCTGCGACAACTGCCGGTGCGCGCCCGCGGTCGAGGCGATCGTGATCCGCGACGACGAATTCGACACCGCCCCGGCGGCCCCGGCCGCGCCCGCGTTCGAGGTCGGCGCGCGCGTGCGCGTGCCGAAATTCGACGCCGGCACCGTGCTCGCCGTGGCCGGCGACCAGGTCACGATCGCCTTCCCCGACAGCGCCACGCGCACCTTCCTGGCCGACTACGTCAGGCCCGCGTGACGCCGGCGCGGCGGCGGCATCGGGCGCTTTGCGCCAGCCTTGGCCCGTCCCCTTGCCGTGAACATTCGGTACGCTAGCGAACAGACCTCTTTGGTTTGCGGGCGTAATCTTTTTCCATACGCTGAAAGGAATTTCCGCGCCGCTGTACAACCACCCCAAGGAGAACATCATCAAAACGACAAAAACTTTAGCCGCTGGGCTGCTGGCGGCGATTCCCCTCTTTTCCCTGACCCTGGCCGCGCCGGCGCAGGCCCAACTCACCGCAACGGTCGTCACGGCGCCCGCGATCCGCGGCTTCGCCGTCGACGAGGTGCGCCGCCTGGTGCCGGGCGCTGAGCTCGATTTCACGCTTTACGGCACGCCGGGCGGCCGTGCGGCCCTGAGCATCGCCGGCGCGCGCCGCAACCTGAATCTGGTCGAGACCAATCCCGGCCAGTACGAAGGCACCTACACCCTGAGCACCCGCGACCGTGTGACCGCCAACAGCCGCGTGACGGCCAACCTGCGCGTCGCCAACCTCGTCACCAGCGGCGTGCTCAGCGAATCGTTGTTGCGCGCGCCCGGCCAACGCCGCGCCGCCCGCGATGCCCGTGATGGACGCGACGCGCGCGACTACGCAGCCAACGCGCCGCGGATCGAGAAGTTCCAGGCCGTCGGCAGCACCGAACTACGCGACGGCAACGACCTGAGTTTCGCCGTCTACGGCACTCCGGGCGCCAAGGTCGACATGAGCATCACGGGCGCCCGTGGCACCTTCTTCCTGCCGGAAGTGGCGCCCGGCGAATACCGCGGCGACTATGTGATCCGCCGCGCCGACAACATCCGCCCCAATAGCGTGGTGGTGGCGAACCTGCGCATCAACAACCGCGTTGTCAGTGCGACCCTGGCGCAGCCGCTGCAAGCGATGCCGGCCATCCAGCCGGTGGCGCAGACAGCGCGTTATTGCACCAATTGCGCAACGATCGAGTCGGTCAATGTCGTCGAAGTGACAGGTGATGGCAATTACCTCGGCACCATCGGTGGCGGCGTGCTCGGCGCGGTGCTCGGCAGCCAGGTCGGCAAGGGCAGCGGCAAGACGGCGGCGCAGATCGCCGGCGCGCTCGGCGGCGCATATATCGGCCGCAATATCGAGCGCAACGCCAAGAAGACCAACCACTACGAAGTGCTGGTCCGCTTCCAGAACGGCGGCACCCAGACCGTGACGTACGAAAACGATCCAGGCGTGCGCGTCGGCGAAAAAGTCCGTGTCAACGATGGCGTGCTCACGCGCGACCAGTAACGCCTGACCCGCCCGCGCCGCCAGCCGGCGCGGACGACAAAAAACCGGCCCCGCGAAGGAAGCCGGTTTTTTTGCGCCTGTCCGCCTGCGGCCGCGCCGCCAGATTTGGGGCGCCGCGTCACGCACGTGCGGATGTAGCGCCGCCGTGCCGAACGATGCACCGCCTCCGGCAAGAACAGCAGTCGCGTCCGGGGCGGCGCAAAAGCTGCCCGCGCCGCCAACCCGCTTCGAAAGCGGCCCGCTCCCCACAGGCGCCCGGCTCCGCAGGGCCCGGCGCCCCAAAGGCACCCGGCGCCGCACAGCGCCCGACTCCCCGAGGGGACGCGGCCACGTTGGCAACCCGGCCCCGGGGCGCGTGATGATGCGCCCGAGCAGGCGACAAAAAAACCGGCAACCTTTCCAGGATGCCGGCCGTTGTTGCTGGACTGCTTTTGTGGTTTCTCTGCGCCCGGTCGGTGTCAGATCGTCGCCGCCAGCAGCGGCGCGTCGCCTGCCTGTTCGTTTTCGGCCTTCAGGCGCGCGGCGCTCGATTGCTTTGCGCGCGAACGGGACGGCGGCAGGCGGCGCAAGGTCTTGAGGGCCTCGGCGTCTTTGATGCCGATGGTGCGCTGGTCCACCGTGATGAGGCCGATCTCGTTGAATGCCGACAAGGTCCGGCTCACCGTTTCGAGCGTGAGGCCGAGATAGCTGCCGATTTCGTGGCGCGTCATGCGCAGGTTGAACAGTTTGCTTGAATACCCCATCGCGGCAAAGCGGTCGGCCAGCGAGACGAGAAAACGGGCGACGCGCGCCTCGGCCGAAAGCGCGCCGAGCATGCCGATCATGGCTTGCTCGCGCACCAGCTCGCGGCTCATCACGCCGTACATGACGTTTTCGAGTTCGAGGTGGACGCGGCCGAGCGCAGTGAGCTTTTTAAACGGGAGCAAGATCAGGTCGCAATCGGACAGCGCGACGGCCTCGGAGGCGTAATGGCGGGTGTGGATGCCGTCGACGCCGAGCATGTCGCCCTTCATGGGGAAACTGAGGACTTGCTCGTTTCCGAATTCGTCGATGAGCACGGTCTTGAGGAAGCCGGAGTTGACGATATAGAGCGTGTCGAACGCCTGCCCTATGGTGTGTACGCGCTGCCCCGTCTTGAACTGGACGTGCTGGAACAGGAGTTCTTCGGTGTTGACCGAGACGGCTGCGGTGATGTGCAGCAGGTCGCAGACCTCTTTGAGGTTGGACCAGAGTCGGCCCTGGCGTTGACGGCCAGCTTCCATCGGAGATGAATGCAAAGTCGACGAGGAAGTTGGGGCGTGGTTCTGACGTTGACTGCATGCTCATCTCCAGGTTGGGAACTAATTTTTTTGGCTGCAGGCAATCACGGTGTTGTAATGGCGGTCCCTTGACTTGGCGGGACCGTCGCTACTGTGTGATGGGCAGCAAGACTGCAATGGCTTGCGGGCTGATATTGGCGCAGGCAAGTCGTTTTGCTTGGATTTAGTATGCCAACTCGAGTCCGGCATTGATATCAGCAAACGCTGAATTGGAAGGTAGGATAGGGCGCGCGTATGTAGGACGAGTCTTACGTTCGCTGTTGGCGCGCAGAGGGTGCGAGGCGGTCGCCGGCGCGCCGCCGGCGGCGTCCTCGCGTTCGGGGCGAACGCGTCTGATTGACGCTTATCGGCACAAAAAACTGGCGCTGCTGTCTAAAAAAATCCGCCCCTAGTTTTTGAATGGGGACAGCAGACGGTGGGCCACCGCGTACTGCACCATCTCCGACAGGGACGTCATCCCCATCTTTTGCATGATGCGCGTCTTGTGGGTGCTGACGGTCTTGACGCTCAGGTGAAGGCTGTTGGCGATCTCGGTGATCGACTTGCCGCTCACGAGCAGCGAGAAGACCTCGAACTCGCGGTCGGAAAGCTGTTTGTGCAGCAATTGCTCGTTGGGTGTCATGATGTTGAGCGCCAATTGCTCCGCCACTTCGGTGCTGATATAAGGACGGCCCGAGGCCACCTTGCGGATCGCGCCCACCAATTGGGTGCCCGCGCTTTCCTTGGTCAGGTAGCCCTGGGCGCCGGCGCGGATCGCGCGCACCGCATATTGTTCTTCCTCGTGCATGGTCAGGATCAGCATGGCCAGCTTGGGCGCCTCGCTGCGGATCTGGCGGATCAGGTCGACGCCGCTGCGGCCCGGCATCGACAAGTCGAGCAGCAGCAGGTCGAAGCCGCCCTGGCGCACATGCGAAAGGACTTCAAAGCCGTTGATTGCTTCGCCGACGATGTCGATGTCGAGCGCGCCGTCGAGGATCCGCTTGAGGCCCTCGCGCATGATCGTGTGGTCGTCGGCAATAACAATTCGTATCATAAGGTGCATTCTTGCTTGTTGACGCATGCCCGCCTTTGGGTGGCCGGCGCGCGTAGTACTGTTGGTAATGCAATAAACTAACCATCGCTCAGGTCAGCAGAGTAAAGCCAAATTAACAATTGCGCAACGTTCGATTGGGGCGTTCACGCCTCCCGTGTCCCGTCGCGCGTTCCCTGCGCCGCCGGTTCGCCGATGAGCCGGTGCACCAGGACCGGCTTGAGCGTGTGCGACAATACCTTGTTGGTCACGCTGCCAAGCAACAACTGGCCCCAGCCGCTCCGTCCGTGCGAACCCATGAAAATCAAGTCGCACCTTTGTTCGTCGGCGACGTCTATGATCTTCAGCGCGGTGGCGTCCGAAAACGCCGTCGTGCCCGTCGCGACCATGCCGTGGGCGCGCGCCGCGTCGAGGATCGGTTTGAGGTTCTCGGCCCCGATCCGCTTCATTTGCGCCACATATTCATCTTCGCTCGGATACGATGGCGGAATGATTTCGACATAGACCGGATACTGGTATTCAGGCGCCACGAACAGGACCAGCACCTCGGCGCCCATCTGGCGGGCGAATTCGACGCCCGCGCAGGCGGTGTGCTGCGAAACGGACGAGCCGTCGCTGGTGATCAGAATTTTCCGGTACATGGCCCTTCTCCCTTCGAAGCACTGCACATTTTCCATTGTAGTTCGGCTTCTGACTATTGATAGAACGAAAACCTTTGACATAGCTCAAGGTGGCGCGTTATTTCGATCATGAGATTGCACCGGCGCGTGTTTCTATGGCAGTGCTGGGCAAACTTGGTTTCCGAAATACAACACTCAACATCAGGAAGCCGTCAAAATCGCGCCCTCGTTGGCTGTCGGACGGCTTTCAACCGTAATTGCCGGCGCGCAGCGCATGTCGATTTACCGATCGTGTCGCGCGCTGCTACACTCGTGTGCATGCGGCCAATCTTTTCTTTTACCAAGGACAGGCCCGATGTCAGCCACGTTTGATTGTGACAACAAATTAGGGAGAAGTACGCATCATGACCGACGCCGCCGATGATTTCGACGCACTATTCGACGAAGTGGCGGCCCAGCGCGAGGCCGGCTTGGGCGCGCCGGCTTCCCCTGGCGTGACGGCCGAGCTTGCAGAGGACGACCTCGAAGGATTGTTCGACCAGATCGCCGCGGCGCGTGCGGCGTCTGCCGTGCCAGCGGCCCAGGAGGGCGGCTGGGAGACGCCCGACAAGCCGGCCGCGAAAGCAGGCTGGGAGACGCCCGACAAGCCGGCCGCGAAAGCAGGCTGGGAGACGCCCGACAAGCCGGCCGCGAAAGCAGGCTGGGAGACGCCCGACAAGCCGGCCGCGAAAGCAGGCTGGGAGACGCCCGACAAGCCGGCCGCGAAAGCAGGCTGGGAGACGCCCGACAAGCCGGCCGCGAAAGCAGGCTGGGAGACGCCCGACAAGCCGGCCGCGAAAGCAGGCTGGGAGACGCCCGACAAGCCGGCCGCGAAAGCAGGCTGGGAGACGCCCGACAAGCCGGCCGCGAAAGCAGGCTGGGAGACGCCCGACAAGCCGGCCGCGAAAGCAGGCTGGGAGACGCCCGACAAGCCGGCCGCGAAAGCAGGCTGGGAGACGCCCGACAAGCCGGCCGCGAAAGCAGGCTGGGAGACGCCCGACAAGCCGGCCGCGAAAGCAGGCTGGGAGACGCCCGACAAGCCGGCCGCGAAAGCAGGCTGGGAGACGCCCGACAAGCCGGCCGCGAAAGCAGGCTGGGAGACGCCCGACAAGCCGGCCGCGAAAGCCGGCTGGGAGACACCCGACAAGCCGGCCGCCAAGGCGGGCTGGGAAACACCGGCCACGCCGGCCGCCAAGGCAAGCTGGGAGACCCCGGAAAAACCCGCGGCGAAAGCGGCCAAAGCCGGCTGGGAGGTGCCCGAATCGCCAGCCCCGGCGCCAGCGGCGGGCTGGGAGGTGCCGGCCACGCCGGCGCCCGCCGCCAGCGCGCCGGTCGAACCGGACGCCTCGCTCGAGGGAGGACCATGCAAGCCGATGTACGACCGCCTAGGCGGCATCGTGCGCCTGATGCACGATTCGCTCGGCGAAATCAACTGCGACAACGCGCTGACGGCGGCCTCGTCGCAGATCGTCGCGGTGCAGGACCGGCTCGAGTACGTCGCCAGCCTGACCGAGCGCGCCGCCACCAAGGTGCTCAACACGCTCGACGAGGGCATGCCCGCGCAGGACGCGCTGGCGGCCGCCGGGCGCGCCATGGAGGCGCGCTGGGACGCCCTGTTCACAGGCGAACTGAGCGTCGACCAATTCAAGCAGCTGGCGGACGATTCGCGCCAGTTCGCGCGTACCGTGGCCGCCGCCGGCGAGGCCGAAAAGGCGCGCCTGCTCGACATCATGATGGCGCAGGACTTCCAGGACATCACGGGCCAGCTGATCACGAAAGTGGTCGCGCTGACCCAGACGGTCGAGCACGAGCTGGCCGAACTGCTGCGCGATAACGCGCCGCCCGGCGTGCGCGACAAATTCATGCCCAAGCAGCTCATGCAGGGACCCTCGGTGCCGTCGGTCGCGCTCGACCAGCACAATGTGGACGGCCTACTAGACGATCTGGGGTTCTGATGGATGACATGCTCAAGGATTTTGTCGTCGAGGCGATGGAGCTGGCGGTCAACGTCGAGGAGCACCTGCTGCGGCTCGAGCGCGATCCCGGCAACAGGGACACGCTCAACGCCGTGTTCCGCTCCTTCCACACGATCAAGGGCGGCGCCGGCTTCATGAACCTGCCGGCGATGGTCGCGGCCTGCCACCTGACCGAGAACCTGTTCGACGCGCTGCGCACCGGCGCCGCGCCGGTGACCCCGATCGCGATCGAGGCGGCGCTGCAGGCGTCGGGCTTCGTGGCCGACCAGCTCAGCGCGCTCGGCGCCGGCGTCGCGCCCGAGCAGCTGGCGGCGATGCCGGCCTCGCTCGAGCGCATCCTGCGCGACGCGATCGACGAGAAAGGCGGCCCCTTGGCCGTGTCCGGCGCCGCGCCGGCGCCATCCGCGGCCGGCGCCAGCCTGGTCGACTGGGAAGCCTTGTTCCTGGCCGTCACCCCGCCCGGCACCCGCACCACCCGCGGCGCGGCCGGGGCGGCGGCCGACAATCCGGCCCACACCGCGGCCGGCACCGCGGCCGACACCGCGGCCGACAACCCGGCCGACAACCCGGCCGACAACCCGGCCGACAACCCGGCCGACAACCCGGCCGGCGCCCCCAAATCGGCGTTTCTGCAGGAGGCGCTGGCGCAGGCGCGCCGCGCCGCCGAGCAGGTCGAACAGGCCGAGCGGCGCGAGGAGCGGGTCCAGGAATTCCGCGCCGCCTCGGCCCCGGTCAAGGAGGACAGCATCCGGGTCGACGCCGTCAAGCTCGACGCCCTGCTCGAGGTGGCCGGCGAATCGGTGCAGGCGGCCAACCAGGCCGCGGTGCTGCTCGAGCGCCTGCTCCAGTTCAAGTTCGAAGGCGCCGCCGCCGGCCTGATGGTGACCCTGGGCGAGACGCTGGAACGGGCCTCGCGCTATTCGGCCGAACTCCAGCGCGCCACGCTGGCGACCCGCATGCAGCCGGTCGGGCGCCTGTTCCAGAAATTCCCGCGCCTGGTGCGCGAGCTGGCCAAGGACCTGGGCAAGGACGTCGAACTCAACATCGAGGGCGCCGAGACCGAGGTCGACCGGGTGGTGGTCGACAGCCTGTACGACCCGCTGGTGCACATGCTGCGCAACGCGCTCGACCACGGGGTCGAGACCCCGGCCGAGCGCGCCGCCGCCGGCAAGCCGGCCAGGTCGGTCATCTCGCTGCGGGCATGGCAGGAGGCCAACAGCGTGATGATCGTGTTGCACGACGACGGCCACGGCATGGATCCGGCGCGGCTGCGGCGCAAGGCGATCGAGAAGGGCCTGATCGGCGAGAACGGCGCCGCCACCGACGAGGACGCCTTCCAGCTGGTGTTCCTGCCGGGCTTTTCGACCAAGGAGATCGCCTCGTCGGTGTCCGGGCGCGGGGTCGGCATGGACGTGGTCAAGACGGCGGTCGAGAAAAACCGCGGCGCGGTCCACATCGAATCATCGCTCGGCCACGGCACCACGTTCGCGATCCGGCTGCCGATCGAGCTCTCGATCGTGCCGACCATGCTGGTGTCGACCTCGGACGCGGCGCTGGCGCTGCCGATGGCGGCGGTGCAGCGCGTGCTCGAACTGCCCGAGACGTTCCTGCAGGTCGGCGGCGCGCCCGTGCTCAAGGACCAGGGCCGGCCGCTGCCGGTGCGCTCGCTGGCCGCCGCGCTCGGCTACGAGCCATGCGTGGAACGGGTCGGCATCGTGGTCGCCGCGCCCCAGCCCTACATCCTGGCGGTGGCCGCGGTCGACGGCACCGCCGACCTCGTGATCAAGCCGATGACGGCCATCGCGGTCGACGGCATCACGGGCACGGCGCGCTCGGCCGAGGGCGAGCTGGTGCTGGTGGTGGGCCTGTCCTTCCTCATGGACGGCTGCCGCTCGACCGTGAAACTGGCCGCATAAGGCAAATAATCGCGGGGGGCGAAGCAGTCGAAATGCCTGTTGTTTTCCAACATGCATTTTTTTTATTCTGTTTAACAGACCAATTACGGAATTAAATTTTGTAGGGGCGCCATTCGCATCGAGTTTGTTCCAAATCCGGCGTGCTACTGCCGCAATGCACAAATATGGCATAATCATTGCATGACCTGCGCAACGGGGCCGTTTCACTGAAAAGTTCCACTCCAAACATATGCAAAAAACGCTCTACGACAAACTCTGGGAATCGCACGTGGTGCGCGCCGAGGCCGACGGCACCACGGTGCTCTACATCGACCGCCACCTGGTGCACGAGGTGACCAGCCCGCAGGCGTTCGACGGCCTGCGCGCCGCCGGGCGCGCGCTGTGGCGCACCTCGGCCAACCTGGCCGTGGCCGACCACAACGTGCCGACCACCGCGCGCGCCGGCGGCATCGCCGACCCGGTCTCGCGCCTGCAGGTCGAAACGCTCGACGCCAACGCCAAGAGCTACGGCCTGACCTACTTCAACATGAACGACAAGCGCCAGGGCATCGTGCACGTGATCGGCCCGGAGCAGGGCGCGACCCTGCCCGGCATGACGGTCGTGTGCGGCGACTCGCACACCTCGACCCACGGCGCCTTCGGCTGCCTGGCGCACGGCATCGGCACCTCCGAGGTCGAGCATGTGCTCGCGACCCAGACCCTGCTGGCCAAGAAATCGAAGGCGATGCTGGTCCAGGTCGACGGCGTGCTGCCGGCCGGGGTCACCGCCAAGGACCTGGTGCTGGCCGTGATCGGCAGGATCGGCACCGCCGGCGGCACCGGCTACGCGATCGAATTCGGCGGCTCGGCCATCCGCGCGCTGTCGATGGAGGGCCGCATGACGGTGTGCAACATGGCGATCGAGGCGGGCGCGCGCGCCGGCATGGTCGCCGTCGACGAGACCACCGTCAACTACGTCAAGGGCCGCCCGTACTCGCCGGCCGGGCCGCACTGGGAGCGCGCGCTCGATTACTGGCGTACCCTGCACAGCGACCCCGGAGCCCAGTTCGACCTGGTCGTCACGCTCGACGCGGCGGCCATCGTGCCGCAGGTGACCTGGGGCACCTCGCCCGAGATGGTCACCGCCATCGACGGCCGCGTGCCCGACCCCGACCTCGAAAAAGACCCGGTGCGGCGCGACGCCATGGAGAAGGCGCTGGTCTACATGGACCTCAAGCCCAACACCGCGATCGCCGACATCCGCATCGACAAGGTGTTCATCGGCTCGTGCACCAATTCGCGCATCGAGGACCTGCGCGCCGCCGCCGCCGTGGTGCGCGGCAAGCGGCGCGCCTCGAACGTGCGCCTGGCGCTGGTGGTGCCGGGCTCGGGACTGGTCAAGGACCAGGCCGAGCGCGAGGGGCTCGACAAGATCTTCAAGGACGCCGGCTTCGAATGGCGCGAGCCGGGCTGCTCGATGTGCCTTGCAATGAACGCCGACCGGCTCGAGCCGGGCGAGCGCTGCGCCTCGACCTCGAACCGCAATTTCGAGGGTCGCCAGGGGCAGGGCGGGCGGACCCACCTGGTCTCGCCCGCCATGGCGGCGGCGGCCGGTATCGCCGGCCATTTCGTCGATGTACGCGCGGTGCGATAGGCGCACCGCGACAACAACAACACTTTCACACGGAGTCCCACCATGAAAAAACTAATCGCTTTCGCAGCAATCGCCCTGTTCCTCGCGGGGTGCAACACCATGCAAGGCTTCGGCCAGGACGTCCAGAAGGTCGGCGACAAGGTCGAACGAGCCGCCACTAAATAAACCCACGCCGGGCCGCCGGCGGCGCCCCATGCGCCGCGAGCGGCACGCGCGCGATCTCGCTAGAATGACATGGAAAAATTCACGATTTACGAAGGTTTGGTGGCGCCCCTCGACCGCGCCAACATCGACACCGACGCCATCATCCCGAAGCAGTTCCTCAAGTCGATCCACCGCACCGGTTTCGGGCCGAACCTGTTCGACGAGTGGCGCTACCTCGACCACGGCGAACCCGGCCAGGACAACAGCAAACGCCCGCTGAACCCCGATTTCGTGCTCAACGCGGCGCGCTACCAGGGCGCCTCGATCCTGCTCACGCGTAAAAATTTCGGCTGCGGCTCCTCGCGCGAACACGCGCCGTGGGCGCTCGACCAGTACGGCTTCCGCGCCATCATCGCGCCCAGTTTCGCCGACATCTTCTTCAACAACTGCTACAAGAGCGGCCTGCTGCCGGTGGTGCTGCCCGAGGCGCAAATCGAGCACCTGTTCAACGAGGTCAAGGCGTTCCCGGGCTTTCGCCTGGTCGTCGACCTCGAGCGCCAGTGCGTGGCCACCAGCAGCGGCAGCCTGTCGTACCCGTTCCAGATCGACGCGTTCCGCAAATTCTGCCTGATCAACGGCCTCGACGACATCGGCCTGACGCTGCGCCACGCCGACGAGATCCGCGCCTTCGAGGAGCGCCACCTGGCGCGCCAGCCCTGGCTGGCCAACGCCATCTGAGGGCCCGCACCGCGCCCGCACCCCGAACCACATCTGGACCCCGCGCCAGCAAAATAGAGAAACCCGCAAAATGAAGATCGCAATCCTGCCCGGCGACGGCATCGGCCCCGAGATCGTGGCCCAGGCGGCCAAGGTGCTCGGCGCCCTTGGCGAACCATTCGAGATGGAATCGGCCGCCGTCGGCGGCGAGGGCTACGCGCGCCACGGCCACCCGCTGCCCCAGGCCACGCTGGCGCTGGCCAAGGCCGCCGACGCGGTGCTGTTCGGCGCCGTCGGCGACTACAAATACGACACGCTCGAGCGCGCGCTGCGCCCGGAGCAGGCCATCCTCGGCCTGCGCAGGGAGCTCGGGCTGTTCGCCAACCTGCGCCCGGCGATCCTGTATCCGGAGCTGGCCGGCGCCTCGACCCTCAAGCCCGAGGTGGTCTCGGGGCTCGACATCCTGATCATCCGCGAGCTCACCGGCGACATCTATTTCGGCAAGCCGCGCGGCGTGCGCGAATGCCCGGACGGCCCGTTCAAGGGCGAGCGCGAGGGCTTCGACACGATGCGCTACGCCGAGACCGAGATCCGGCGCATCGCCCACGTCGCGTTCCAGGCCGCGCGCAAGCGCGACGGGCGCGTCACCAGCGTCGACAAGGCCAACGTGCTCGAGACGTTCCAGTTCTGGCGCGACATCGTCACCGAGGTGCACCGCGACTACCCGGACGTCGCGCTCGAGCACATGTATGTCGACAACGCGGCCATGCAACTGGTGCGCGCGCCCAAGAAATTCGACGTCATCGTCACCGGCAACATGTTCGGCGACATCCTGTCGGACTGCGCCGCGATGCTGACCGGCTCGATCGGGATGCTGCCGTCGGCCTCGCTCGACGCCAACAACAAGGGCCTGTACGAGCCCTCGCACGGCTCGGCACCCGACATCGCGGGCAAGGGCATCGCCAATCCGCTGGCGACCATCCTGTCGGCGGCGATGATGCTGCGCTTCTCGCTCGGGCTGCCCGAACAGGCCGACCGCATCGAGGACGCCGTCAAGGCGGTGCTGGCGCAGGGCCTGCGCACGGCCGACATCCACGAGCCGGGCACCACGCGCGTGGGCACGGCCGAGATGGGCGAGGCCGTGCTCAGGGCGCTCAAGTAAATGGCGTAGAACGAACAAATTCAATATCACCAGAGGGAACATGATGAAATTAGTAGGCTTGGTAGGTTGGCGCGGCATGGTCGGTTCGGTCCTGATGCAGCGCATGCAGGACGAGGGTGATTTCGCCCACATCGAACCGGTGTTCTTCACGACCTCGAACGCGGGCGGCGCGGCCCCCGCGATGGCCAAGAACGAAACCATCCTCAAGAGCGCGGGCGACATCGCCGAGCTGTCCAAGTGCGACATCATCATCTCCTGCCAGGGCGGCGACTACACCGGCGAGGTGTTCCCCAAGCTGCGCGCGAGCGGCTGGAACGGCTACTGGATCGACGCCGCCTCGACCCTGCGCATGCAGGACGACGCCGTCATCGTGCTCGACCCGGTCAACCTCGACGTCATCAAGGACGCGCTCGGCAAGGGCGTGCGCAACTATGTGGGCGGCAACTGCACCGTCTCGTGCATGCTCATGGGCCTGGGCGGGCTGTTCCAGCACGGCCTGGTCGACTGGATGAGCTCGATGACCTACCAGGCCGCCTCGGGCGGCGGCGCCCAGCACATGCGCGAACTGCTGACCCAGTTCGGCACCATCAACGCCGCCGTGCGGCCGCTGCTCGACAATCCGGCCGCCGCGATCCTCGAGATCGACCGCGCGGTGCTGGCGACCCAGCACGGCATGTCGCCCGACGAAACCAAACAGTTCGGGGTGCCGCTGGCGGGCAACCTGATCCCGTGGATCGACAAGGACCTGGGCAACGGCCAGTCGAAGGAGGAATGGAAGGCCGGCGCCGAGACCAACAAGATCCTCGGGCGCGGCGCCGCCTCCGGCCTGGCCGAGATCCCGGTCGACGGCCTGTGCGTGCGCATCGGCGCAATGCGCTGCCACTCGCAGGCGCTGACCATCAAGCTCAAGCGCGACGTGCCGCTCGACGAGATCAACGACATCATCGCCGGCGCCAACGACTGGGTCAAAGTGGTCCCGAACAACCGCGAGGCCTCGATGCGCGAGCTGTCGCCGGCGGCGGTGACGGGCAGCCTGGCGATCCCGGTCGGGCGCCTGCGCAAGATGTCGATGGGCGGCGAGTATTTGTCGGCGTTCACGGTCGGCGACCAGTTGCTGTGGGGCGCGGCCGAGCCGCTGCGGCGCATGTTGCGGATCATTCTCGACAGGTAGGCTTTGGGGGCCGTGCGGATGGGGTAGTCTTGTGCGCATGCGGGCCTGTCGTTCTTGGGGGGGCTTGGCATTGCCGGGCTGATTTCCGTTTTACACCGGCGGACCGGTGCGGGCGTCCAGGGAGGCCCGCCTTGCAGGGCCCTACAAAATGTGTTCAGGCCCGGAATTGGCATGGAAAATGCGGCTAGTTTGCGCATTTACTAGGCAGAGTGCGCATATAAACCGCGCTTCGGATGCTGAATGGTGCGCAAAGCTTGCATGCTCCACGGCATGATGATATGTTGAGACCTCCGGGAAACACGCTTTTTCCCTCGTTAACCCAAATTTCCGCCAACTATGCATGTAAACACTCGCCCCAAGATCATGACGTTTGCGTTGAAAACACTCACCAGCGCGGTCGCCAGCGCAGTGTTACTTTCATCTACGGCTTACGCGGCAGGACTCGGCAAGTTGACCGTCCTGTCCTCGCTCGGCCAGCCGCTGCGGGCCGAAATCGAACTGACCTCGGTCTCCGACGACGAGTCGTCCGGGCTGATGGCCAAGGTGGCTCCGATTTCCGCCTTCCAGCTCGCCAACATCGAATACAACCCCGCACTGTCCTCGTTGCGTTTCTCGATCGAGCAGCGCAACGGCCGCCAGTTCGTCAAGATCACCTCCACCCAGCCGGTCAACGAGGCTTTCGTCGACATGCTGCTCGAACTGAGCTGGGACAAGGGCCGCCTGGTGCGCGAGTACACCTTCCTGCTCGACCCCGCCGACTTGCGCACGATGCAGCCGGTGCAGGTCGCGCCGGTCCCGCGCGCGGTGGTGGTGCGCCAGCCGCAACCGGTGCCGGCCGCTCCGGCGCCGAGCCAGGTCGCCTCGACCCCGGCCCAGCCGGTCCAGCAGCAGGCCCCGGCCCCGGCCCCGGCCCCG
>NZ_PXWF02000210.1 GCF_003011895.2 Massilia glaciei | reverse complement strand
CCGTGCTGGGCACCGTGCGCAGCACGGGTGATCGCGGCAACATTCTTTTGCGCAGCAATGAGTTGATCGAAGCGACCTCGGCCGACCTCGCCTTGCGCGCCGACCTGCTGTCGAGCAACGGCAACATCAGCTTGCTGTCGACCGACAGCTTGCTGTTGGACGACATGACGGCGGCGGCGCCGAGCGTGGGCGCGTCCAAGCTTGGCAAGACCATCGACCTGCTGGCGGCCGACAACATCAGCATGGAGGGCCTGGCCCAACTGTTGACCAACAACGGCAACATCCGCCTCGAAAGCACGGCCGGCAGCAGCACCATCGGCATCGTCAACGCGGGCACCGGCATGGCCGGCGGCAACATCAGCATCGTGGCCGGCACCGCCATCGTCGACGCCCAGCTCGACGACGGCCCGAACGCGACCGTCAACCTGCTCTCGTACGGCCTGCGCCTGAGCGCGGGCACCAGCATCGGCGCGGCCGGCTTCGTGATCGAGACCGAGGTATCGACACTGGCTGCCAGTCTCGCCGCCGGCAGCGCCTTCTTTGCCGAGAAGGACGGCCTCTCGCTCGGCACGGTCGGCCCGCTCGCGGTCAACCGCGTCGACAGCACCGGCGCCAGTGCGCCCGTGTCGGACGCCGCGATGAGTGGGATCACCACCAGCAGCGGGTTCGGCGTCCAGCTCGCCTCCGGCGGCAACGTCAGCGTCGACCAAGCGCTCGGGATGGATGGCGGCCACGTTCGCCTCGAGATCGCCGGAACCCTGACCGTTAACGCCACACTCGGCAACGCCAGCGGCAGCGGCAGCATCAGCGTGCTGGCCACCGGCACCATCAGCCTCTCCAGCCTCGGCCGCCTGGTCACCGGCGGCGGCACCATCGACGTCGCCTCGAGCGCCGGCGCGGTCGATATGCAAGGCGGCGCGCTGGCCCAAACCGACGGCGCCAACATCCGTTTCCAGGCCGCCAGCGGCATCACGCTCGGCCTGCTCGACGCGCGCAGCGCGGCC
>NZ_PXWF02000021.1 GCF_003011895.2 Massilia glaciei | reverse complement strand
AGCTAACTGGATACCCCTTATATAATAACAGTATTCATGCCGATCGCAAACGCATGCGGCATCGACAACGAAATCGCCCGATCAGCCCGCCGCGGCGCCCGGTTCCGGCGCCGAAGTCCCCGCGCGATAGGCTTCGATCCAGCGTTCGAGCCGGATCCGGTCGTCCGGGCCGCAGCGCAGCCCCTGCTTGGTGCGGCGCCATAGCACGTCGTCCGCGCAGCTGGCCCATTCGACATCGACCAGGTAGCGCAATTCGCGCTCGTACAGGCCGGGCGCCACCAGCTCGCCCAAGTCGCGCAGGCCCGCCGTTCCGGCCAGAAAGCGCACGGCGCGGGTGCCGTAACTGCGCGCGTAGCGCTGCGCCAGTTCGGCCGCCAGCCATGGGTGGAGGGCGCGGAACGAGGCCAGGAAGGCTTCGAAGCTCGCCGGTGAGATCTCGGCCACGGTCGCGGCGATGTCGCCGCCCGGCAGGAATGCGGTTTCGGTCCAGCCGGCGGCGGCCTTGCCCAGCCGGCCGGCCACCATCTCGAGCGCGTGTTCGGCCAGCTTGCGGTAGGTGGTGATTTTACCGCCCCAAACGTGCAGCATCGGCGCCGCGCCGGGCGCCCATTCGAGCAGATAATCGCGCGTGACGGCCGACGGATTGTCGGTGCCGTCGTCGAGCAAGGGGCGGACGCCCGAATAGCTCCATACGACATCCTTGCGGCCGATCTGCTTTCGGAAGCACTGGTTGGCCAGGGTGCACAGGTAGGCCACCTCGCCGTCGTCGATGGCGACCGCGGCAGGGTCGCCGGCGTAGGCCAGGTCGGTGGTGCCGATCAAGGTGAAGTCGCCCTGGTACGGAATCGCGAAGACGACCCGGCCGTCGGCATGCTGGAACAGGTAGGCCTGCTTGTGCGAGAACAGGCGCGGCACCACGATGTGGCTGCCCTTGACCAGCCGCACGCTGCGGCCCGCCTGGCCGGCTTCGCCCATCTGCGCAACCTGTCCGGCCCACGGCCCCGCCGCGTTGACCACGACCTTGGCCCGCACGGTGCACGCATGGCGGCCTTCGAGCCGGGCGCGCCAGGCGCCGCCATCGGCCACCACCTCGGCGCAGCGCGTACCAGTCAGAATGGTGGCGCCCCGTTCCTTGGCGTCGAGCGCGTTGAGCACCACCAGGCGGGCGTCGTCCACCCATGCGTCGGAATAAGCGAAGGCCTGCGTGCAGCCGCCCTTGAGCGCGGCGCCGGCCTCGTGCTTGTCGAGCCTGAGCGCCGCCGACGCGGGCAGCAGCTCGCGCCTGGCCAGCCGGTCGTACAAAAACAAGCCCGCGCGGATCATCCACGCAGGCCGTCCACCGGGCAGCCGTGGCAGCACGAAACGCAGCGGCGATATGATGTGCGGCGCCACGCGCAGCAACACCTCGCGCTCGCGCAGTGCTTTGCGCACCAGGCCGAATTCGTAGTGTTCGAGGTAGCGCAGCCCGCCGTGAATCAGCTTGGTGCTGGCCGACGAGGTGTGGCGCGCAAGATCGTCGCGTTCGCACAGCACCACCGACAAGCCGCGCCCGGCCGCGTCGCGCGCGATGCCGGCGCCGTTGATGCCGCCGCCGATCACCAGCAAATCGCATTCGATCTCACCGCGCATGGTCATCCTCCGCGCGCCACTGGCGCGCATGCGCGACCGCACGGCGCCAGCGCGCGATGGCCGCCTCGCGCCGGTCGTCCGACCACGACGGTACAAAAGCGCGGTCGAGCCGCCAGGCTATGCCGCCCCCTGCGCCGTCGCCCCCGGCCGTCGCCAACGCCGCCAATCGGGCCGCACCGAGCGCCGTCGTTTCGGTCACGCGTGGGCGCAGCACCGGAAGTCCCAGCAGGTCCGCCTGCAGCTGCATCAGGTAGTCGTTGGCGCAGGCGCCGCCGTCGACCCGCAGTTCGGTCAGCGTGACGCCGGGCGCCTGCCGCATCGTCTGCAGCACGTCGGCGCATTGCAGCGCGATCGCATCGAGGCCGGCGCGCGCGATATGCGCCTTGCCGCTCGAGCGCGACATGCCGGTCAGCGTTGCGCGCGCCCCCGCGTCCCAGTACGGCGCGCCCAGGCCGGTGAAGGCCGGCACCAGGATCACGCCGCCGCTGTCGGCCACGCTGGTGGCCAGTGCCTCGATCTCCGAGCTGTGGCCGATCACGCCCAGGTCCCTGAGCCAATGCACGATGGCGCCCCCCATGAACACGCTGCCCTCGAGCAGATAGTCGGTGCGTCCGTCGACGCTCCAGCCCACGGTCGTCAGCAACCGTTCGCACGCGGCCGGCTTGGCGCCGGTATTGACCATGATGAAGCAGCCGGTGCCATAGGTGTTCTTGGCCATTCCCGGCCTTACGCAATCCTGGCCGTAGGTCGCGGCCTGCTGGTCCCCGGCCACGCCGCCGATAGGCAGCTCGGCGCCGAACCAACGCGCGTCGGTGTGGCCGCGCACACCGCTGCTGGGCACCACTTCGGGCAGCACCGCGCGCGGAATGTCAAACAGGTCGAGCAGATCCTGGTCCCAGCAGCCTCGGTGGATGTTGTACAGCATGGTGCGCGAGGCGTTGGATGGGTCGGTCACATTCACCCGCCCGCCCGTCAACTGGTACACCAGCCAGCTGTCGACGGTGCCGAAACATAGTTCGCCACGCCCGGCGCGTTCGCGCGCCCCCGGTACATTGTCGAGCAGCCAAGCCAGTTTGGTGGCCGAAAAATACGGGTCGATCACCAGGCCGGCGGCTTGGCTGATGAAATCCGCGTGCCCCGCCGCGCGCAGCGCTTCGCAGGCGTCGTGGGTGCGCCGGTCCTGCCATACGATGGCGTTGTGCAGCGGCAGGCCGCTGCGGCGGTCCCACAGCACCGTTGTCTCGCGCTGGTTGGCGATGCCGATGGCGTCAATGTGCGCGGCGCCGATGTCGGCGACGGCCGAGCGCGCGGCGGCAAGAACGCCCTGCCACAGCGCCATCGGATCGGCTTCGACCCAGCCGGAATGCGGATAACTAAGCGCGAGATCTCGCTGCGCGCGTGCTGCGATCACGCCTTCGCGGCTGAACACGATCGCGCGCGAGCTGGTGGTGCCTTGGTCGAGGGCCAGGATGTAATTCATTGGCCGCCCGTACGCAGCAGGAATTCGCGCACCGCCTGCGCCGTCGGCGAGGGTTTCTCATGCAGCAGACCGTGACCTGCGTCCTCGAATCGGCAGATCTCCAAGTTGGGCACATAGGCCTCGAGGCCGTCGAGCAAGACAGGCAGCAGGATATCGTCGCGCATGCCCCAGATAAGCAAGGTCGGGGCGCGCACGCGGACCTCGCCGACCAGCTGCTGGCGATCCTCGTCGTAGCCGTCGTCGGCACCCGGCACCACGAACGGCGCGGCGCGGTACCAATTGAGCATCGCCGTCAGCGCGCCGGGCGTGCGCCAGCCCTGCATATAGACTTCTTTATCGAGCGCGTCGACCAGGCCGTAGCGCTCATGGCCCGCCAGCGTGATGGCCCACAGCGCTTCGCCGTCGGCGCCGAGGCCCTCCTCGCAGCCCGGGTCGCGCAGGCGCGCCATGTATTGGGATGCGGCGCGCTGGGCCGGATCGTGGTCGAGCGCCCATTGGAGGCGGTTTGGATGCGGTGCATTCAAAATGACCAGACGGGTTACGCATTCGGGATGGCGCGCCGCGAAGTACCATGCGAGCACGCCGCCCCAGTCGTGCCCGACCAGCACGCAGCGCTCGGCGCCGTAGTGCCTGAGCAGTGCAAGCACGTCGCCGCACAGCGCCTCCGGGGTGTAGGCGGAGGTCGGCGCGGTTTTGTCGGACAGGTTGAAGCCACGGTTGTCGGGCGCCACCACATGGAAATCGGGCGCGAGCGCCTGCATCACAGGGCGCCAGCTGTACCAGCACTCGGGAAAACCGTGCAGCAGGATGGCAAGCTCGGCCCCGGCCTCGCCCGCCTCAGCCACGTGGAACGGCGCGCCGTCGAGGCTCACCGTCGCGTGCCGCACCGGATGCAGCGATCCCGCCGGTCTCATTTGCCCGGCTCGCGGCGATGCATTTCGAGGCCCACCGCCCAGCGGCGCTGGAAGCCCGGCCAGTACGCGGCCGAGGTGCCCGAACCGGTGCCAAAGGCGGCGCCACTGCTGCTGCCAAACGGCAGCGGCCAAGCCGCGTCGTTGGCGCGCACCGGCGACAGGTCGAGGTACTTGGCCATGCTGCGGTCGCCCTTGAGGTGCTGGTCGAGGAAGGCGCCGATGAAGTGCTGGTTGATCGCCATCAGGCGGTCGCGCCGCCATACCGGCTCGTCGAAATATTCGCGCGCCCCAAAGTCGGCGGCCGCCGCCGGCGTGGGATTGCCGGCGATGTTGTGGCGCGCGTTCTGGTACACCAGCATGTGGCGGCGGGTGCCGCTCAGGCCGGCGAACAGCCACGATACGCCATCCTTGTAATCGACAATGTCGTCCTGGTCGCCGCTGATGATCAGGGTGGGCGCGCGCACCGCGGCCAGCGATGCTGGGCTCCAGGCGCGGTTGGCGACCTGGCCGCCCCAAGGCGCGATCAGCACCAGCGCGTTCAGTGCGGCCGGCGCGGCCTGCGGGGACCCGAAGGTCAGCGGCAGCAGCGCCGGCTCGGGAATGCCCTTGAACGAAGCGCTGGCCTTGTCGTAGCCCGCGCCGGCGGAAGCGAGCGCGCCAAAGCCGCCCATCGAGTAGCCGATCAGGCCGACCGACTTGGCGTCGATGATGGCGCCGATGGCGTCATCCTTGCTGGCCGCCCGCTGCAGCAGCGTGTCGATCACGAAGCGCTGGTCGCGCGAGCGCAGCAGCATGACCGAGCCGAACGACAGGCCGAAGGTGGCGCCGTCGGTGAACGACTGGTCGGCGTGGTCGATCGCCGCCACCACGTAGCCCTTGGAGGCCAGGCTTTCTGCGAGGTAGCTCATCATGGTGCCCCAGCCGCCGAACCCGTGCGAAATGAGCACCAGCGGATACCTGGCGCCCGCCGCGGGCGCGGCATCGCGTCCGGCCACCGCAGCCACTTCGAACGATGCCCCCGGTTTTGCGCTGCCCATGGCCGGTACCATTGCGGCATACCCGGCAGATGGTGTCACGGGCCCTTTGGCCGGGTACCACAGGTGCACCCGCAGCGTGCGGTCGGAGACGAATTCATTGCCGCCGGATTTGACCATCAGCGCCAGATCCGGCTGGCGCGGGCTGACCATGCTGATGCTTTGCACGCCGACCGGCAGTTTGCCCAGGCCGGCCAACTGGGGGGCGTCGATCGACGCGACCGAGGGCGCGGCTGGCATGGCGCCGGCGTATGAGGCGCCGGCGGGAATCAGTGGCGCCGTCAATAGCAGGCAGCGCGCCAGGGTCGAAGCCAGGGTCGATCGCAACATTTTGTACTCCTCGCAGAAAAAAAACCGGACTTCGGCCGGGTTTTAATTATAATATTCGTCAATAGTATCGCTGTCTGCCCGGAGCCGTCAATATGCCGGCGGCCAGAAAGCGCGGCCGCCGCCGGTTTTTGTCGGCACAATTGTATAATCGGTAAATAACGAAACGAGAGAGAACCGTCGATGAGTACTGTGCGCACCGTAAAAGCAGACACGCCGAAAGCGCCGCGCCGTCGCCTGGCGCCCGAAGACCGCGTCGAGCAGATCCTCGATTGCGCCGGACAGCTGATCATGGACGGCGGCCTGACCGAGATCTCGATGGAACGGCTAGGCCGCGACGCGGGCGTGAGCAAGGCGCTCATCTACAATTATTTCCCCAACCTGACCGACCTGCTGCGCGCCCTGCTCGAGCGCGAGATCGTCCATCTGCGCGAAAAAAGCGTGCGCGTTATCGCCGACTCGGGCGACTTCGCCGACATGATCCGCCAAACAACCCGCATGTACGTCGAGCACATCGCGACCCGCGGCTCGCTGTTGCAGCGCCTGTGGCAGGAGCCCTCGGTGGCGCGTGCCGTGGCCGACAAGAATTTGCACAGCAAGGACGAAGCGACGCGCTACTTCGTCAAGCGGGTGCGCAAGGAATACGGGCTCCCGCTCGAAGTGGCGATCGCGGCGGTCGACATGCAGATGTCCATGACCGAAACGGCGGCCCAGCACAATTTCAATTCGCGTGACGATATCGACCTGGCCACCGACATTTGCGTGCGGCTGCTGCTGGGAGGGCTCGAGGCATTGGCCAAGGCTTACCAGGACAAGCCGGAGGCCGCTCCCGCGCCGGCGAAAAAGCGTGCAGCGCCGGCTGCGGAAAAAGCGAGCAAGGGTGTCAGTGAGGTCAAGGCGACGAAGCCCGCGAGTGCAGCCAAGGCGACGAAACCGGCGCGTGCAGCCAAGGAGGTCAAACCCGCAGCTGCGGTGAAAAAAGCCGTGGCGCGCAAGGCCGGCGCCTGACGCGAGCGTTCCAAGCGTTAAAGAAACCGCGAACCGAATTCAAGAACGGCGCGTCCTCCCTATCGTCATCCCCGCGAAAGTGCAAACGCATGCGTTTGCCCCATGCTGAGCATGCAGCCACGCGCCGTCGCCAAATTTCGACGGCGTTGTTCGCGGGCCGACAGGTTCGAACTGCGCGTTTCGGCAAACTCAGTATGGGTCCCCGCGTGCGCGGGGAAGACGTGCATGGTTCCTACCTCATTCGTGTCGCGAGAGGTGTCGGTTCTACTTGAGCGCCGGCTTATAGGTATCATCCCCCGGCGTCTTGGTCCACGCGCCCTGGTCGTGCACCATCTTGTTGGCCGAGTTCATGTGCGTCCCAATGGCGGCATTCGAAGACGAGGCACTGGCCGCGGGCAGCCCACTGCCGAACAACGGACGTGGCGCAAACCCATACTCCCACCAGTAGGTCCACACCGCGGCCATGTGCTTGCCCACCAGGTCAAGCCCGCCGAAATACCAAGGCTTGAGTTCGCGGTAGGCGGTCTCGTTCATGATGGTCTTGATATCGGCGGCCGAAGCCACAACCGAAGTGGCGAGCGATTCGAAAATGACCCCTTTTGCCCTTAGCTGCTGCACGATCGCGAGCCCGGCCTGCCCCGTGGTGCCGTTATTGAGCCAGCTGCGCGAATCACCAATGAAGGCCGGATCGAGCAGCACCACGCGGTTCGGCCGCAGGTTCGCCGCAAGCTCGCCGCGGTCGACCGCATCGCTGATCAGCTTGGCCGTGACCACCACCATCTGCGACCCTAGCGAGTGCCCCACCAGACGGATGTTGTTGCCAGTGTAGCCCGCCATGGCCGACGCGTACGAGGCGAGCATCAGCTGCGCCGCCGTCTGGGTGACCTGGCCGCTGACATACGAACCGTCGGCTTTGCGCCAGCGCATTCCCGTGTTCCCGGCGGTGGTCCAGATCTTCGCCTCGGCGTCCTTGACGTCACCCTCGTCGGCGAACTGGTTCCAGTAGAAGATGCCGGTGTTCCAGCCGTCGCGCTTCCACGGCGCCGTCAGGTCCTGCGCGATGCCGCTCTCGCTGCTGCGGTCGAAGGTTTCACGATACAGCAAAGGGGTTTTGTCACGCTGCCAGCCATGCACATAAATCACCGTCGGCCGCACGCCACCGTAGTAGGGATTGGCTACCCCGGGCACCGCCTTTTGCGACGTCGTTTGGTTTCCGAACCAGTACACGCCGTAATCGAGGTTGTCGAACAACGCGCGGTCGGCCGCGACGGCCGACGCTGCACTCAACGACACGGACAACAGCACCAGCGCCTTGCAAAAAATTCGTTTCATCAGAAATAGTCTCCATTGGTTTTTGTTTGCTTGCGGACGGTTCGCCTGGCCCGACTGGCCAGCTGCACGCGTTGCCCGGTATGGCCCGGTTCTTATAAGACAAACCGTCAATAATACTAGGTCAGCCATGTTTGAGTGTCAATTGAACAAGCGGCGGAGCTTGTGCAAACGTCTCATTACTGACGAATTGAACAATAATTGTTGACCCGCCCCGAAGCCGCAAATACTATTGACGGTAATTACAACAGTGCGCGGGGCGGGTGACTGCTCCTCCACCAAACCATAACGGAGACCTTCATGCTGCAAGCAACCCTCACCCCGGCCGGCGCCGCCCATTCCAACGCAGCCGGACGCGGTCTTCTCCGGCCCGCCGTGGCGCAAGCCGTGGCCGCCATGCTGGCCGGCGCGGCGCTGCTGGCCCCGGCCGCGCAGGCGGGCGACTGCGGCCTTGACGCCGCCCGGCTCGAAAGCATCCACGCGATCGACAAAGCGGTCGTCGACCGCGGTTTCGCGCCCGGCATCGTCACCTCGATCTACTGCGAGGGGCGGCCCGTCCTGACGCACGCCCACGGGTTGGCCGACGCCGCGCGCCAGCAAGCGATCACGCCGGAGCACCTGTTCCGCATTTATTCGATGACCAAGCCGGTCACCAGCGTGGCCGCCATGATCCTGGCCGACGAGGGCAAGCTCGGGCTCGACGATCCGGTGGCGCGCTTCATCCCCGAGTTCGGCACCGCCACCGTGTACGACGCCGCGCAGCCAGGCGGGGCCACGCTGGCGCGCGCCGTCACGGTGCGCGACCTTCTGCGCCACACCGCCGGCGTCACCTACCGCGGCACCGACAACGCGGTGCAGAAAATGTACGTCAAGCGCGGCATCGACAACGGCGGCGGCGCGGTGGTGGTGCCCGAGGACGATTCGAAGCCGGTCGCCGGCCTGGGCGAAATGGCCAGCCGCATCGCGGGCATTCCCCTGCTGGGCCAGCCGGGCGAGCGCTTCACCTACGGTAACTCCACCGACGTGCTGGGGCGCGTGGTCGAAGTCGCGTCGGGCCAGTCGCTGGGCGCGTTTATGGACGAGCGGATCTTCAAGCCGCTCGAGATGCGCGACACCAGCTTCGTGGTCAGCGCCGGCAACCAGGCGCGCCTGAGCGCGGCCTACTGGGCCAAGTCGGCCGCCAAGGGCGACGCCCGCATCCTGAAGGCCGCGGAAACCGGCGCGCTCGAGCGCGGCAGTTTTTCGATCGCCGAAGACCCCACCAAAAGCGTTTTCGCCAAACCGCGCGGCATCGAATTCGGCGGCGCCGGCCTGGTCTCGAGCGCCGCCGACTACCAGCGCTTCCTGCAGATGCTGCTGGCCGGCGGCAGCGCCGGCGGCAAGCGCATCGTGAGCGCGGCGGCGGTGGCCGAGATGACGCGCAACCAGCTGCCCGAGACCGCCCTTGCCAATCCGCAGATGGTGGCGCAGGGCCTCGGCTTCGGCCTTGGCTTCGCCACCATCGTCGATCCGGCCAAGGCGCCGGCGCCGGTCTCGCCGAGCTTCTATTTTTGGGGCGGGGCCGCGTCCACCTACTTCTGGGTCGATCCCGAACGGCGCCTGTCGGGCGTGGTCATGACCCAGGTGTTCGGCGGCGACGTGTCGGCGTTCTACGTGGACATCCTCAAGCAGGCCTACCCTCCCGCGCCCGTCAAAACGGCCGCCGCCGCAACACCGCAAAACATTAATTGACGATGTATACAATAAAGGTTGACACCGCCAACCCGATTGATTAATCTTATTGACGGTTAGTATTATAATGAATTGCCCCACCGGAAACGGAAGCGGGCGTTACCATACTGGAGACTCGCATGACCCAATACAAGCAAGGCACCGCACGCAAAGACGCGCCGGCCAACTTCCGCAAAACCGTCCTGGCGTCCCTGATCGCCTCCCTGATGCTGCCCGTCGCAGCGGGCGCGGCGGGCGCCGGCGCGGGCCAGCAGGCGGCAGCCACGCCGGCAGCCACGGCGCCGGAAGCTTCGGCCCAGCCGCTCGAAGTGGTCGTCGTCACCGCCCGCAAACGCACCGAGGCGCTGCAGGCCGTGCCGGTCGCGATCAGCGCGTTCACGGCCGACAGCCTGGAGCGCGCCAAGATCGTGGCCGCGCCCGACCTGCAGTTCTCGATCCCAAACGCGGTTTTGACCGGCAACGACCGCTTCACCATCCGCGGCATCGGCAACAACTCGCTGGGCGGCGACAACGGCGTCGGCCTCTCGCTCAACGGCGCATCGATCGGCTACCTGCCGCAGGACGAGTTCTACGACATCGAGCGCATCGAAGTGCTGCGCGGCCCGCAGGGCACCCTGTTCGGCCGCAACACCACCGGCGGCGGCATCGCGGTGACCACCAAGCGCGCCAACGGCAAATTCGGCGGCGAGTTCAACATCGAACTGGGCAACTACAACGCGACCCGTATGGGCGGCACCCTCAACATCCCGATCAACGACACGGTGATGCAGCGCTTCTCGGGCTACTCGCTCAAGCGCGACGGCTACACCCGCAACGAATTCACGGGCAATAAGATCGACGGGCGCGACCAATACGGCCTGCGCAGCTCGACCCGCCTCGACCTCGAGGACTACGGCCAGGTCAACCTGATGCTGGGCACATACAAGGAGGACAGCTCGCGCGCGCGCGAAGGCAAACGGCTTTGCAAGGCTAGCCCTGTGCTCGGCTGCAGCGCCACCGAACTCGGTTTCGATTCGCCCGACGCCACCGCCACCATTTTGCAAACGCTCGCGCGCTTCTTCACCCCGTTCCCGGCTGGCGGCAATATCTACGCCGGCGCCCCCAACCCGACCGACCTGCGCGCGGTGGCCGCCGACACCGACCCGAGCTTCCTCATGAAGCACAACTTCGGCACGCTCGACTACACGCTCGACATCGGCCAGTTCAGCGCGACCTACGTGGCCGGCTACTCGAGCTTCAACACCGAGCAAAACACCGACTGGGACAACGCCGCGCTGCCGTTCCGCTTCACCAAGCCGATCACCTACAGCGTCGACCGCGACACGGTGGTCACGAGCGACCGCATCCTCACGACCGACAGCTCGGTCGCCGCGAGCCAGACCTGGTCGCACGAAATGCGGGTCAGCTCGCAGTTCAAGGGCACGTTCAACTTCACGGGTGGCCTGTTCCACCTGCGTTCGAGCGGCACGGGCGGCTTCTACATCTGGAACCCGATCATCGAGTCGTTCCAGAAGGCCCAGGGCCGTCCGCCTGAAACCTGGTTCGTCAACGGCGAAACGAAGCGTTCGACCACCAGGGCGACCGCGCTGTTCGGCGAAGGCGAACTCAAGTTCAGCGACAAGCTGCGCGCCACCCTGGGCGCCCGCCTGACCGAAGAGAAGAAGACCAGCCTCGGACGCAATATCGTTTTGTCGGGCACTGTGCCGTTCAAGCAGTCCGAGCTCGACTGGAAGTGGTGGACCGGCCGCGCCTCGCTCAATTACGCGCCAAACCGCGACACCCTGCTCTACGGCTCGGTATCGACCGGCTACAAGGGCGGCGGCTTCAACGCGGGCAATGCCACGGTGCCGGAATTCGATCCCGAGACCGTGACCGCCTACGAGATCGGCTACAAGACCACGATGCTCGACCGCAAGCTGCGCGCGAACTTCTCACTGTTCTACAACGACTACGCCGACATGCAGCTGGCGCAGCGGATCGCCGGTTCGGCCATCACCTCGAATGCCGACGCCAAGATCCGAGGCGCGGAGGCCGAGTTCCTGTGGGCGCCGAGCAAGGCCGTCTTGCTCGACCTCAACCTGTCGTACCTGGACACCAAGATCGGCGACTTCATGACGATCGACGCCGCCAACCCGGCCCAGAGCGCGACCGTCAAAACGCCCGAGGTGTTGGTGAACCTGCGCGGGAACAAGCTGCCGCACTCGCCTACGAGCAAATACAAGATCGGCGCGCAGTACACCATGGGCATGTTCGGCAGCGGCTGGAATGCCACCGCGCGCGTCGACCACGTGCACCAGGCGAGCTACTTCGCGCGTGAGTTCAACACCGTGAACGACCGCATCGACGCCTGGGGCGTCACCAACCTGCAACTGCGTTTCACCAGTCCTGACAACAAGATCGAGGTCAAGACCTTCGTCAAGAACCTGAGCAACGCGGACAACCTGACCAACATCATCATCGAAGATGCGCTGATCGGCAGCTACCGTAATGTGCGCCTGCTCGATCCGCGCACCTACGGCGTGCAGGTCCAGTACAAATTCTAAGAACCACGGAGCACGCGCCCGCATGGGCGCGTGCATCGTTGCGACCACCTTCCGCATCATCGAATCGAACATCTCCAGCCCTCACCTATGATCAAAGGCATACACCACGTCGCGCTCGCGGTGGCGGACCTTGACGCCGTCGAGCGGTTCTATCGCGCCGCCGCCGCACTGGCGCCGGCCGCGCAAGAACTGCCTCTGCCGCTGCCGGCCGGCTTCACCGCTGCGGTCATGCTGGGCGGAGCCAACTGCTCGCTGCGCCTGCTGGCGACGCCGCGCTCCGCGCCGCCGCCGCGCCCGGTGTGCGACGCCGGCATCACCCATTTCTGCCTTCAGGGTGTCGACCCCACGGCCCTGCACGCGCGCTTCGGCCAGGCCGGCGCCGGCTTCCATTCCGACCTGGTCGATTTGGGCACCGGCTACCTGTACTGCTATGCGCGCGACCCCGAGGCCAACGTCATCGAGCTCGAAGGCGTGGCGCCGGTGTGGGAAAACACCACCCCCTGGTTCGCGCATGTGGCCATGTCGACCGCGCAGATCGGCCCGATGGCTGACTTTTACTCCGCCGTGATGGGGACCGACGCGAACCGCAGCCCGCGCATGGGCAAGAGCCGCCGCATTGACCGCGTGGCGGCGCTCAAAAACGTGGAACTTGAGGCGGCCTGGATCCCGGGCGCCAACATGCAGGTCGAAATAATGCAGTACTTCGAACCGGCCACCATCGCCCGCGCCGAGCGCGCGCCCATGCTGGAACCGGGTTATCAATACATCGCCCTGGAAGTGGACGACGTGGCGGCAGAGCTGGCGCGCCTGCAGTCGCTTGGCGCGGGCGTGCCGGCCGAACTGGCCGCGCACCGCGGCGATACGCGCGCCTTCTGCGCCGACCCCGACGGCAACCTGTTGCTGCTGCTGTCGCTGCCGGCGGCGCAGGCGATGCACGCCATCGACGCCCTGCCGGATCCATCGATCGTGGCCCGCCTGAACGCCCTGGGCAGCCGCGCAAAAAATGAAAGCCAATAAATGAAAAACACAGATAACAGGCCGCTGCAGGACCGGGTCGCGATCATCACCGGCGCCGCCCGCGGCATCGGTCTGGCCGCCGTCGACAAGCTGGCCAAGGCCGGCGCCAGCATCGTCGCCTTCGACCTGACCATGGAAAGCCTGGACGACGCCGCCGAACTGGCGCACACGCACGATGTGCCGTTTTTGGCGTTCAGGGGACGGGTCGAGCGCGCCGACGACTGGCAGCGCGTGACAATCGAGACCATGAACCGCTTTGGCCGGATCGATATTTTGGTCAACAACGCCGGCATATCCGGTCCCATCGGCTCGTTGTTCGATTGCACCGAAGAGTTGTTCGACCAGGTCATGGCGATCAATGCCAAGGGCGTCTTTTTGGGCATGAAGCACGCCGGCGCGGCCATGAAGGCGAACGGCGGCTCGATCGTCAATATCTCGTCGGTCTCCGGATTGGGTGGCGGGCGCTTCACGATCGCCTACACCGCCAGCAAGCACGCGGTGGTCGGCATGACCAAGCTGGCCGCGTCCGAACTGGCAGCCTTCAAAATCCGCGTCAACGCGGTGTGCCCGGCCCCCACCGCCACCGAAATGATGTTCTCGATGGAGCGCGAGCAGTCGCCCGGCGACCCGGCCGCGGTGCGGCGCGGCATGTCGCGCCTGATTCCGCTGGGACGCTACGGCGAGCCGGAGGAAATCGGCGACGCCATCTTGTTCCTCGCCGGCGACACCTCCTCATTTATCTCCGGCGCGGCCATTCCGGTCGACGGCGGACTCAAGGCAAGCTAAAAGCCAAGTTAAAAGAAAAGACAAGGACACGATCATGGATCTCGGATTAAAGGGTAAACGCGCACTGGTCACCGGCGGCAGCCGCGGCATCGGCCGCGCCATCGTCGAAGCGCTGGCCGCCGAAGGCGTGTCGGTCGCCACCTGCGCCCGCGGCGCAGAAGGCGTGGCCGAAGCGGTGGCCGCGGCCAAGGCGAAGGGCGTGGAGGCCTACGGCGAGGCGTTCGACGTGCGCGACCCGGAGGCGCTCAAAGGCTGGTTCGAACGCGCCAGAGCCCACCTGGGCGGCATCGACATCGTCGTCAGCAACGCCTCGACCCGTCCCACCGCGACCGGCGAGCAGCTCTGGCGCGACGGCTTCGAATCGGATCTGATGCACCACGTGCGCCTGACCGAACTGGCGCTGCCGGCGCTGCAGGGCAACCCGGGCGCCAACATCGTCTTCATCGCCTCGATCGCCTCGGTGCTGACGGTGGTCCCGCCGCACGAACAGGCCTACGGCGCCATGAAGGCGGCGGTGGTCAACCTGGCCGGCCAACTGGCGTCGAGCCAGGGCGCGGCGGGCATCCGCATCAACGCCGTCTCGCCCGGCCCGATCCTGTTCCCGGGCGGCGAATGGGACCTGAACCGCACCGCCCGTCCCGGCCTGTTCGCGGCCGCTTCGCGCATGCCCGCGCTGGGGCGCCTCGGCACGCCCGAGGAGGTGGCCAACGCGGTGGCCTTCCTGGCCAGCCCGGCGGCCTCGTACATCACCGGCACCAACCTGCGGATCGATGGCGGGCTTATCAAAACCGCCAACTTCTGACAGCTAGGAGGCTGTCGGACTTAGGGAGTCGAAGCGAAAAAAGTGACGGGCGAGGACAGATTTTGACGATTTCGCAGTGCCAATAGCGAGCTATTGGCCGAGAAAGCGGCGAAATATGGACCGTCCGACACTTTTTGCAGCCGACGATCCTAAGTCCGACAGCCTCATAGGTATTCACACCGATCTATTTTAATATTGGCCAACAAGACCGCATGCCCACAAGGGCCATCGCGGCAGGGTCGGCAAGACGGAGACGAGCAGCGATGAAAGTGTCAACACCCGACGCAAGCAAGGTCGATTTCAGGAACTTCAAGGACGAGCTGCGTGAACACGCCCGTACCTGGACCCAGTCGACGGTGTTCGCGCGCGAGAATCCGGACGGCCCCGCGCTGTACAGCTTTTTTGGCAACCGCAGCTTTTTGCAGCTGCACCAGAACGCCAACCGGGTCGCCAACGCCCTGCTGGCGCTGGGCCTGCACCGCGGCGACGCCATCGCCCTCATGGTGCGCAACCGTCCCGAGTTCGTCGAGGTCCTGCTCGCCGCGATGCGCATCGGCCTGCGCCTGACACCGATCAACACCCACCTGACCGCGCGCGAGGCGTCCTACATCGTGCACGACTGCCAGGCCAAGGTGCTGTTCGCCGAGGACGCGCTGCTGCAGGCCATGGCGGCCGATGTCGCCCTGGCGCCGCCGACCGCGCGCACCATCGTGGTGGGCGCGCCGGCCGGCCTGCGCGAACGCTACGAGGCGATGATCGCCGTGGCCTCGCCCGAACTGCCGTCGCCGCTGGCGGCCGGCACGCTGATGCTGTACACCTCGGGCACCACCGGCTCGCCCAAGGGGGTTTTGCGCGAGGAGCCAGAAATAGTCGAGCCCCAGTACGAGGGCACGTTCACCAATTACAATCCGTTGGCCGATGTGGCGATGTGCTGCGGCCCGGCCTACCACGCGGCCCCGCTGCTGATCGACGTGCGCTGGCCGCTCGCCTCGGGCGTGCCGCTGGTGCTGCTCGAAAAATGGGACAGCACCGCCGCGCTGGGCCTGATCGAAACCCACAAGGTCACCCATGCGCACATGGTTCCGACCATGTTCCAGCGGCTGCTGGCGCTCGATCCGACGGTGCGCGCGGCCTACAACCTGTCCTCGCTGCGCTTCGTGGTGCACGGCGCCGCGCCCTGCCAGCCAGAGGTCAAGCGCGCCATGATCGCCTGGTTCGGCCCCATCATCACCGAATACTACGGCGCCACCGAAGGCGGCAACGGCATCAACGTCGACTCGCAGCAATGGCTGCGCAAACCCGGCACCGTGGGCTGGCTCAACCCGGCGCTGGGCCACCGGCTGCTTGGCCCGGACGGCAACGACGCCGCGCCCGGCGTGGTCGGCGAGATCCATTTCAGCGCGCCGAAGGATGGGCGCTTCCAGTATTTCGGCGACGCCGAAAAAACCGCGCAAACCTACCAGGGCGACTACTTTACGCTGGGCGACTTTGGCTACGTCGACGAGGACGGATTTTTGTTCCTGACCGGCCGCGCCGCCGAATGCATCATCAGCGGCGGCGTCAACATCTACCCGCAGGAAGTCGACAACGTGTTGCTGGGCCACCCGGCCGTGGCCGACGCCTGCACCGTGGGCGCGCCCGACGCCGAATGGGGCGAACGGGTGGTATCGCTGGTGGTCACCCGGCCCGGCTACACGGCCTCGCCCGCGCTGGCCGAAGAACTGATGGCCTGGTGCGCCACCCAGCTGGCCGGCTTCAAGCGCCCCCGCAAGATCCATTTTGAAACCGAGGTGCCGCGCACCGCCACCGGCAAGCTGCTGCGCAAGAGCGCGCGCGAGCGCTTTTGGAACGAAGCGGAGCGCGCGATATGACATCCATTGCAAGCATCAACGACCTGCCGGAGCACGCATCATGACCAAATCCACCTCCTCGATGCCGGCCTGGCGCCTGCTTTCGTACGGCACCATCAACCTGCCGCTGTCGTTCGTCGGCTACCCGCTGGTGATTTTCATCGCCCCGTTTTACGCGGGCGAGCTCGGGCTGCCGCTCAGCTGGCTGGGCATCATGCTGTTTTTGGGCCGCATGTCCGACGTGATCACCGATCCGATCATCGGCATCGGCAGCGACCACACGCGCAGCCGCTTTGGCCGCCGCAAGCCGTGGATCGCGGCCGGCATCGTCATGATGACGCTGGGCGTGTACAAGCTGTTCATGCCGGAGCCGCCGGTCGGGCTCGGGTACTTCCTGCTGTGGGTCAGCGTGGTGTATGTGGGCTTCACCATGGTCACGCTGCCGCACGAGGCGTGGGGCGGCGAACTGTCGGCCAGCTATCACGAGCGGACAAAAATCACCGGCTCGCGCCAGTTTTTTGGCCTGATCGGTTTGGTCGCGGCGACCGCGGTGCCGGCGTATGTCATGTCGCAACCGGGCGGCACCAGCGGCGCCGTGCTCGAGGCGCTGGGATGGGTCGTCATCATCGCGCTGCCGATCACCGGCGCCTGGCTGATGTGGGCCGTGCCCTCGGTGCCGGCGAACGACGTGTCGCCCGGCGTGTCGCTGCGCAGCGGCCTGCGCACCATGTGGCGCAACGGCCCGTTCGTGCGCATGCTGATGGTGCTGCTGCTGGGCGTGATCGGAGAAACCTTCCGCCAGACGATCACCCTGTTCTATGCCCGCGACGTGATCGGCGTGAGCAACCTCGGCAGCATCTACCTGCTCTACTTCGGCGTGGGACTGGCCGGCATCCCCGCGTGGATCTGGCTGGGCAACACCATCGGCAAGCACCGCGCGCTGGGGGTGTCGTTCACGACGCTGGCGGTGCTGTCGCTGGCGATGCTGCCGCTCGGCCACGGCGACGGCGTGATGTTCACGGCGCTGTTCGCGGCCAAGGGTTTCTGTTTCGGTTCGCTCCAGATGCTGCCGTCGGCGATGATCGCCGATGTGGTCGACGTCGACGCGGCGCGCAGCGGCAAGAGCCGCCAGGGCTTGTACTATGCGGCTGCCGGCGTCGCGCTCAAGCTGGGCATGGCGCTCGGCCAGGGCCTGTCGCTCAATATGCTCGACCTGGTCGACTTCAATGCGAAAGGCGCCAACAGCGCCGACGCGATTTCGTCGCTGGCCATGATGTACTGCATTCCGTGCGCCACATTGTTCATCATCGCGGTGCCGCTGGTATGGCGCTACCCGCTGACGGCGGCGCGCCACCAGAAGATTCGCGGCCGGCTCGACGCCAGGCGCGATGCGACAGCCGCCATCGTGAACGCGTCGCCGTGAGTGATGGCGCAATGAAGCTAGGCGTTTGCTATTACCCGGAGCAGTGGCCCGAACAAATGTGGGACGACGATGCCCGCCGCATGAAGTCGATGGGTATCTCGCTGGTGCGGATCGCCGAATTCGCGTGGAGCCGGATCGAACCGGCGCCGGGCCAATTGGTTTGGGACTGGCTCGACCGCGCCATCGAAACGCTGCACCGGCACGGCCTGCAGGTGGTCATGTGCACGCCGACCGCCACGCCCCCAAAATGGCTGGTGGACCGCGATCCGGGAATGCTGGCGGTGGACCAGCACGGGCGCGCGCGTGCGTTCGGGTCGCGCCGCCACTACTGCTTTTCGCATCGCGGCTATCGCGCCGAAGCGGTGCGCATCAGCGAACTGGTGGCGCAGCGCTACGGCGAGCATCCGGCGGTGGCGGCCTGGCAGACCGATAACGAATACGGCTGCCACGACACCATCGTGAGCTACTCGGAGGCCGCGCGCGAAGGCTTCCGCGCATGGTTGGAGCGCCGCTACGGCGACATCGGCACGCTCAACACGCAATGGGGCACCGTGTTCTGGAGCCAGGAGTACAACGGCTTCGACCAGATCGATCCGCCGATCGGCACCGTCACCGAGGCCAATCCCGCGCACCGGCTCGACTACCGCCGCTTCGCGTCGGACGAAGTGGTCGCCTTCAACCGGCTGCAGACCGACCTGCTGCGGCGCCGCTCGCCGGGGCGCCCGGTGAGCCACAACTTCATGGGATTTTTTACCGAGTTCAACCACTACGACGTCGCCCGCGACCTCGACATCGCGACGTGGGACAGCTACCCGCTAGGCTTCACGCAGAATTTTTTCCTGGCGCCGGCGGAAAAGGCGCGCTGGGCGCGCATCGGCCATCCCGACATCGCAGCCTTCCACCACGACCTGTATCGCGGCATGTGCAACGGCCGCTGGTGGGTCATGGAGCAGCAGCCGGGCCCGGTCAACTGGGCCCAGTGGAATCCGGCCCCCGCCGCCGGCGTGGTCCGGCTGTGGAGCTGGCAGGCGTTCGCGCATGGGGCCGAAGTGGTCAGCTACTTCCGCTGGCGCCAGGCGCCATTTGCGCAGGAGCAGATGCATGCGGGACTGAACCGCTGCGACAACACGCTCGACATCGGCGGCGAGGAGGCCACCCAGGTGGCGCGCGAAGTGCGCGAGCTGGCCCGGCATGTGGGCGGGCAGCGCGTGGTGCCGAGCACGCGCGTGGCGCTCGTGTTCGACTACGAAGCACAATGGATGGCGCAGATCACGCCGCACGGCGCCGACTTCAATTACCTGGAATTGGCGTTCGAAGTCTACAGCCAGCTGCGCCAGTTGGGACTCGACGTCGACATCGTGGGGCCGCACGCGGCCGTGGCGGACTACGCGCTGCTGGTGCTGCCGTCGCAAATGCACGTGGGCGAACAACTCGCGCAGCGCCTGCGCACCTTTGCGGGCGCCATCGTGATGGGACCGCGCACCGCGTCCAAGACCGAGGGCTTCAGCTTGGCCGACGGCGCCGCCGCCGCGCTGCTGGCGCTGGTGGCCGGCGTGCGCGTGCTGCAGGTCGAATCGCTGCCACCCGGTGTGTCCGATCCGGTGCATGGTTTGCCGCAGCCCGCATGCGCCGGGCGCTGGCGCGAGTGGCTTGAGTTGAACGGGGCAGTGGCCGAAGCGCGCTTTGAGGATGGCCGCTGCGCGGTCGCCCGCAACGGCTTGTGCCGCTATGTCGGCGCATGGCTCGACGCCGCAGGCTGGCGCGCAGTGCTGGCCGCGGCCGCGACGAGCGCCGGCATCGAAACGGTGGACCTGCCCGCCGATGTGCGCATCAGCCGCCTTGACGGCCTGGTATTCGCCTTCAATTTCTCGCAGCGCGAGGTCGGCTGGAAGCCCGCGCAAGCGAGCCTCCGCGTGCTGGGGGACGAGACACTGGGGCCACTGCAGATGAGCATTTGGAAGCTCTCCGATGCCGTCGCCGGACACTGACTCGGCACGTCTGCGCGCCGGCGCGGCCGGGCAGCAAATCGACTGGCTGTTGACGCCGGGCGCCGCGCCGCGCTGGGCGCACTGGGGCTGCGCCTTTGGTGGCGACATCGCCGCCGCCGGCGACCCGCTGCCGCCCGCCACGCTGGACAACGATCCGCGCCTCGAACTGTGCCCGGTCGAGGGCAGCGGCTGGATGCACCATCCCGCGCTGCAAGGGTTCCGCCCATCCGCAGCCGGCAATCTGGACTGGGCGCCCGCCTGGACCGGCTGCACGCTAACCCGCGACGGCGCCGATGTCAGTGTGGTGCTGGAGTCGCCCGCCGCCGGCCTGCGCTGGGAACAGCGTTGGAGCCTGGCCGCGTCGGGCGCGCTGTGGACCGTCACGACCAGCATCGAAAACCTGGGAATCACGCCGTATCAACTGTGCTGGCTGGCGGCCGTAACGCTGCCGCTTCCGCCGCAAGCTTGCAGGGTCCTTACCTTGGGCGGGCCGTGGGCAGGAGAATTCAAGGAGCACTGGGACCACCTCCCGGGAGCCATGTTCCGTCGCGATAACCGGCGCGGCCGCAGCTCGCACGACTGCTTCCCGGGCGTGATGGTGGGCGGCGCCGGCCTGGGCGAGGACAGTGGCGAAGGCTGGGGGCTGCACCTGGGCTTCTCGGGCAGCCACAGCCTGCTGATCGAGCCGCTGACCGACGGCCGGCGCCAACTGCAGGCCGGCGAGCTGCTGCATGGCGGTGAACAGCTGCTCGCGCCGGGCCAGCGCTACAGCGCGCCGCCCGCGTATGCCGCCTACAGCGCGCGCGGCCTGGCAGGCTTGTCGGCCGCGTTCCACGCGGTGCTGCGCGACCAGATACTGCAATGGCCGGGCGCCGCGCGCGTTGCGCGGCCGGTCCACATCAACACCTGGGAAGCGCTTTACTTCGACCACGACCATCAACGCCTTGCGGCGCTCGCAAAGGCCGCCGCCGCGGTGGGCGTCGAACGCTTCGTGCTCGACGACGGCTGGTTCCACGGCCGCGCGCACGACCGCGCCGGCCTGGGCGACTGGTGGCCCGACCGCGCCAAATATCCGGACGGGCTGGGACCGTTGGCCAGCCTGGTCGAGTCGCTCGGCATGCAGTTTTGCCTGTGGGTGGAGCCGGAAATGGTCAACCCCGACAGCGAACTCTATCGCGCGCATCCGCAATGGGCATTGGCCGTCCCCGGCGACAAGCCGCTGTTGGGGCGCAACCAGCTGGTGCTCGACCTGACGCTGGCCGAAGTGACGGACTACCTGTTCAACAAGATCGACCTGCTGCTGGGCGGGACGCCGATCCGCTATCTCAAATGGGATATGAACCGCGACATGGGCCCGGGCACGTCGAAGGGGCGCGCGACGCACGGCGCCCAGGTGCGCGCGCTGTACCGGCTGCTCGAGCGCGTGCGCAGGGCGCATCCGCTGGTGGAGATCGAAACCTGCGCCTCGGGCGGCGGGCGCGTCGACTTCGGCATCCTCGCGCACACGCACCGGGTGTGGACCAGCGACTGCAACGACGCGCTTGAACGGGTCGCGATCCAGCGCGGCTTTTTGCGCTTCTTCCCGCCCGAGATCATGGGCGCGCACATCGGTCCCGCGCCGGCGCATACGACCGGTCGCGCGCACCGCATCGATTTCAGGGCGGCCGTGGCGCTGATCGGCCATTGCGGGATCGAGGCCGACGTCAGCACCATGGACGTGATTGAGAGGGAACGCCTGGCCGCGTGGATCGCCCAGCACAAACGCCTGCGCGGCGTGATCCACGGCGCCGCGGTGCACCAGGGGGACATCGTCGACGGCGTCACCTACACCGCATGCTGGAACGAAGAACAGCGGGCCGGCGTGTTGTGCGTGTTCCGCACCGCCGCCGCCCATCAACGCTACCAGTCGCCGCTGCAACTGCCGTGGCTGGCGGCGATACCTTCGCTGGTCGTGCGGGCGGCGCCCGTCAACGACGTCGCCCTGCCCGAGGGCTGGGGCGACTTGGCGCCGGGCCGCCGAATGGCGGGCGCGGCACTTGCGGCGGCCGGCCTGCCGCTGCCGCCGATGCGTCCCGAGAGCGCCTGGATTGTCGAACTGAGGGTTTCCGAGCCCGAATCCGGGGATAGCTGAGCGCCAAAGGATAACTGCTTTTTGGTTCAGGGCAGGGTATACTGGGGGATGTCAGAACACCTATTTCTTTCGCATAGCGGCAGAGTTTGAAACACTTCCCGAAGCGACTTACCTAAGCTTTTCCCCTGGAAAGGCTTAAGTTGTTGTTTCTTAAGAACCTACAGTGACACCACGTATTGGCGAGTGACAGCCCGGTTTGGCTAGTGACCACGAATATTGGCCGTCAGCACCAACAGGAGTTATTCATGGCATCAGTTAACAAAGTCATCATCGTCGGCAATCTGGGCCGCGACCCGGAAATCCGCTACATGCCGAGCGGCGACGCCATCGCCAACATCGCCGTCGCGACCTCGTACAAATCGAAGGACAAAAACACCGGCGAAGCAAAAGAAACGACGGAATGGCACCGTATTTCGTTCTTCGGCCGCCTGGCCGAAATCGTCGGCCAGTACCTCAAAAAAGGTTCGTCGGTCTACGTCGAGGGGCGTTTGCAAACGCGTAAGTACACCGACAAGGACGGCGTCGAGAAATACGCGACCGACATCGTCGCCGAAAACATGCAAATGCTCGGCGGCCGTCAGGGCATGGGCGGCGACAGCGGCATGGACGACGGCGGCTACGACAGCCAGCCACAGCAAAGCCGCCAGGCACCGGCCCCGCGCCAGGCGCCACCACCGGCACCGGCGGCACGTCCTGCGCCACGGCCAGCGCCGAATTTCTCGGACATGGATGACGACATCCCGTTCTGACGCCTAGTCAGATCGAGATGGAAACTATGCCCTGCAAGTCTCTGATTTGCAGGGCATTTTTCTTGTTTACATATTTTCCTTGACGCGGTTGGTTGTTTATATATAACCTATTCACAGAAAATGTAAACAGGGGCGCCCTTTGGCATCAAAATTTGCCGTGAAATTAGGTGACTGTTTAGCCCAACCTGTTGTAAACGCGCAATTGTAAACTTTTCCAAACCGGTGCATGATGCCGGCCATGTTAACGCTCGCACCTCTCCCTGACCTCACTCATCTCTCGCACCCCGAAAAGAACGTGCTGATCGAGACGCTTCATG